>JBFZCW010000038.1:0-3570 GCA_041307765.1 Chromatiaceae bacterium
CTCCCGCAATGCTCTCACGATGGCGCGTGGGAGCCAGACAGTAGTCGGACAACACACAAAGAGCGAAACAACGTATGAAGACAGGACTCGATATTCGATGGTTGGCAGGTACCGTTTTCGCGACCATGCTGCTTTCGTCCGGGGCCGCCATGGCCGCGATGAGCGCCGAGGAGCTGGCCAAGCTCGCGCAGAACCCGGTCGGCAACCTGATCAGCCTGCCGTTCCAGAACAACACCAATCTCAATTTCGGGCCGGAGCAAGGGACGCAGAACATCCTTAACATCCAACCGGTGATTCCGATCTCGATCAGCAAGGACTGGAACATCATCACTCGGACCATAGTCCCGGTGATCTGGATGCCGGACTTGGCGCCCAACATCGAGGCCACCTCCGGCATCGGCGATACCGTGTTCACCGCTTTCCTCTCGCCGGCCAACCCCGGCAAATGGATCTGGGGCGCGGGGCCGGTCCTCCAGCTTCCGACCAACACCAGCGAGGAGCTGGGCAATGGGAACTGGGGTCTGGGACCCTCCTTTGTGGTGCTGCACCTCGACCACGGCGATCCCTGGGTCTATGGCGCCCTGGTGAACAACATCTGGTCCCTGACCGACGCCAAGCATGGCGGCTATTACAACAACGGCCTGATCCAGCCCTTCGTGAATTACAACTTCAAGGGCGGCCTGTATCTCACCAGCGCGCCGATCCTGACCGTCGATTGGACGGCAGACAGCGACAACCGCTGGACCATCCCGATCGGCGGCGGCGTGGGCAAGATCTTCCACCTCGGCAAGCTGCCGGTGAATACGCAGCTCTCGGCGTACTACAACGCAGTCACGCCCGACGACGGCGCCGACTGGCAGATCCGCGCCCAGGTCCAGTTGATGTTTCCCAAATAAAGAACGCGCAAGAAGCTGCATCGCTGCGGCGGCGTTGTGAACTAGATGAGGTTGACATGATTCAAGCGAGACACATGAAGCCCGTTTTGGCGGCCCTGGCCCTCGGGTCGCTGACGGCGACGGCCCCCGCCCTGGCGGCGGTCGATCCCTACGACGGGGCCTGGCACTTCAGCCTGACCCCCTATGTGTGGCTGCCGAACATCAACGGCAGCATCGACGCGCGCCTCCCGGGCCTGCGTACCGCCGCCGGGGCGGTCCTGCGGGATGTGAGCCTGAGCACCGAGATCGGCCCCAACGATTACCTCGAGAACCTCAACTTTGCGGGCATGGTGACCGGCGAGGCACGCAAGGGCAACTGGTCGGTTTTCACCGACATCATCGACATGGACCTCGGCGACGAGCGGTCCCACGTCCGCAACATCACAGGACCAGACGGCCGGCCGCTGACGGCGATCAGCCGGGATGTCACTGCCAGCCTCTCCACCACCGTGTGGACCCTGGCGGGCGCCTACACCGTCGCCCGCAGCCCCACCTGGAACCTCGACGTGCTCGCCGGGTTCCGCTACGTCGGGGTCGAGACCGACCTCAAGTGGGACCTGCGTGGCTCCAGGGACTTCCTGGACACCTCGGGCCAGGTTTCGCGCAATCTCACGGAGTGGGACGGGATCGTCGGCGTCAAGGGCCAGGTGCGCTTCGGCGACGGCCGCTGGTTCATGCCCTACTACGCCGACATCGGGACGGGCTCCCCGAACTGGACCTGGCAGGCCCTCCTGGGCCTGGGTTACAGCTTCGGCTGGGGCGATGTCAGCCTCTCCATTCGCAGTCTGTCCTACGACTTTGACGAAAAGGATGCGGACCTGCGCATGACCGGCCCGGCGCTGGGCGTCAGCTTCCGCTGTAATCCGCGGATGGTGCTACCCCGGTGGATACCAGGGCGGCGCCCTTCTGGGCTGATGCGGTTGCGATGGCCCCAACCCCGGTACTTCCCCGGCACCCGCCGGAATTCGCCTGACCTCCAAGAACCACGTTCCACAGACAGAGGAGTCTGACCATGTCCCTGTTCCCGCCTACCCTGATTCGGACGCACCGCGCGGCGCTCGCCCTTGTTTCCGCTGGGGCCTTGTGCCTGCTTGCCGCCTGCGCCTCTACCGGCAAGTCGGTCTCCGGCTTCGACCAGGTCACCCTGGCCCCCGGCGATACCGGCAACTGCGACTCCAGCCCCTGCCGGGTTTCGCTGCAGATGCCGCCGGGGACCGGGAGCTACGAGGTCACCGGCAACGAGGTCAAGATCGGCACCTACCCAGCGGGTCAGGTCGCGGACCTCGGCAGCTTCTGGCAGACCCAGGCGTTTGAGATCAAGGGGGCCAATGTGCCGAAGGCGTATGCGTACATACCGCAGCAGCGCTAAGATCCCGTCGCCGCGCGCCAACACCCTGGAGGTCGCCTCATGGCCTGTATGAACGTTGATTGGACCCCTGCCCGTCGTGGCCTGATGCTGGCGGGGCTCATCGCCACCCTGGCGGGCTGCGGCAAGGAGGGTTTTGTACGCGACTCGCTGGTGGAGGACCCGGGCGCCAACGCCTTCCTCACCCAGGTCGGCAAGCAGTGCGGAAATCTGAACGTGGGCACCGGAACTATCGCCTGGCTTTTGCAGAGTCAGGACGACGTCTACTTCGTCGATCTGACCTCCAAACTCTACTTCGGGGACGTCGCCAGGGCGAAGTACGCGGATGACCTGAGCGCCTTTTACCCGGTGGGCGACAGCTCGCGGGCGGTGGAGTGCATCGTCCAGCAGCTCCCAAAGCCGCCGGAGTGAGGGCGGGCAGGGTTGCAGGTCACCTTGACCCGCCGCCGGAGACTTGCCGGAGCACCCAATCCAGCCCGCGGGTGCTCAAGACCCGCCGCAGGCCGGCGAGGACATGGGTCGGGGTGGTGACGTAGTAACGCGCCTTGGGCCGCGGGCTCTCCAGGGCGTGGATCAGGCGCTTGAGGACCGCCTCCGGGGGCAGGGTAAAGGGGGCCGCCGGGCCCTCTTTGAGGAGCCGCCGCTCCATGGCGAGGTAGGCGGCCCGATGGGGGCTACGCTCGGCGTCGATCCACTCCTGCCACTTGCGGTGGGCGTTGTCGCGGAAGCGGCTGGCGATGGGGCCCGGCTCGATGAGGCTGACGTGGACGCCGGTCCCCGCCAACTCAAGCCGCAGGGTGTCCGTCAGCCCCTCGAGGGCGAACTTGCTGGCCACGTAGGCCCCCCTGAAGGGCAGGGCCACTAGGCCGAGGACCGAGCTGTTGTGGACGATGCGTCCCTCGCCCTGGCGGCGCATCAAGGGAATGACGCGGCAGGTCAGGTCGTGCCAGCCGAGGAGGTTGGTCTCGAACTGGGCCCGCAGGCAGTCCCGGGTTAGGTCCTCCACGGCCCCGGGTTGGCCGTAGGCCCCGTTGTTGAACAGGGCGTCGAGGCGGCCTCCAGTGTGGCCCAGGGCCTGCTCCAGTGCCTCCGCGATGCTTGCGGGGTCGTCCAGGTCCAGCCGCACGGCGGTCAAGCCCTCGCCGGTCAGGCGGGCCACGTCCGCGGGCCGGCGCGCGGAGGCGACCACCCGATAGCCGAGTTGTTGAAGGCCCAGGGCACAGGCGTAGCCGATCCCGCTGGAGCAACCCGTGATCAGGATCGAACGTC
>JBFZCW010000039.1:0-15349 GCA_041307765.1 Chromatiaceae bacterium
ATGAAGCAGGCCAGGACGAAGACGTAGAGCGCCATGGTTTCGGTCATGGTGTGAATACTCCGCGAGCGCTATGGGGTGGGTTGCCGGGGCCTCAGGGGCGCACCAGCATGGCCTTGGTGATCTCGTCCTGCTCCAGGTCCTTGAGGACCGGGCCCGCATCGGACTTGTCGATCATGATGTCGAGCAGGTTGGCCAGGTTCTTGGCATAAAAGGCGCTGGCATCGGCGGCGACCAGGGACGGGTAGTTGGTGTACCCGATCAGCGTCACCCCGTGGCGTTGCACCACCTCGTCCGGCACCGTCAGCGGGCAGTTGCCGCCATTGGCCGCCGCCAGGTCGGCGATGACCGAGCCCGGGCGCATTCGCTGGACCACCTCCTCGGTGATTAGCACCGGAGCGGGACGGCAGGGGATCAGTGCCGTGGTGACGATCACATGAGCCTTCGCCAGTTCGTCGGCCAGGGCCGTCTGCTGCCGGGCCTTCGCCTCAGGGGACAGCTCCTTGGCGTAGCCGCCCACCCCCGCACCGCTCTCGCCGATGTCGAGATCGATGGGTTTGGCGCCCAGAGACTGGATCTGCTCGCGGGTCTCTGGGCGGACGTCATAGGCCCAGACCTCGGCCCCCAGCCGTCGGGCCGTGGCGATGGCCTGAAGCCCGGCCACGCCTGCGCCCAGCACCACCAGCCGGGCCGGCTTGGCCGAACCCGCAGATGTCATCATCATGGGGAAGAAGCGCCCGTAACGAGTCGCCGCCTCCAGCACGGCACGGTAGCCTGCGATGTTGCTCTGGGAGGACAAGGCGTCCATGGACTGGGCGCGCGAGATGCGCGGGATGCGCTCCATGCCCAGGACCCGAATCCCCTTGGCGAGCATGGCGGACAGTGTGGCGTCCTCGCCGCAGCTCTCGATGAGGCCGAGATAGACGCCCCCGGCCTGCATGGCCGCCACGTCCTCGCCACCCGGGCGGCGGACCTTGAGCAAAATGTCGGCGGCATAGGCGCCGGCCCGATCCCCGATCTCGGCCCCCGCCGCCGTGTAGTCCGCATCCGGATAGTCGGCCGCCTCTCCGGCACCGCCCTCCAACGTCACCCGGAACCCCTTGCCCACGAGGCGCTTCACAGCCTCCGGGGTCGCAGCGACCCGCGCCTCTCCGTGGAGTGTCTCTTTCGGTACGCCAATCTTCATGTCGCCCTGTCCCCAGTCGTTCTCAGCACACAGTCCCAAAAGGACCGCGCATTATCCGGATTCGGGGGGACCGGCTCAAGGCAAGGAAGCCCGCGTCAGGGGTCCAGCCCCGATGCCGTGGCGCAACGCCAACGCGGTGTCACTCGACGTGGGTCTTGATGGCCTTGAGGATGTGCGAGGAGATCTCTTCGATGGATTGGCTGGTCGTGTTGAGCACAGGAACCCCGAGCTGCTTGAACATTCGCCCGGCCCGGCGGGTGTCCTCCTGGCAACGTTCCAAGGAGGCGTAGGCGCTGCCGGGCCGGCGCTCCTCCCGAATGCGCTGCAGCCGCTGCGGATCAATAGTCAGGGCGAAGGCCTTGTCCCGGCAAGCCCAGACCTGGGGCGAGACATCGCCGCGTTCGAAGTCCTCCTCCGTGATGGGGTAGTTGGCGGAGCGCAACCCGTAGTGCATGGCCAGATACAGGCAGGTTGGCGTCTTGCCAGAACGCGAGACCCCGAGTAGGACCACGTCCGCGTGGATGAAGTTGTTCGGCCGGACACCGTCATCGTTCGTCATGGCGAAGTTGATGGCATCGATCCGCTTGGTGTAGGAGCTCGGCTTGGTAATGGCGTGGCTACGGCCTGACTTACGGCTGGGGGTCACCCCCAGCTCTCGGCTCAGGGGATCGATGAAGCCCTCGAAGAGCTCTAGATAGAAGCAGTTACCGCCCCTGAGGACGTCACGGATCTCCGCATCGAGCATGGTCGCAAAGACGATCGGACGCACCCCATCGCGCTCCGTGGCCTCCTGCATTCGCTGGGTCAACGCTTGTGCCCGCAGCACGGTATTGATATAGGGCATGTAGACCTGCTCAAAGTCCACGCTGTCGAACTGGGAGAGCAAGCTGTGGCCGAGGGTCTCGGCGGTGATGCCGGTACTTTCGGAGACGAAGTAGACGGTGCGTTTCATGGAAGGTCGCCGAGAGAGATCTGCAGGTGGGGCCGCGGCCGGCATCGGCCGGACCGGGGTCCTTGCGAAACAACACGGGAGTGACTAGCCAGCGAGGGCAGACGACTCACCCCTAAACTCGCTGGGTGACCCATATCAATGCGCAACCGAACGCAGTTCGGCCATATTAGTCCGCTAGGCCTCTGCCGTCGCCGAACCTTCCTTGGAGCGTCAGGCATCCAGAGGCTGGTACCCGCCCATCACGCATCAGGAGGACTCCCATGGCAAAGATCCGCAACGATCATGAACTGCGCGCCGCCCTGGCCGGGCTCTCTGCGGACCGCCAGCGCGCCCTCGGTGCCCAGTTCGCCAAGAGCGTCATTGCCCTCAACCGCGACGAGCGGGTCGCCCGGGCCGTGGAAACGGCACTGAATATCGAGGCCAGTCCCGCAGAGCTGGAGGATGCACTCAGGGCCGCCAAGGGCTACGCCACCAAGACCTATACTGACTGCGGCAAGGACACCGACTGGCTGGCCCAGGCGGACCACTTCGTTGCCGCCGCGACCGCCGCAGCCCTGAGCCAGGAGGCCGGCGACCGTCAGAGCCGTGCATGGAAGGCCGCGGTTCAGGCCCGCATGGCGGTCAACTGTGCCCAGATGGACGACGAACAGGGAGACTTGGAGGGCGAGGCCGAACGCCAGTACCGAATCGCCGAGACCTACCTGGGATGAGGCAAGGCCCGGCGTCGAGCGCCAGCGCCTCTCAGGGGCCGCTGAAGGAGGTGTCTGCGGCGAGAAGCTGGTCATAGATGTCCCAGGCCGCGGCTGCCTCCTCCGGGCTGATCTTGTCCATGGCGTACCCCAGGTGCACGACGACGTAATCCCCCACCGCGATCCCATCGGGGCTGAGCATTAACAAGTTTGCCTCCCGCTGCACGCCCTTGGCCTCGCAGCGGGCGATGAGCCCGTCGATGGACTGAATGCGCATGGGGATACCGAGACACATGGGGACGTACTCCTTAGCGATAACCCTTGACCTTCGAGCAGGCCCTAGGGCCCCTTCCAGACTAAATGCTCCCATGCCGGCCCCGCAAGAGACCTTTCGCCCACCCCAGGAGACCCGGCCTTGACCCCATCCACCCTGCTCCTTGGACTCGGCAACACGCTGCTCACCGATGAGGCAGTCGGCCCCAGGGTGGTGGAGCGGATGAAGGCCGAAGGCGATGCGACGGGCGGCATCCGCTATTTGGACGGTGGAACCCTGAGCTTCACCCTCGCGGGCCCCATTGCCGAGTGCAACCGCCTGATCGTTGTGGACGCGGCCGCCATGGGCACCCGCCCCGGGACGATACGAGTCTTCGAGGGGGAGGCCATGGACCGGCAATTGAGCCTCCACGCCAAGAGCGTGCACGAAGTCAGCCTAGCAGACCTGCTCGACATCGCCCGCCTCACCGACAGCCTGCCGCCCCGGCGCGCCCTTGTCGGCATCGAGCCGGCGGTGGTGGACTGGGGGAGCGAACTAACGCCAGAGGTGCGTGGGGCCGTCGCGGAGGTCATTGCCCGGGTCCGGGAACTGCTGGCACGCTGGGACGCCGAGGCTGCCTGAACCCTGGGTTCAATGGGGTCTGTCTCCTGCACTCGCCCCGCCGCCGTGCCCAGGGTTTACACATCCGTCACATAAATCCCGACCGGACATTCGCCGGATTCGCTTCTATAGTCTATTATTTTACCGTTTTCTACTGGTCACCCATCCAACTGATTTTGTATGGGATTTTGTAACGGCCGAGACACCGGATCGCGCGGTACCCCCCGCGGACCAGGTCCTAACGGGTGTTTTCGCTGCGCTGCGTCAACGCCGGAGCGCGCAGAACGGCCTAGACTTTGCCGCAGTCTGCGTCGAGGTAAAGGCATGAACGGATTGAACGGCATCGGGTTGGTGGTCGAAGACCGCCGTTCGGAACCCACTGAATGGGGCAATGCGATGCCCATCCTACATGAGATCCGCCATGGCCTGCGTCGCCTGAATGAGACAGACGAGCCAACGCTCATCGACCTGCACGCCCTGCCCTTCGGACCCGGTGACGAGGAGCGTCTGCTGGCGCTGCTCGGGCGTGGCGAGGTCGAGGCGCAGATCGACGCCCTGGGCCCCACGCGGGTCTGGGAGAGCGCCTTCCCCGGGGTCTGGCTCGTAGACCACCGCAACGCGGAGGACGAGCGCCTCGCACTGCACATCGAGATTTCCCGCGTCCCAGAGATCCTCGGCTCCCAGAGCGAGGACATCGCCGACGCCATCGTCAGACTCGACGCCCGTATTGCCGACCATACGGGCGCGTTGTAATCCATCCCCGATAACTGTTTAGGAGGGAGAATGGCTGCAAGTAAAACCCTGGGCGAAAGCCTGCGGGAACATGGGGTGTCGCGTCGCGGCTTCCTCAAGTTCTGCGCGGCCACCGCCTCGATGATGGCCCTGCCGCCGTCAATGGGACCGGTCATCGCCGCGGCCCTGGAGAAGGCGCGACGACCCTCCGTGATCTGGCTGTCCTTCCAGGAGTGTACTGGCTGTACCGAGTCGCTCACGCGCAGCCACTCACCGACGGTGGAAGACCTGATCTTCGACGTCATCTCCCTGGATTATCACCACACCCTGCAAGTCGCCGCTGGGGCCCAGGCGGAGGCCGCCCGCGAGCAGGCCATGAAGGAAAACCACGGCGAATACCTGCTGGTCGTGGACGGCTCGCTCCCGGGGCCAAACATGAACCCGGGCTACTCCACCATCGCCGGCATCAGCAACTACGAAATGCTCAAAGAGGCGGTGGCGGGGGCCAAGGCGATCGTCGCGGTCGGCACTTGCGCCGCGTTCGGCGGTCTGCCCGCGGCGGCGCCCAACCCCACCGGGGCCGTGTCGGTCCTGGACATCGTCAAGGACAAGCCGGTGATCAACGTCCCCGGCTGCCCGCCGGTCCCCATGGTCATCACCGGGGTGCTGGCCCAGTACCTAGTCTTCGGCAAGCTGCCGGAACTCGACGAGTACCACCGGCCCAAGGCCTTCTTCGGCCAGTCCATCCACGACCGCTGCTACCGCCGCCCCTTCTACGACAAGGGCCTGTTCGCCGAAAGCTTCGACGACGAGGGGGCACGCAAGGGCTGGTGCCTGTACCGCCTGGGTTGCAAGGGGCCGAGCACCTACAACGCCTGCGCCACCATGCGCTGGAACTCCGGGACCAGTTGGCCGGTGGAGTCCGGGCACCCCTGCCTGGGCTGCTCCGAGCCCAAGTTCTGGGATGCCGGCGGCTTCTATGTACCGCTGTCCGCGCCGCTGGGCTCCCCCGGGAGCACCCTGCTGGCCGCCGGGGTCACCGGAGCCGTGGTGGGCGGCGTCGCGGCCGCCCTGGCCAAGAAGCGGGCCACGACCGCCGCGGCCGAGCGGGAACCGGTCACCGTCGAAGAACTGGAGCAGAAGCTATGAGCGATCCGATGGGTTTTCTGCTTTGGGTCAAGGGCCCCGGCTTGAACTGGGCCCTGGCCATCTTTGCACTGGGCATGCTGGTGCGCATCGTCGAGATCTTCATGCTCGGGCGCAAGACCAACTACGCCGAGCCCAAGGGCGGCGAGTGGGGCCCGGGCTTCAAGACCATACTCACCCGCAGCGTGGCGGACCCGGGGACCTTCGCCCGGGCGCCCTTCAACGTCGTAGTCGGCTGGATCTGGCACATCGGTTTCCTGATCACCCTGCTGCTCTTCATCCCCCACATCGAGCTGTTCCGCGGGGTCCTGGGCATCGCCTGGCCGGGGTTGCCCAACCCGGTGGTGGACGCGGTCACGGCCATCACCATCCTGGCCCTGGTGGCGACCCTGGTACACCGCCTGCAACACCCGGTGAAGAAGCGCATCAGTACCCCCGAGGACTATCTGGTGTGGACGGTGACCTTCCTGCCGCTGCTCACCGGCTACCTGGCCTACCATCGCCTGGTCAACCCCTATCCCCTGATCCTGGGGCTGCACATCCTGTCGGTGAACCTGTTCCTGGTGGTGTTTCCCTTTACCAAGCTGACCCACGTCTTCACCGCCTTCATCGCCCGCTGGTACAACGGCGCCATCTTTGGCCGCAAGGGGGTTGAATCATGAGCGAGCTCACACTGGAACGGGGGCTCAACGCCCTGCGCGCAGAGATCGACGCCCCCGTCGCGGCCTTCTTTTCGAGTTGCGTCCACTGCGGGATCTGCGCCACCGCCTGCCCCTTCTGCACCGAGACGGGCGATCCCAAGTACACCCCCATCCTCAAGCTCGAACCCCTGCGCCTGGTCTGGGAGTCTGAGTTCACCCTGTGGGGACGGATCAAGTCGAGCCTCGGTCTCAGCCGCAAGGTCACCGACGAGATGCTCGCGGAATGGGAGGAGTTGCTGTACGACTCCTGCTCCATGTGCGGGCGGTGCTCCATCGTCTGCCCAGTGGGCAACGACCTCCAGTACATGATCCGTAAGACCCGCGAGGGCATGGTCGCGTCGGGCCACGCCCCGGAGGGTCTGATCGGGGCCGCCGGCCGCGCCATTCGCACCGGCAGCCCGATGGGACTGCAATGGAAGACGCTCGACGTCCAGATCAAGCACGTCGAGGGAAGCACGGGTCTTGAGGTCCCCGTGGACAAGGCGGGGGCGGACTACCTGGTCCTGCTCTCGTCCATGGAGATTATCAACTTCCCCGAATACCTCGAGGCGATCACCAAGATCTTCGACCATGCCGGGGTCAAATGGACCCTGAGCACGGACTGCTTCGAGGCGACCAACGCCGGGATCCAGATCGGGTCCAAAGACATCGCCGCCGAATTGGTGGAGCGCGTGGTCAGCGCCGCGACCAAACTCAACGTCAAGAACGTGATCAGCCCGGAGTGCGGCCACGCGTACACCGCCATCCGCTGGGAGGGGCCCAACCTAATCGGGCGGTCGTACCCCTTCCGCGTCTTCCACATCATCGAGGTCCTGGACGACCTGCGGGCATCGGGGCGGCTGCAGACGGAAGGCAAGGAGACCGACCGGCTCTCCATGCACGACCCCTGCAACCTGGCCCGCAAGAGCGGCGTCATCCAGCAGCAACGCAACCTCATGGACCTGGTGGCGGAGAACTTCGTCGACCTCAAGGAGCACGGCAAGTACCAGTGGTGCTGCGGGGCCGGCGGCGGGGTGAGCAGCAACGAGCGGGCTGAGCCCCTCAAGATGGCCGCCTTCAAGCGCAAGAAGGCCCAGATCGAAGAGGTCGAGCCGGAGCGCATGGTCACCATGTGTGCCACGTGCCGGACCCAGCTCGAAGAGGGCCTGGAAGAGTTCAACATGGACATCCCCGTGGTCGGCCTGACCGAGATGATCGCCGATCATCTGGTCGAGAAGGGCCCGCCCAGGGGCTGACGCGCGTCACCCGTCAAATCCAGGGGCCTGACACCAGGCCCCGATCTGGAGACCAGACACCATGAGTGAAAGTGCCACAATCAAGGGTGCCGCGAATCAACGCGTCGTCGTCGATCCCATCACCCGCATCGAGGGACACCTGCGCATCGAGGCCCAGATGGACGGCGCGAACATCGCCCAGGCCTACTCCTCCGGGACCATGGTGCGCGGCATCGAGACCATCCTGAAGGGGCGCGACCCGCGCGACGCCTGGGCCTTCGCCCAGCGCATCTGCGGCGTCTGCACGCTGGTTCACGGTATCGCGTCGGTGCGTGCCGTGGAGGACGCCCTCAGGTACGAGGTACCGGCCAACGCGAACCTCATTCGCAACCTGATGATCGGGGCCCAGTACGTGCATGACCATGTCATGCACTTCTACCACTTACACGCCCTGGACTGGGTGGACGTGGTCAATGCCCTCAGCGCCGACCCCAAGGCGACCTCGGCCCTGGCCCAGTCCATCAGCAGTTGGTCCAAGTCTTCCCCCGGCTACTTCTCCGACATCCAGAAGCGCCTCAAGGGCTTCGTCGAGAGCGGCCAGCTCGGCATCTTCGCCAACGGCTACTGGGGCCACCCGGCCTACAAGCTGCCCCCCGAGGCCAACCTGATGGCGGTGGCCCACTATCTGGAGGCCCTCGCCTGGCAGCGCGACGCGGCCCGGCTGCACGCCATCTTCGGCGGCAAGAACCCGCACCCCAACTTCGTGGTCGGCGGCGTGGGCTCCCCCATAGACCTCAACTCCGACTCCGCCATCAACTCCAGGAAGCTGGCCGAGGTGCAGACCATCATCTCGTCCATGGTCCAGTTCGTCGACCAGGTCTATGTCCCCGACACCCTGGCCATCGCCAGTTTCTACAAGGACTGGGGCAGCCGCGGCGAGGGTCTGGGCAACTTCCTGTGCTACGGCGACCTGCCCTCCAACGGCAAGCCTGGGGACGCCTCGGCGCTGCTCTTCCCCCGGGGGGTCATCCTCAACCGCGACCTCACCAAGATCCACGAGGTGGACCTGCACGACGACTCCCAGATCCAGGAGTTCGTCTCCCACTCCTGGTACGACTACGAGGGCGGCAAGGAGACGGGCCTGCACCCCTACGCCGGCGAGACCAAGCTCGACTATGACGGACGCGGCGGGGCCAAGGTCCCTTACCAGCAGCTCAACATCGATGACGGCTATTCCTGGCTCAAGTCCCCGCGCTGGAAGGGGCACTCGGTGGAGGTCGGCCCCCTGGCCCGGGTCCTCCTCCTCTACGCCACCGGCCACGCCCAGACCAAGGAACTGGTGGGCATGACCCTAAGCAAGCTCGACATCCCCGTCACGGCCCTGTTCTCCACCCTGGGGCGGACCGCCGCCCGCACCCTGGAGACCAAGATCGTCGCCGACAACCTCCAGACCTGGTACAACAACCTGGTCGCCAACATCAAGGCCGGCGACACCCAGACCTTCAACGACGCCCTGTGGGACCCCGCCACCTGGCCCAAGCACGCCAAGGGGGCCGGCTTTATGGAGGCCCCGCGGGGGGCGCTGGGGCACTGGATCGTCATCGAGAACGGCCGCATCCACAACTACCAGGCCGTGGTCCCTTCCACCTGGAACGCCGGGCCGCGGGATCCCAAGGGCGTCCCCGGCGCCTACGAGGCGGCCTTGCAGCACAACCATCAGCTCGCCGACATCAACCAGCCGTTGGAGATCCTGCGCACCATCCACTCCTTCGATCCCTGCATTGCCTGCGCCGTGCACCTCACGGACCCGGAGACTGGCGCCAAGATCGAGGTCAAGGTGACCTGACCCTCCCAGGCTCTTGCTCTAGGGCCGGTGGCGATGCCCGCCGGCCTGCCCCAAGAGGCCGCGCCGGAAAACCGGGGCGGCATTTTTTTGTCGGGCTGGCCAGGCCGATGCCATTCGGCCGATTAGAGATGGGCCAACCCAATTTCCCCCGGATCAGCGCATCCCGTTTATGGTAAAAACGCGCCTGGCGGATCGGGCCTGGAAGTCCGGGTCCGCCCGCCGGCCACCACACAATAACGTCCGTCCGCGCCAATCCAGACCGCCCTCGCGGGGGCGCTGGCAACGGGCCTATGCCGGGCCATACCAACGGAGCACCCCATGCAACAACCGACCTCACCGGTTTACAAGACACTCACGTGGCTTCTGCTCCTCGTGGTGATCGGGCTCTATGCCCTGCACCTGTGGCATAGCGGACAGCTCAAAGACCACGTGGCCACCCACAAGGCGGCCCTCGCCGAGACCGGCCAGCGCCTGACTGAGGCCAAGGCGGGGCTCGACAGGGCGGCGCAGACCGAGCAGGGTCTGCGCCGTGACATCGAGCAACTCAAGGGGACCCACCAAGCCGAGATGCGGGGTCTCAGCGGTCGCATCGACTCCGCGACCCAGACCATACAGGGGCTCGAGGCAGAAATGGAGACCCAGCGCGTCCAGGCCAACGAGGCACTCGCCGCCGAGCAGCGCAAGGCGGCAGATGCCTACGCCGAGTTGCAGGGCCGCTTCGACGCCGGGACCCAGCGCATCGCCGCCCTCGGCGCAGAGATCGAGGGCCTTCACCAGGCCCAGGTTGCTGCCGCCGCCAAGTACCAGGCCGACATGGAGACCGCCGCCCAGCAGGCCCAGGCTAAGCTCGTGGAGATGGAGGGTCAGTTCAATGCCCGCATTGCTGACCTTCAAACGGCCCTGGAGGGGAGTGACCCAGACCGTGCCGCCCTGTTCGACAGGCTCCAGCAGAACCTGAGCGCCAGCCACCAGGCCATCGCCACCCTGGAGGCCGCCAAGGCCGAGCTGGGCGAGCGCCTGACGGTCGCCACTCAGACCATCGAACAGAAGACCCGGGCGATGGCGGATCTTGGCCGCGAGGTCGAGGGACTCCAGGGGGCCCTGACCCAGACCCGCGGCGAGTTTGCCGAGCTTCAGACCCGCCACGACACGGCCATGGACAAGGCGACCATGGACATCGCCGCCCTCAATGCCAAGCACGACGCAGCCGTGGACCAGGCCGCCAAGCAAAGGGCAATCCTCGAGGCCGGCCACGCCGCCGCCCTCGACCAGGCCGCCAAGGATGCCGCCGCCCTCCAGGCCAAGAATGAGGGCGACCTGGCCCAGGCCAAGGCCGCCCATGCCGTTGAGCTCGGCCAGGCCAACAGGCGCATCCAGGCCCTCGCCGACGACCTCACCGCCGTCCGTACCAAGGACGAGGCCCTGATGGCAGACCTCGCCGCCGAGACCGCCGCCCTGGCTGCCCTCCGGACCGAAGACGAGGCCCTGAAGGCACAGCTCGCCGACGAGTCTGCTGCCCTGGCCGCCCTAAAGGCCCAGGACGACGCCCTGATGGCAAAGTACAACGCCGAAACGGCCGCGCATGCTGCCCTCCAGACCAAGCACGAAACCCTGGTGGCGGAACTCAACGATAAGCTTGCCGGCACGGAAAAAGCCCTCGCCGGGGTCAAGGCAGACCTGGACACCGCCACCAAGGCGGCGGCCGAACAGAAGGCCGCCCTGGAGCAACAGATCAGCGACGCCAAGGGGCGCACCGCAAACCTGGAGCAGACCCTGGCCACCGAGCGCAAGCTGAACGAGGAGGCACGCATCGCCGCCGATCAGGCCAACCACGCCGCCTTGGCCTACCAGCGTGACCTCTATGCCCGTTTCTCAGACATCGGCGCCAAGGAGACAGAGCAGGGGATGCTCCTGCGCATCGCCGAGACGGAGGTGCAGTTCCCCGTCAGCAAGGCCACCCTGCCCAAGGGCGACCTTCCGAGCCTGGACCGCGTGGCCCGCCTGTTGACGGACTTCCCCAAGCTGACCGCCCGTATCGAGGGCCACACCGACGCCGCCGGGCGCGAGGATACCAACCTGGCCCTCTCCCAGGCCCGTGCGGACGCCGTGAAACAGGCGCTGGTGGAACGTGGGGTTGCCGTGGAGCGGTTAGAGTCCGTCGGGCTCGGCGAGACCCGCCCCATCGGCGACAATGCGACGAAGGCCGGGAGCCGCCAGAATCGGCGGGTCGAGGTCTACATCAACGAAGGCTCCAGGTAACCCGGACTGATCATATGGGCCGGCTGGGGGGCTGGTGATCGCCTCTGAGGTCCGTACCGGCTGCTAACCCTTCTCCCCACGGCAGACCTCGCCGCGCCGGCGAATCGGTGCCCCTGACCAGTGAGTGGGCGACAGTTGGTCATGTGCGCCCCGCGTCGGCCGGATCCGGAACCTCGGTCAGAGTCTGCGAAAAGTGCCGCGTAAGGCACCCAGGGTCAGACGCGGGACGACCCAGATGACCCAAAGCACCGCCAGGGACACGATCTCTGCCACGCCCTGGACCGGCAGCGCCTGGTCCAGGTACCAGGTCTGCAGGGCACCGACTACAACTGCGGCCTCCTGGACAAGGTCGAGCATGACGACCTCCGGTATATCCCCTCGCCGCCCGGCGCGCTGCGGCGTGACCCCGCAGCGGTCGCACAGGTGACCTGGCCGTAGGAAAGGATAAGCCCCATGGGCGCCCAGGAGCAGCCGCTGGGGACGCGCCCCCCAAGTCGTCCGTTGCCTTGTCTGCGGGGTGCCATCGCCGCCGCTTGACCCCCGCCCCTGGCCTGGCATCATCCCCGAAACGCCCCGTGACCAACCCTCCGTCAGCCCCCGAGGCATCTCCATGTCCAAACGCCAGCCCGCCGATGGTCATGCCATGCACCTGCGGGGGGTGCGGCAGAACAATCTCAAGGGGTTTGACCTCGACCTGCCCCTGGGCGAGCTGATCGTCATCACCGGCGTCTCCGGATCGGGCAAGTCATCGCTCGCCTTCGACACCATCTACGCCGAAGGCCAGCGGCGCTATGTGGAGACCTTCTCCCCCTACGCCCGTCAATTCCTCGACCGCATGGACAGGCCGCGGGTGGACCGGATCGAGGACATCCCCCCGGCCATCGCCATCGAACAGACCAACCCGGTGCGGACCTCGCGCTCCACCGTCGGGACCATGACGGAGCTGAACGACCATCTCAAGCTCCTCTTCGCCCGCGCTGGGCGGCTCTTCTGCCGCGGCTGCGGGCGCGAGGTACGCCGCGACACCCCGGAGGGCATTTGCGAGGAGCTGCTGACCAAGGTCATCGGGGCTGCCGGTTCCGTCCCTCGCGCCCTGGTCGCCTTCCGCGTCCCCATCCCGGAGAGCTTCAGCCCGGACGAGATCAAGACCCTGCTCGCCCAGCAGGGTTACATCCGGATCCTGCGGGAGGAACCTGGGGCCCTGGAGGTCATTCAGGACCGGCTGCGCCTGACGCCGGACAGCCGCAGCCGCAGCGTCGAAGCCCTGGAGGCAGCGTTAGACCATGGCCACGGCCGGGCCCTGATCTATCCCCTCGATGCCGCCGGCGAGCCTGGCAGCCCCTGGCGCTACTCCGAGAGCCTCCACTGCCCCGACTGCGATATCGCCTACCGCGACCCCCTCCCCAACCTGTTCTCGTTCAACTCACCCGTAGGCGCGTGCGAGACCTGCCGAGGCTTTGGGCGCACCATCGGCGTCGACTGGGGCCTTGTCATCCCGGATGAGGGCAAGTCGCTGATTGAAGGGGCCATCAAACCCTTCCAGACCGACAGTTACTCGGAGAGCCAGGAGGACCTGATGGGCTTCGCCCACCGGCGGGGCATCCCCACCGACGTCCCCTGGCGAGACCTGACCGAGGCCGACAGGCGCTGGGTCCTGGAGGGCGAGGGGGAATGGGAACCCGATGGCTCGCCCGGGGGCGTCTGGTACGGAGTGCGGCGCTTCTTCCAGTGGCTGGAAGGCCGAAGTTACAAGATGCACGTCCGGGTCCTGCTCTCCAAATATCGCTCCTACGACCCCTGCCCTGCCTGCGGCGGTGCCAGGCTCAAGGACGAGGCCCTGGACTGGCGCCTCGGGAGCGGGGCGGACGCCGACGCAGTGCTGGATCCCCACCGGCGCTTCCGGCACGCCCGGATCAATGCGGATACCCAGACCTGGGAGACCCTGCCAGGGCTCAACCTGCACGACCTCATGGGTCTGCCCATCGCCCGCTGCCGCGACTTCTTCGACGGGCTCCGCCTGGGCGGCGGCTTGGACCAGGCCCTGGACCTGCTGCTGTCCGCCATCCGCCAGCGCCTGCGCTATCTCTGCGAGGTGGGTCTGACCTACCTCACCCTGGACCGCCAGTCCCGCACCCTGTCCGGGGGCGAGGTCCAGCGCATCAACCTGACCACGGCGTTGGGGACCGCCTTGGTCAACACCCTATTCGTGCTGGACGAGCCCAGCATCGGCCTGCACCCGCGGGACATGAACCGCATCGTCGGCTTGCTCCACCGCCTGCGCGACGCCGGCAACACGCTGCTGGTCGTCGAGCACGACCCGCAGGTCATGCTGGCCGCGGACCGCATTCTCGACCTGGGTCCAGGCCCAGGTGAGCAGGGCGGCGAAGTCGTCTTCTACGGCACCCCGGCGCAGCTCCTGGCCACGCCCGACAGCCTCACCGGCGCCTATCTCACCGGGCGCCGAACCGTGGCCGCGCCCAGCGCTCCCAAGCACTTGGTTGCCGGGGAGCCAATGCTCCGGGTCCTGGCGGCCAGGGCCAACAACCTGGCCGGAATCGACGTGGAGATCCCCCTCAACCGGCTGGTCGTCGTTACAGGGGTCTCGGGATCCGGCAAGTCCACCTTGGTGGAGGACGTGCTCTACCGTGCCCTGATGAAGCTCAAGGGCAGGCCGACGGAGAACCCCGGGGAGCACCTTGCGGTGCAGGGGCACGAGCTGGTCGCGGACGCCCTCCTGCTGGACCAGTCACCCATCGGCCGGACCTCGCGCTCCAATCCCGCGAGCTATGTCGGCGCCCTGGACCCGATCCGCAAGCGCTTCGCGGCCACATCTCTCGCCCGGGAGCGGGGCTACACGGCGGGTACCTTCAGCTTCAACTCGGGTACCGGGCGCTGCCCGACCTGCGGCGGATCGGGATTCGAGCACCTGGAGATGCAGTTCCTCGCCGATGTCTACCTGCGCTGCCCGGACTGCGACGGACGCCGCTATCGCCCGGCGGTCCTGGACGTCACCCTGGACCTAGGCGACGCCGGCCAGGGCCTATCCGTCGCCGACATCCTGGACCTGACCGTGACCCAGGCCGCGGCCGCCTTCGCCGACCAACCTGAGGTCCTGCGCGCCCTCGGTCCCCTCCAGGCGGTGGGCCTTGGCTATGTTCGTCTTGGCCAGCCAGTACCCACCCTCTCTGGCGGCGAAGCCCAGCGCCTCAAGCTCGCCGAGCACTTGGTTCAGGCGCGGGCCAGAAGGAAGGGTGCGGCGAACGCGGGGCTCCTGTTCATCCTCGATGAACCCACCACCGGGCTGCACTTCTCCGACATCGCCACCCTGCTCGCCGCCTTCCGCCGCCTGCTGGATCAAGGTCACTCCCTGCTGGTGATCGAGCACAACCTGGACGTCATCCGCCACGCCGACTGGCTCATCGACCTGGGCCCCGAGGGCGGCACCGGCGGGGGCCAGATCGTCTGCACCGGGACGCCGGAGGAGGTCGCCGAGCACCCCACCAGCCACACGGGCAGGGCCCTGCGCGAGTACGGCCGGGACCTCGCGCGGGTTGCCGACGGGAGCGCTGCCCCCACCCGAGGCGCAACGCTACCGCCCAAGGTCATCGACATCCGCCACGCGCGGGAACACAACCTCAAGGACCTGAGCCTCACCATCCCTCATCAGCAGCTTACGGTCATCACGGGGGTCTCCGGCAGCGGCAAGAGCACGCTGGCCTTCGACATCCTCTTCAACGAGGGCCAGCGCCGCTA
>JBFZCW010000040.1:0-4241 GCA_041307765.1 Chromatiaceae bacterium
CGCCAGCCCAATGGCGACTGGCTGCTCAGCACTTATGACGACATGCAGGACACGGTCCCGCTGACTGCGCTCAACGTCGCGCTGCCCCTCGCCGAGATTTATGACAAGGTCGAGCTAACCCCACGAGCCGAGGGCAGGGGATAGACGCCCGCCCGGCCGTCCCCGGCTAGGTCCCCTTGCGGTCCTTCAGCTCTGTTCTTGCGCGCATCCGGACCCAGGCACCGGTGCCGAGAGAGGGACTGCCATCCATGGCACTGGGTCCCGGCATCCGATGCACAGGGATGTGCAAATGCTGCGGGAGGCAGGATGCCGGGAGCAACTAGCCGGGACGACGGCCTGGGCGGTGTGTCCGGTCAGGGCAGCCGCAGGGTCACCCCCTCCACCTGCTCCATTTCGTGGATGGCCGCCTCCAGGTCGACTTGGTGGGGGTTGTCGGTGGGCTGGGCGGCCAGGCGCCCAAGGACCTCGTCCTGCTCCCAGGTCTCGCCATGGCCATCGGGGCGCTGCCAGTAGGCGGCCCAGGGGATGAACTTGGTCAGCGGGAAGATACGCCCCGGGGTCGGGGAGACGTCGACGTTGAGCCCGGCGACGAAGAGCAGCCGCTTGCCACGGTAGGCGGGCTCCTGAACCAGGGTGCGGTAGGCGCGGTCGAACTCGATCTGGGTATTGATCTTGGCCGCGGTCAAAGCCGGGGCCGGGGCGGTGACGATCTGGGGCATGAAGCGGATCAGGTTGAGCTCCAGGTGACCGCGGCCCTCCTCGTCGCTTTGGATCTTGCGGCGGAAGTAGAAGAGGTCCGGGGTGAGGCGCTCGCCGATGGGCGTGGGGGTCGCCGGGATGCGCCCGGCCAGCCGCGCCGCCAGGCCATCGGCCATATGGAAGACCTTGGCGGTGCTCAAGGACTGGACATAGCTCGGGTGACCCTCGGCCTCGAAGCGCACCAGGCGGGGCATGTGCAGCATGAGGCCCTCGTCGCGGTCCTGTCGGACCAGCAGGTTGTCGACGATGACCACGGGGCCGAGTTCGCCCTGGGCGATGAGGATGTGGTCCTGGGCGAAGCGGTACTCCCCCGCGTACCAGTCCAGGACCCCACAGATCTTGCCGCAACTGGTGGTGCACTCGTGGTCGGCGCTCTGCAGGCGACGGTAGATGCCGAAGGTCCCCGTGTCGGCGTCGTAGCCAACGTGGCTCGCCTGAAGGATGACCAGGTCCCGCCCATGGTGGGCGTGGGGCCCGTGGCGATCGGTGGCGACGATGCCGCCCACCTGGCCGTGGTTGAAGGGGAAGGCCCCGAAGTGCTTGGCGAGCAGGATCACGGGGTAACCCTGGCTTTCGTCGGAGCAGAAAGCCCGCGAGGGCATGATGCGCCCCTGCTCCATCCCGAGCCCCAGGCAAAGGCCGTACAGACGCGGGACGAACTGGCTGTACCTCATGGGGTTGGGGTCGATGCGGTAGTCTGCCAGGGGCTCGACCGCGCCGGTTTGTGTCTGATACATATCGCTTTTTCTCCGGATCGTCGCGACTTTAGCAAGCTTTTCGGTATATTCCCCAATACAAATATGGTACCCTTTTTGACCAGTTTCACCGCACCGGACAGTGGCGCCCCGCGCCCAGCCATGCGGGGAGGGGGTCCGCCCGGACCCCTGTGCTTTCGCGACAACAGAGGGTGACGAGCGCCAATGGGCACGATCCAGAAGTTTTTCCCCTTCCTGCGCTGGTTCCCCCCGGGGGCCAACACCCTGCGCGCGGATTTGGTCGCCGGGATCACCGTCGCACTGGTCCTGATCCCCCAGTCCATGGCCTATGCCCAGCTCGCCGGCCTACCGGCCTACTATGGCCTCTATGCCGCCTTTCTGCCGGGGATGGTAGCGGCCCTGTGGGGCTCGTCCAAGCAGCTCGCGACAGGCCCGGTGGCGGTGGTCTCGCTCCTGACCGCCTCGGCCCTGGCCCCCTTCGCCCAGGTCGGGACGCCGGAGTTCGTCGCCCTGGCCATTATGCTCGCCTTCCTCATCGGGCTGGTCCAGCTCGCCCTGGGCCTTTTCCGACTGGGGGTTGTCGTCAACTTCCTTTCCCACCCGGTGATCGTCGGCTTCACCAACGCGGCCGCCATCATCATCGGGCTGTCCCAGCTCAACAAGATCTTCGGTGTCTCGATGCCGCGCAGCGAGCACTTCATCCACGACATCTGGGGCGTGCTCCAACAGGTGGGCGGCACCCACTTCCCGACCCTGATCATGGGCGTGGCCGCCTTCGCCATCATGTGGTCCATGAAGAAATACGCCCCCAAGCTGCCCGGGGTCCTGGTGGCGGTGGTGGTCACGACCCTGGCAAGCTGGGCGCTGGGTTTCGCCGAGCACGGCGGTAAGGTGGTGGGGGAGATCCCCTCTGGCCTGCCGAGCCTTGCCCTACCCACCCTGAACCTCGACTTGGCCATCGACCTCATCACCAGCGCGGTCATTATCTCGCTGGTGGGCTTCATGGAGGCCATCTCCATCGCCAAAGCCATGGCGGCCAAAACCAAGGACCGCATCGACCCCAACCAGGAGCTGATCGGTCAGGGCGTCGCCAACATCATTGGCAGCCTGGGCCAGTCCTACCCGGTGAGCGGGTCGTTCTCGCGCTCGGCGGTGAACCTCAACGCCGGGGCCCGCACCGGAATGTCCTCGGTCTTCGCCGGGCTGGTGGTCCTCATCACCCTGCTGTTCCTGACCCCGCTGCTCTACCACCTGCCGCAGTCGGTGTTGGCGGCGGTGATCATGATGGCCGTCGTGGGCCTGATCAACTTCAGGGCCATCCGCCATGCCTGGGAGGCCCACAAGCACGACGGCATCGCCGCCCTCGTCACCTTCATCGCCACCCTGGCCTTCGCCCCTCACCTGGATAACGGCATCATGGTGGGGGCGGGACTGGCCGTCGGGCTCTACCTCTACCGCACCATGAAACCGCGGGTGGCCCTCCTCGGACGCTTCGGGGACGGGACCCTGCGCGATCTGCACGTCCACCCCACCCTGCCCACGGACGAGCGGATCATCGTGGTCCGCTTCGACGGTCAGCTCTACTTCGCCAACGTCTCCTACTTCGAGGACACCATCCTCGCGGCCGTGGCCGATCATCCCAATGCCCAGTACATCCTGGTCGTGGCCGACGGGATCAACCAACTCGACGCCTCCGGCCAAGAGGTCTTGGAGCACCTCATCGACCGACTGGGGGCCATTGGCATCACCATGGTCCTGAGCGGGATGAAGCGCCAGGTGGTGCAGGTCCTGCACCGCACCCACCTGATCGAGCACCTGGGTCACGACAACATCTTCGCCACCGCCGAGATGGCCTTGGACGCCATCTACGACCGGCTTGGCGAGACCGGCTACCGCCCGCTGCGGATGCCCTCTCCGGCGGCCCCCGACCAATCGGTCTCCGCCCGGACCGTCTCGCCGCAGCCGACCTAACCGGACCTAGGGCCCGGTGCCCCGTGCCCCGGGCCAAGCCACCACCTTGCCGGACCGGGGACCGCGATGGGTTACCTCTCCCTGCTGCTTGCCCTGCCGCTGGCTGGCGCGGCGCTGATCGCGCTGCTTCCCAGCGAGCAGACCCACCTCATCCGCCGCGTGGCCATGAGCGCCGCCGGCGCGGCCCTGATCTGGGCCTGGGCCCTGGCCCTGGGCTTCGATACCTCGCTCGCCGGGATGCAGTACGCCGAGTCCATCAAGTGGAACCCGCGCCTCGGGACCACCTACGCCCTGGGGGTGGATGGCGTCTCCCTGCCCCTGGTGATGCTCGCCACCCTCCTGGCCCTGGTGGCGGTCCTCGCCTCCAGGTATGTCGTCGACAGGCCCAAGGGCTATTACCTCCTGCTGCTGGTCCTCGAGTCGGCCATGCTCGGGGTCTTCATGGCTCAGGACTGGGCGCTCTTCTATGTCTTCTGGGAGCTGACCCTGATCCCGCTCTTCTTCCTCATCGACCGCTGGGGCGGCAAGGGGCGGGCCGGGGCCTCGCTCAATTTCGTGCTCTACACCATGGGCGGGTCGGTCTTCATGCTGATCTCGCTCCTGCTCCTGTTCGACGCCGTCCCCGGGCACAGCTTCGCCATGGCGGACATGGGACGCGGGGCACCGGCCCTGCCCGCGGAGACCCAGGTCCTGATCTTCCTCGGGCTCCTGATCGGCTTCGGGGTCAAGATGCCCATCTTCCCCATCCACGGCTGGCTGCCGCTCGCCCATGTGGAGGCCCCGAGCCCGGTGAGC
>JBFZCW010000041.1:0-14726 GCA_041307765.1 Chromatiaceae bacterium
TCGCCAGGGGCCGGTCGGTTGGGTCGGACTCTGGGCTCACTGGGCTGCTCCTGATTCAACGGGCTCTGTCTGCTGGGGCCACTTCATTGGGCCAACTCCCCTGTGGGAGCGGCGTCCCCGCCGCGATGCAGCGTCTTCCAGTGGCCCATCTGGAAGGCGCTCGGTCGCGCCGAGGCGGCGCTCCCAGGGGCAGGCCCCCATCAGCCCCGGCGGCGGAAGCGGTAGATGCCGACATCGATGGTCCCCGAGTCGAAGCCCGCTTCGCAGTAGCAGAGGTAGTAGTCCCAGAGGCGGCGGAAGCGCTCGTCGAAGCCGAGCCCCTGGATCTGCGGCCAGGCGGCGAGGAAGGCCGTCCGCCACAGGGACAGGGTGCGGGCATAGGAGGGGCCGAAGGTCTCGGCGTGGTCGATCTCAAGACCCGCCGCGTCAGCCTGTTGGTGCAGCACTCTTGGGCAGGGGAGCATCCCGCCGGGGAAGATGTGGCGCTGGATGAAGTCCGTGCGGGCGCGGTAGCCAGCGAAGCGGTCGTCGGCGATGGTGATGACCTGCACCACGGCTGCCGCCCCCGGCGCGAGCCGCTCGCGCAGGGTTTGGAAATAGCGCGGCCAGTGAGCCTCGCCCACGGCCTCCAGCATCTCGATGGAAACCAGGGCGTCGTATTCGCCGCGGCTGTCGCGGTAGTCGGTCAGCTCGGCCCTGGCCAAATCCGCGAGTCCCAGCTTCGCCATGCGGTCGTTAGCGTAGGCGAGCTGTTCGCGGCTCAGGGTGAGGCCCTGGACCTGGGCCCCCAGGCCCGCGGCGTGCTCCATGAAGCCGCCCCAGCCGCAGCCGATCTCCAGGACCCTGGCCCCGGGTCGGACACCCGCCAGCTCGCCGATGCGGCGGTACTTGGCCACCTGGGCATCCTCCATGGACTGGCCCGGGTGCTCGAACAAGGCCGAGGAGTAAGTCATCCCCGGGTCGAGCCAACGCCCGTAGAAGGCATTGCCCAGATCGTAGTGGTAGGCGATGTTGCGCCGGCTGCCCCGTCGGCTGTTGGCCCGCAGCCGGTGATAGGCGCGGTTGAGCCAGAGGGCCAGGGCGGCCCCGCGCAGCCCGCGGTCCAGGGGGGCCTGGTTGCGCTCCGCCAAGGCCATGAGCGCGAGAAGGTCCGGGGTGTCCCAGTGTCCGTCCATGTAACTCTCGGCGAATCCGATGTGCCCGCCCAGGACCAGGCGGCGCAGAGCCGCTGGGCGGTGGACACGAATCTCCGCCTCCGGTCCCGGGTCGTGGCCACGGAAGCGGTGGGTGCTACCGTCCGGCAGGGTGAGGGTCAGGTGCCCGTGACGCAATTGGGAGGCCAGCCGCAGGATGGCGCCGTTCAGGGCGCTATTGGCCCAATGACTGGCCCAGGCCGCAGGTGAGGGTAGGGCCCGGGCCAGTGGGCGGCGGGCGGCCAGATCGGAGGCCAAGTCGGCGGCCGCCCCGGCGGTGCAGCCTTGATCGATGCTCATGGTCGATGTCCTCGGGGTCAGAGTCGTTCGGGGGTCAGACGTTCGGGTGCCACCAGGCTCACCCCGGGGACGGGGGCCGGGTCGTGGCGGAACAGGGGCACGCCCTTGACCCAGAGCTTTAGGGCCTCCCAGTGAATCCCGGCCAGGACCTTGAGGGTCAGCAGGGGGATGCTGAGCGCGGCCCGCAGCAGGGCGGCGTCGGTCAGGGGACGCCGCTCGCCGGTGACCCAGGCATCCAGTATCGGGGTGCCTTCATGGGTCTCGTGGATGGCGAAGTGCAGGCGCTCGCCCGGGGTACGCACCCGGAAGTGGTAGGTGCAATCCATGGGCAGGAAGGGGGAGACGTAGAAGACCTTGCGGCAGGTCTGGCGAATCTCCCCGCCATCCTCCACCACCGGGATCACGTAGCTGTGGCGCTCCCCGAAGGTGTTGTTGACCTCGTAAATCAGGGCCCGCAGGGCGCCGTCGGTGCGGTAGCAGTAGTAGACGCTCAAGGGGTTAAAGACGTAACCCAGGACCCGCGGGTAGCACAGGAGCCGGATCGGCCCCTCGGCGTCATGGACCCCAGCCCGTGCCAGCAGATCGCGGACGTGCAGGGCCAGCGGGGAGCCGTCCCCCGGGCCATGGTCACGGTCCAGCAGAGAGAAAAACCCGCGCCCGTTGTGGGCGAACAGCCGCAGCCGCCGCCCCAGCTCCGGCAACTCGTCCAGATCCAGCAGCAGCGAGAAGACCCGGTAGTCCAGGCGGTGGACGCGCGGGCGGTGGCGCTGGTGTCCGACGCGACCGACGTAGAGGGCTGAGGCGCTCATGCCGCCTCCTCTTGTGCCCGGTCCGGCGCCAGGTCGAGTACCTCGCGGGGGTGACAGACGATGCGCCCATTGGGGTCGGCCACCTGCCAGGGACGCTCCAAACCGCCCAGCTGCTCCGCCACCGCAAGCCCCGCCTGGAGTCCGTCCTCGTGGAAGCCGTGGCCGAAGTAGGACCCGCAGAACCAGGTCCGCCGCGTCCCCTGGAGGTTCCACAGCAGCCCCTGGGCACGGATGGCGGCGCGGTCGTAGACCGGGTGCTGATAGAGGAAGGTGCGATGAATGCGGCCCTGGGCCGGGCGCTCCAGGGGGTTGAGGGTGACGAACAACGGCAGGGTGTCGGGCAGGTGCTGGAGCCGGTTCATCCAGTAGGTGACGCAGACCTTCTGTCCATCGCCGCGGCCCCGACTGAGGAAGTTCCAGGCCGCCCAGGCGCGCCGGGCGCGGGGCATCAGGGCAGGGTCCGAGTGCAGCACCGCCAGGTTGCGCTCGTAGCGGAAGGCGCCCAGCAGTCGGCGCTCCGCCGGGTCCGCATCGGCCAGCATGGACAATGCCTGGTCGGCGTGGGCGGCGATGACCACATGGTCGTACTCTTGCGCCCCGCCCTGGCGGTCTTCGATCCGCACGCCCTGGCTGCCCCGGTAGATGGCCGTGACTGCCGTATTGAGGTGGATGCGGCCCTGGAAGGGCGCGATGATTCGTTCGACGTAGGACCGGCTGCCCCCGACCACGCTGCGCCATTGGGGCCGCTCGCCCAGGGATAGGAGCCCATGGTTCTCGCAGAAGCGCACGAAGGCCGCCAGTGGGTAGTCGAGCATCCCGCCGACCGGGGTGGACCAGATCGCGGCCCCCATGGGGAGCAAATGGTCGCGCACGAAGGCCTCGCCGTAGCCGTTGGCGGTCAGGTAGGCGCCCAGGGTCAGGTCTGCGGCCCCCGCGTCCTGCAGGGCCCTGGGGGCCTCGCGGTAGAAACGCAGCAGGTCGCGGAGCATCTGCCACATCCGCGGGCGCAGCGCATTGCCCGGCTGGGCCAGGAGGCCCCCAAGGCCGGAGCCGGAGTATTCGAACCGGCCCCCATCCAGGGAGGCAGCAAAGGACATCTCCGTGGCCTGGGTCTGCACCCCCAGGTGGTCGAAGAGGGCCACCAAGTTGGGGTAGTTTCGGTCGTTGTAGACGATGAAGCCCGTGTCCACATGGGTCGGACCGGCGGGGCCGCCGAGGGTCACGGTGTTTGTGTGGCCGCCGATGCGGTCATCCTTCTCGTAAACCGTCACCTCGTGCCGTCGCGAGAGCAGCCAGGCGGCCGCCAACCCCGAGATCCCGGTACCCACCACAGCAATCCGGAGGGGGGTTCGAGCTGCGCCGAGTCTGTTCATCGCCGATGCCTCCATTGGTCAAAGCTTGGAGATTGTTACGGCGGCTGGGGCGGATCGGATCACCCGCGCAGCGGCTGTGCGTCGGGCTTCAGCCCGGCAGCAGGGCACCAGGGTGCCTGCAAGGCCGGCTCGGACTGAAGTCCGACCCGCAGGGATGGGATCGCCGGCAGGGAGGCACTGAAGCCAGGAGTTCTCCCTCGGTGTGATCCAATCAAGGTATCGTTGCGTATCAACGGCAGGACGAGGAGGGGCTCGGATGACGCAGGCCGGCATCAGGCAGGACATAGAGACCGTCGCAGGGACCGTGGCTCCGCCGCCCGAGTTGGCCGATTGGCTCGCGGCGGTATCGCAGCGCCGTGACCGCCAGGCCTTCGCCCAGCTCTTCCAGTGGTTCGCCCCCAGGGTCAAGCGGTACATGCAGCGCCAGGGGGCCGACCCGGACCTGGCGGAGGACCTGGCCCAGGAGACGCTGGTCCAAGTGTGGCGCAAGGCGGGGCAGTACGACCCCGGCAAGGCAGTCCCGTCGGCCTGGGTCTTCACCGTGGCCCGCAACCTGCGCATCGATCGGCTCCGCCGCCAGCGGCTCTACGAGGTGGAGCTGACTGAGGAGGCGGACGCCGAGGACGAGCACGGCGACGGGCACCAGCGGACGCTGGAGCGGCTGGATGCTAGGCACCTGACGGCCCTGGTCGGGGCCCTGCCGTCAGAGCAGGTCGAGGTCATCCGACTGGCCTATTTTGAAGGCCTGAGTCACGCCGAGGTTGGGAAGGCCCTGGATGTCCCGCTCGGTACGGTCAAATCGCGGCTGCGCCTGGCCCTGGCCAAACTGCGTACCGCCATGGGGGTAGAGACATGAGCATTCGCCATCACCCGGACGACTCCACCCTGGTTGCTTACGCCGCCGGGGCCGTGACCGAGGGGATCTCCCTGGTAGTCGCTGCCCATTTGGAGCTGTGCGCCCAGTGCCGGGCGCGCGCGCGCGACGCCATCGACCTGGGTGGAGCCTTACTTGCGGGACTAGACCCAGCCCCGGTAGGCGAGGGTGCCCTGGCCGCGGCGTTTGCGAAGATCGACGCCGGGGTCGAGGGCGAGCCCAGCCCCCCCCACAAACCCCGCGCCGTCGACGGGCTCCCCGCCACCCTGGTCCCCTGGCTCCCCACGGGCCTGGACCGGGTCCCCTGGCGTTCCCTGGTTCCAGGGATTAGGCACTTCCGGTTCCCGAGGGTGGATAGCGGCGGCGGCACGGTCCGCCTTCTGGCCATCGCCCCGGGCACCGCCCTCCCCCACCACGGTCATGGCGGCACCGAGCTAACCCTGGTCCTGCGCGGCTCCTTTGCCGACGAGATCGGCCGCTTCGCCCCGGGGGACCTCGCCGATCTTGATCCATCGGTCCAACACCAGCCCGTTGCGGACACCGATACCCCGTGCATCTGCCTCATCGCCACCGACGCCCGGCTACGCTTCTCCGGGGTCGTTGGGCGCCTGTTCCAGCCCCTGGTGGGCATCTGACGCTCAGGGCTGCTACCCTTCAACCCGGGAGTTCTCGCGGCGAAGGGAGGCCCTGCCAGGGTCGGGAGTTGACCCCCTTAGACGGCTTCATGTCCCAGCCGATGGGCCGGCGTTCCTCCGCCAGACGGTCGCGCGAGTCGCGTTGCCCCTAATCCCGGCCCGGGCGGCCTCGGACCGTACCGAGCAGACATCGGGGCCACTCCGTCGACGGCAGCCTACACTGAGCCCGAAGGGCAATGGAGCTCTGGCGGCCGACCGTCACTTCGGCATTTCGCGTGCCTCCAGGACCCTTGCGACGCTGCGCCTCAGACAGCGCAACCACGATAGGAGCAAAAAAAATGGCGAACTTCGGCGATTTGGTCGGTGCCTTCATGCAGAACGCCATGGCCCCGTCAGGCCAGGAGCGCGCGGGCAACGCCCTGGAAGACCTGATGCGGACCGGCATGGGCTCGCTGGGGGGCAGCGATCAGGGTTCTGCCCCGGGTGCCACCCAAGGGGGCGGAATCAGCGACCTCCTCGGGCAGGTCCTGGGCGCCGTCCAGGGGGGGTTAAGCAGCGCGGCTCAGAACCCAGGCCAGGCCGGAGGGATCGGAGCCGTTCTCGGCGGGCTCCTGGGCGGTGGGGGCGACGCCATCAAGGGGGCTCTGGGCGGCGGCGCCCTGGCGATGCTCGCCAGCATCGCGTTCAAGGCCATGCAGGGGGCTGGACAAGGCGGGAGCGGAGCGCCGGCGCCCGGCGTCAACCTGCCGGGTCTGATGGCCCCGGAGACACCAGAGCAGCATCAGGCGGTGGAGGCGACGGCGCAGATCGTCCTGAAGGGAATGATCAACGCCGCCAAGGCCGATGGCCAGATCGACCCCAACGAAATGCGGCGCATCGTAGACAAGCTGCAGGAGGTCGGCATGGACGATCAAACCAAGGCCTGGGTCATGACCGAGATGAGCCAGCCCCTGAACCTGGACGCCTTCGCAGCCGAGATCCCGAGCCAGGAGGTTGCGGCCGAGGTTTACGCCGCATCCCTTTTGGCCATCGAGGTCAACACCGACGCGGAGCGCCGGTACCTGGCCCAGCTCGCCCAGAAGACCGGCCTGCACCCCATGGTGGCTCAGCATATCCAGCAGTCCATGGGCGTGACGGTCTGAGTCGACGCACCCCCGGCCGCCAGCGCAGGACGTCTCCAGCCGACGCCAGGTGCGGAAGGCCTTTCTCTCAACCCGTGGCGAGCACCAGGTCGAAGCGCGCCGCCAGGGTGGCATCCGGCGCTTCGATGGAGCGAAAAGGCACGATCAGGGCCGACGGGTCCTCTGCGTTGTTGAGTAGCCAGTCGTCGTCGTTCTCTGGCGCCCCCTCCACATAAAGCTGAGTCACCAGGGGCGGCTGCCCCGGAACCCGCACGGCGACGTGGATGTGGGGCGCCCGGCCCGGATAAGGCACCGGTTTGATGGTGCGGAAGCGATAAGCCCCGTCCACCCCGGTCTCGCAGCGGCCATAGCCCTGGAATCCGAGGTCCCGCGGCGCACCGCCCCGATCACCGCTGTGGATATAGCGGCCGTTGGCATCGCACTGCCAGATCTCGACCAGGGCGCCGGACAGGGGCTTGCCGGATCGATCCAGCACCCGGCCTGTCAGGTGGGTGATTTCGCCGCGGGCGAGGCCCTCACGGCCCTCCACCCGGACCAGGTCGTTGTCCTGGTCCAACGGTAGGCGGTCCGGGTAGAAGGGCCCGCGGCTCTGCCGCGGGGTGGGGGCCAGGGCCGCCAGAGCGCCCTTCGGTACCAGGGCCGTGGCGGCGAGAGTCGCCAGCAACAGGTTGCGTCGATTCATCTGCGTCCCCCCGGCCTCAGCCGCGTGAGGCCTGGTAACGGTTGGCACCGAGGGTCGCCGCAAAGGCGGTGTCCACCAGTCCATGCATCAGGCTCAGGCTGGTCTTGGGCGGCACGTCCACCATCCGCGCGCGTACCGCCATCGCCATGGCCAGGGCCTGGAGCACATCCCCATCGCTGACCCCCTGCCCAGACTCCACCCGGGCGCTAATCGCCCCCAGGACGCCGGTCAACAGGTCCGCGACAGCCTCAGGCGACCGCGTCTCCAAATGGAGCGGAAACTGGATGTCGAAGGCCTCGCCGGCGCTCGTCACCGCGGTGTAGGGCAGTCGGGTCATGGGCAGGCCCTCAGTGTTTGTGCCCCCGCCCTATGGTGGCGCGCATCCGCGCCGCAGCGGGTGTCGCCCGATGCGACACTTCTCATGTGGGGCCTGACGCAAACATCACCAGCAGAGGCGAACCAGCGCCCGTCGGAAGAGCACCTGGCGAGGCCGAGTCTGCTTGATGCCCATCTCGCGCAGGTTAGACCACTTCAGCGCCTTGTCGACGACGGTTTGCAAGTCCTTCAGTGCCAGCCCACACAGGCCAAGGAAGGCATCCAGTTCGTCCTCGGTCAATCCGCCGAAGGGGTCACTGGCTCAAGGGGTTGGGCGTGCCCGCCTCCGCCAGCACGGATGCGACCCGCTTCAAGTTGTCGACATAGTCCGCGGCGAGCGGATCCATGACCTCCACCCGCCCGCCGATGGCAGAGGCGACCTGGGCGGCCGCCTTGCGGGAGAACTGCGGCTGAACGAAGATCGCCTTGACCTGCTCGCGCCGGGCCTGCTCGATCAGGGCGGCCAGGGCCCGCGGGCCTGGCTCCTTGCCCTCTCGCTCGATGGCGACCTGGGTCAGGCCGTAGGTGTCGGCGAAGTAACCCCAAGCGGGGTGGTAAACCATGAAGCGTCGGCTGGCAAGCCCGGTGAGGCGCGTCCGGATTTCCTGATCGAGGGCATCCAACTCGGTGGAAAAGGCGTCGAAATTGGCAGCATAGGCCGGGCCATTGCCAGGGTCCAATTGCGTCAGAACGTCGCGAATCCCCACCGCCATCTGTTTGACCAGGGGCGGGCTGGTCCAGAGGTGAGGGTCGCGGACCTGAGGTTCGTGCCCGACCCCTTGGCCCGACTCGCCCTCCCCATGCCCACCCAGCCCATGAGCGGCCTTAGACTGGCCCTCGTCCGCATGCCCGCGCCCCGGCTCCCCATCGTGGTCTGGCGCCTCCATCGCCCGCAAGTCGATCCCCTGGCTGGAATCCAGGACCCGCATCCTGGGGTTGGCGGCGCGTATGCGCCCCATCCAGGCGTCCTCGAAGCTCACGCCCACGGCCACGTACAGGTCTGCCTGGGCGAGGGCCGCCACCTGCCTGGGAGTTGGATCGTACGTGTGCGGACTGGCCCCGGGCTGGACCATGACCTGGACGTCGATCCCAGGGCCACCCACGCGCTCGACGAAGGTCTTCTGCGGCAGGACGCTGACGAAGACCCGCAGGGGCTCGGCCCCCGCCGAGCCGTTCAGGAGCGTGAGCAGGAGAGCCAACAGGTACCGCATGAGGGGTCCTCCCGGGACACAAAACGGTGCAGTCACAGGGCCGCAGCGCCAGCAGCGCAGGGGCCGCGGCACCGCGGTCTCAGCGCTGATCGATGGGGACGTACACGCTTTCTTGGCGCCCCGTGTAGATCTGGCGCGGCCGGGCGATGCGGCTGCCCGGGGTCATGTGCTGTTCCCACCAGTGGGCGATCCAGCCCGGCAGTCGTCCGATGGAGAAGATGACCGTGAACATGTTGGTCGGGATGCCCATGGCCCGAAGGAGGATGCCGCTGTAGAAGTCCACGTTCGGATAGAGCTTGCGGTCGATGAAGTAGGGGTCGGACAGCGCGATCTCCTCCAGCCGCCTGGCGATGTCGAGCAAGGGGTCGTCGCCGCACAGTTGGGGCAGGAGCTTTTCGGCGACCTCGCCGAGCATCTTGGCGCGTGGGTCGAAGTTCTTGTAGACGCGATGCCCAAACCCCATGAGCCGCACCTTGCTGTCCTTGTCCTTGGCCAGGCGGACGTACTCCTCCGGGGTCATGTTGCCGCGGTGGATCTGCTCCAGCATGGTCAATACCTCCACGTTGGCGCCCCCATGCAGGGGCCCCCAGAGGGCGCAGACCCCAGCCGCGCAGGACGCAAAGAGGTTGGCGCCGCTGGAGCCGACTACGCGCACCGTCGAGGTCGAGCAGTTCTGCTCGTGATCGGCGTGAAGGATCAGGATCAGGTTGAGGGCATCGCGCACCATCTGCGGGCAGACGTACTGCTTATAGGGCTGCGAGAACATCATGTGCAGGAAGTTGGGCACATAGCGCAACGCCGGGTCCGGGTAGATGTAGGGCAAGCCCCGGGAGTGGCGAAAGGCATAGGCGGCGATGGTGCGGATCTTGCTGATCAGGCGGGCCGAGGCCATGCGGAACTGCCCCTCGTCCTCCAACTCGTGCAGCTCCGGGTGGAAGCACGACAGGGCATTGATCATGGCCGAGAGGATGGCCATGGGCGGGGCGGTGCGAGGGAAGCCCTCGAACTGGTGCTTCATGCCCTCGTCCAGGTTGGCGAAGCGCGTCAGGTCCGCGGCGAAGGCGTCGTACTCGTCATGAGTCGGCAGAGACCCGCAGATGAGGAGCCAAGCCACCTCACCGAAGTTGGGGCTCGCCGCGAAGGCCTCGATGGGAATTCCCCGGTAGCGCAGGATGCCCTGCTCCCCATCGATAAAGGTGATGGCACTCTCGCAGCTGCCGGTGTTGCCAAAGCCGGGGTCCAAGGTGATGTGCCCGGTCCGGGCACGGAGGTCATGGATGTCGATGGCGCGCTCGCCCTCGCTGCCGGTGATGACCGGCAGCTCATACTGCGTGTCGCCCAGGGTCAGGGTCGCCTTATCGGACATGGTGCTGCTCGCGTGGGTAATGGGCCAGGGCCCAAGCTTAGCCTCAGAGGGGGTACGGACGGAACCCGCTTCGCGTGGAACAAACAGCGCCGGGAATCTGGCAGCTAACCCCCGACCAGGGCCCCACCGACCTCAATTAACCCCAGAGACCGGCCGCATCTGGGTGTCGCAAACCCCGCCCACCGTTGCCGCCTTGGTGCTCGGCGCACCCATGCAGGACTCGCCGCGGTCTTGAATGCGGCAGGTCAGGGCCAGGGGCTTGCCCTGGTTGAGCCAGGAGGGGACCGTGCGGTAGCGTCCTACGGACTTGAAGCCGCACCCGGAGGGGATGCCGTAGGGCGGACAGCCCTTGACTGGCTTGAGGTCCACTTTGCGGGCATCGACCACGAAGCCGGGGTAGCTGTCGACGATACGGACCTCGTCACGCTCGTCCTCCTGATCAAAGCGGAACTCGCGGAAGCTGTAGCCCCCATCTACCTTGCGATCGACGCGGATACGGGCATTGGCGATCAGGGCGAAATCGCCGCCTCTGCGGGCCACGGCGCCGGTGATGTACTCGACCCGATCATGGTTCGGAAAGCATTTCCCCATGGCCGGCGCATGGTAGTAGTGGCGCAGATTCTTGATGTCCGCGAGCGAGGCGCCGGAGAAGACCCGCTGCAGGTCTGCGTCGTCGCCGAACAGGATGTCCTCCACGTCCGGCAGGTTCTGGGCGTACATGGCATGGAGTTTGGCGTAGAAGGGCTCGTCCGCCAGGTCGTCGCGCAGGAAGCAGGCCGTCAGGCCAGAGATCCCCGTCAGGTACTCGTCCCAGATGTTGTACTGACTGACGTTGGAAGAGACGCCCTGAAAGTCGCCGTTGCTCCGACAACCCTGCCGGGTAATGCAGTTCTCCCGGGCGCGATTACGGATGGACAGGGCAACGATGTTGCGCTCGCAGGCCCCATAGGCGTTGCAGCCGCGCTCCAGGTGACCCTCGAAGAGTGCCGTACGCATCGTGAAGTCGAGCCCCTTGGCCCGCTCCAACTCACCCGCGGACCAGCCTCCCGGGTTCGTCCGAGCGAAGCCTGCCCAAGCCGACTCCAGAGCCTCTCGCCGCCCAAGCAGGCGGCGGTTAGCGTCGGCACACTGGGAAGAGTTGTGAAAGGCCCGAACGATGGTATCCAGCCCGCCCTTGCCCGCCTTGCCGGCCCCGCGTCCGGGCGGATCGAAGAATGGCGCCTTCTCCAGGGCATAGAGCTTGCGCACGTCGATCACGTGCCGAACCCCGGGGCCGCAATGATGATTGCGCACCCTGAGCCCCTGGCGCCCGGCGAAGGCCCGCTTAAAGACCTCTGTATCCGCGGCGGTCGCCTTGCGGGCGTCGACTATGACTTCGAAGCCCACATAGGGTGTCCCCTTGGCGTCCGTCAGCGTCTCCCCGCCGCGGATCACCAGGCACGGGATGAGCGAGGTCCCCTGGGCCAGGGTCCCGGCCCGAGGGCCCGGGCTGCCGCCGCGGAAGTCGTCTACCGCGTAGTACGGAACATCTCGGGCCCCATTGAATTGGTAGAGGCTCATGACGGGAGTTGCTGGGATGTCCGCCGCCGCGGTCAGGGGAAAGCCGGAAAGGGCGAGCAGCCCGAGGATCGAGAGGGTCTTGGTCATGGGTACTGCCTTGATTGGGCCTGCGGATGCAGGCGGTTATCGGAAGTCTCTGTCTGGGTTCGGAATTGGGTCCTCGCCATGCCTTGCGTCCTGGGGGGTGAGCCGGGCTTTTCAGCCCGACAGCGGGGACCGAGGCTACCGTAGAGGCCGCGTCGGACTGAAGTCCAGCCCACACCGAACAGGCAGACTCCAGACAAGGCCCCTAAGCTCCAAACTGGCTTGCGAGGCCACCCAGGGTCATGTTCTCGGCAATGGCGTCGTGCGGGATTAACACATACTGCCAGGGCTTTCCGCCATGGGACAGGCCGTGGCCGGACGCATTGGCGCACCAGCTCAGGGCAACGTCTTTCTTTGCGAGAACGACGGGATCTTCCAGCTCCTTGCGCATCTTGGGCTCCAGCATGTAGATCGCCTCGGCTGCCTCAGCCACGAAGTCCGGCTGGTACTCGCGATGGTCCGCGCCGTCCCGGTAGAAGATCTGGAACTGACCTCGCGCCGGCCTGAACCATTTCAGGGCGTCGCGTTCCAGGATCACCGCCAGCCGGCGCTCGGCGTCGGACTCGAACTTCTGCACCGGGTACAGGCACCGCTGGAAGCCGCCGAACAGGTAGCGGGCCATGTTGGACTTGTCCTGCGGCGATATGCGGTAGTCCGCGGGCGGCTCCTGCACCGAGTGACTGTAGGCGCTGGGCTTCAGCTCCGTGAAGCCCTTGCTCACGACCACCTCATAGCCCGCCGCATCCTCGTAGTAGTGGTCTTGCATTTGGACGTGGATGAAGTCGGCGATCGGCCGCTGATAGCACCGCAGCACCTTGCGGGCCTCGCCTTCGCTCAGGTAGCCCAGGAAGTGGCGCAGCGCCTGCCCGGCCAGGTCGTAGAGCAGGTCCGCGTGGTCATCGTAGGACACGTCGTCGAAGTCCACGAGCCCGCTGACCACATAGTCTTCGAGCCGCGTCTCCTCCATCCCGCCACGGCCCAGGGCGACGATGTCCATCTGGCTGGTGCGCAGGTGCTGGACCCACAGTTCATCCGCAACCGGCGGATACCTGAGCGCAGCGAGCTCCAGTGTGAAAGGTCTGAATCCCGAGCGTACTTCCCCCTTCGGCACCACCAGGATGCGTGGGATGTCGATTGTCTGCTGGGTAACCAGGTCCACGGTCCTGGCGACCACGGCGGCGATGTCGGGCGCTTCGGACAATCCCGCGAGATCCAACTGGTCCGGGGTGCGCTGTTCCTCCACGGCCCGGACGATGGCCGCCTGGATCGCCGGTTGCTTCAGGTGCGCCGCGGTCGGCACCAGGCCCGGCTCGGCCTCGAGCTTGCGAATCGCCTCATAGGTTAGCCGGGCAAGCTGCTGCTCCTCCGGCTTCTCGAAGGCCGCCGTCTGGTCCTGGCCCGCAAGGACGGTACTCCCTGTCTGCATCGAGGGCCTGAATCCCAGCTTGGTGGCCAGCTGTGATTGGGAGACGACGGTCGCCGTCTTCTGGCCAAGCTGCTCCATGTCGACTACCACCGCCTGGAGACGGATCGCCGAGTCGGGCCGCTTCGCCTCATCCACGATCTCCTGGAATCGGTCGTGCGCAACGATGTTGAGCCGGTCCACCGCGGTGACGCCCGTTCGCCTGCCGTATGGCAGCCGCAGCCCCCGCCCGATGGACTGCTCGATCAGGATGCGGGCATTGGCCGCGCGCAGCGGAACGATGGTGTAGAGGTTGGTGACGTCCCAGCCCTCCTTGAGCATGTTCACATGGATGACGATCTCGGTCGGCTCCTCGGTGTGCTCCACCCGGAGCAGCCGCTCGACCATCGCCTCCTCCGCGGCGCCGGACTGGCTGGAGTCCACCTGGATGACCTTGTCTCGATAACGCCCCTCGAAGAAGGCGTCGGACTGGATCAGCGCCAGCAATTGGCTCGCATGGGTCGTGTCCCGCGCAATCACTAACAGAAAGGGCTTGACAATCGGCCGCTCGGCCTCGCGGGCGTAGGTCTCCAGCTCGACCTTGACGCTCTCGTGCAGGCGCACGCCGTCCTCCAGCTTGAGACGCTCGATCTCCTCCGGCGACATCCCCTTCGAGTCGAAATCCTTGCGCGTCACCACCGCCGGCTCCTTGACGAAGCCGTCGGCCATGGCGCGGCCGAGCGGGTAGTCGTAGATCACGTTCTTGAAGGCCGCCGAGCCCCGGCTGGTCTCGACGAAGGGGGTTGCCGTCAGCTCCAGGCCCAGGATGGGCTTGAGCTCGTTGATCGCCCGCACCCCGGCGCTTGCCCGATAGCGGTGGGACTCGTCCATCAGCAGCACCAGGTCCGGCAGCCCAGCCAGGTGATCGAAATAGCTCTCGCCGATGTACTCGGACAGCCGCTTGATCCGCGGCGCCTTGCCGCCCCGTACCTCCGAGTTGATCTTCGAGATATTAAAGATGTTGATCCGCACCGCCCCGAACAACCGTCCGCCGGTGACGTTCTGCTGCTCGTAGCTGTCGCCGGTAATCACCATCGGCGGCTCGGTCGCAAACTCCGCGATGCCCTTGAAGACGTACTTGGCCGTATTCGGCGTGAAGTCCGCGATCAGTTTGTTGTAGATGGTCAGGTTGGGGGCCAGCACGAAGAAGTTGTCGATCCCATAGGCCAGGTGCAGGTAGGAGATGAAGGCCCCCATGAGCCGGGTCTTGCCCACGCCGGTGGCCAGCGCAAAGCAGAGCGATGGAAAATCCCGCTCGAAGTCCGTCACCGACGGAAATTCGCTGCGGATCACATCCAGCACAGAGGTCGTATCAGCCCCTTTGCCCGGCGGGGCGATCTCGGTGATGCGATCCAGGATCTCCAGGGAGCGGCGCTGAGGCGGGCGCAGGCTCAGGCGGCCAGCGATGGCGTTGACGTGGCGGTTCATGCCTGGTGTTTCTCCCCTTCGCTCATTCCCCGACCCGGTGCAGTGCGGCGTCGAGCACCCGGCGGGAGAGGTAGAGCCCTGCGGACGTCAGATCTTCGATGATCGGACGCGCGGCGGGTATCAAGCCCCTTTGCTTGGCTGCGAGCACGATGCCCAGCGTACCCCGGACCTCCACGCCGATGCTCGCGGCGCATTTCCGGCCGGCCAGATCGTCAACGATGGCCTCCAGCCC
>JBFZCW010000042.1:0-4245 GCA_041307765.1 Chromatiaceae bacterium
TACTGCGCAAGGAGGTCGTTGCGGAGATGTTGCAGATGGCCGGCCAGGTTCTGGCCAGGCAAGGCACGGCGCCGCGACTGGTATCGGGCGCGTAAGGGCCAAACCCTTAGCTTCTACCAACTCGAACTCCGCGGTTTGGAGCCGAGGAAGATGCGCCGGCCGCGGACGGCGCGGACCATCGGTGCGGAAGACCAAAAGAAAAGGGCGCGGCCCTGCGGCCGCGCCCCGATCATTCCGTTGGGCTAGGGCCCAGGGTTAGGGAGCGACCTCCCGCTCCACGGCGGCCGCCAGTATCGGCGTCCGTATCTCTTCTGGCAACTGGCTGAACTGCTTAGCCAACCCTGGCCAGATCAACCCATAGTAGAGCTCGCCACGGACCAGAACCACGCCTTGGGCCGGGATCTCGTAGCTCAGGGTGCGGTCCTCGTGGGGCTTGAGCCGGCTGTCCGGGCCCGGCTTGGTGGCCACGGGCGGCGGCGCCGGCTTACCCGCATCGTCGACCATGGTGTAGGTGAAGTATGCCTGGGGGTCAGATTCGGCCGGGTGCCCCTTGGCGCTCTCCCAGACCACCTCGCCCTTGTCGTTGTAGGCGGTGAGCTTGACGAACATGTTGCGGAACGGGGCCCCGGTGGGCAGGGAGTGGGGCTGTTGGTTCTTGATGCGCACGCTCGCGTTCAGTTTGTCCGTGGTCTTGTCGGCCTTCTCACCCTTCCCCGCCTTGTCGTCCTTACCGGCCTTTGCGGCCTTTGCGGCCTTCACGGCCTGCGTGGCCTTTCCGGCCTTCTCTACCTTCAGATCGAACAGCGCGGCGCGCGCGAGTACGGCCTTGTTGTGGCCGCCGCCCATGGAGTGGTCGGCCAGACCATTGGCGAGCGGCATGTGGCAGGACAGGCAGTTGACGTTACTCCCGCTGTCGATGTACTCGTTGCCGGTCTGACACAGGGGGACACCGTGCGGGTTGTCGCGCTGGTCGTGGCAGCCCATGCAGGCGTCGGAGGACTTCATAAGGGATGGATTGGCTTCCATGGCCATCGCCGGGATCTTCTGGCCCTCGAACTCCACGGCCTCTCCCAGGTGGGGGTTCGGCTTTTGTGACGCGTCGGCACCGGAGGCACCGGCCCCACCGAAGGGGTCTGACCCGGAAGTGAGCTTGGCGACACCGCGCGGGAAGCCCGCCGGCCCCTGAAGGTTCTTGCCGATCTCATAGGCTTTGAGGCCGAGCTGCTGCTTTCCCTCGGCATCCGTGACTCCTTTGTACGTCTTGAGCGTGTGGCAGGCTACACAGTTGACGCCTTCTGCATAGGCCGGTTTGGCGTCGAGCTTGGTGGTCTTGTCGATGGCCGCATTAGGGGCGTGGCAGCTCAGGCACACCGGGTACTTGCCTGACTTCTTGTGCAGGACTCCCTCCTCCGTGGGCGATCCAGCTTCCATTTGATAGAAGGCCCCATGGAGCGGGTCCTTGAGCGCCGTGCTCCGGGAATGCATGGACTCGTTCCACTGCTTGTAGATTTCCTGGTGGCAGGTCTTGCAGACCTCAGCAGAGATTTGGTGGATGTTGCCCGCTTCCTCGGCGCTGGCATTGATGGTCAGGAGACCCGACAGCCCGAGGGCGGCGGACATTAGGAACCTGGCTAGGGATTGGCTTGGTATCACTCTCGCGGTCCTCCGGAGTTGTTTGTTGTGGCCCGCTCATTATGGAGCGACGGCGTTTTTACCAGAAGTGCCGGAGATCAACAACCAAGCCGTTTGCCGAATGATTTTAATTGCAGCAATTAATGAAATACTGAATAGCTGTGCCGCGATGGCTCCCAGGGGGGACAGGCCGGGCGTCATTGCCATCGCAAGGCCCGGCTTCCCGCTGGAACTTGGCCTCGGGCCTTGGCGCTGCGGGGTTTCGGTCGGGGTCACTCGGAGCCGGGCTGGGAGCGCCCGCGCATGGCCAGCCCCGCGATCACTACGGCGACGCTGACGAAAAGCACGATCAGGGTGGCCAAAGCGTTGATCTGCGGAGAGACCCCCATGCGCACGCTGGAGTAGACCACCATCGGCAGCGTCGTGGACCCAGGCCCGGCGACGAAGCTCGCCACCACCAGGTCGTCCAGCGAGAGTGTGAAGGCCAGCAGCCAACCCGAGAGCAGGGCTGGAGCGATAAGCGGCAGGGTGATGCGCAGAAAGACCTTGATGGGGCGTGCCCCTAAGTCCATGGCGGCCTCTTCCAGGGAGCGGTCCATCTGCCCCAGCCGCGCCTTCACCACGACGGCCACATAGGCCAGGCTAAAAGTGATGTGGGCGATGGCGATGGTGGTGAAGCCGCGCCCGTCTGGCCAGCCAATCCACTGTTCCATGGCGACGAAGAGCAGCAGCATGGACAGCCCGACGATGACCTCTGGCATGACCAGCGGCGCCGTGAGCATCAGCTCGAACCCCGCCCGTCCGCGAAAGCGCCCGCGCCGCACCAGGGCGTTGGCGGCAAGGGTCCCGAGGATGACGGCGATGGTGGCGTTGGTTGCGGCGATGCGGATGCTGAGCCAGGCGGCGTCCAGTAGGTGCTGATTCTCCAGCAGGGCCCCATACCACTTGGTGGAAAAGCCTGACCACACCGTCACGAGGCGAGACTCGTTGAAGGAGTAGACGATCAGGAGTAGCACCGGCACGTAGAGGAAGGCGTAGCCAAAGACGAGCACGGTATGGAGGGGCCAACGGCGCTGCTGCATGCTGTCAGTCCTCCTCCAAGCGCTGCTGCCAGCGCTGCATCGCCACGAAAGGTACCACCAGGACGACGAGCAGTAGGATGGCGATGGCCGATGCCAGGGGCCAGTCCTTGTTGCCGAAGAACTCGGTCCAGAGCATGCGCCCGACCATCAGGTTGTCCGGGCCGCCGAGCAGATCCGGGATGACGAACTCGCCGACCACCGGGATGAAGACGAGCATGCTCACGGCCACGATCCCCGGCAGTGACAGGGGCAGGGTGATGCGCACAAAGGCCCGGGTGGCGCGGCAGCCCAGATCCGCAGCGGCCTCCAGCAACGTGAGGTCCATGCGCGCGAGGTTGGCGTAGAGCGGCAGGATCATAAAGGGCAGATAGGAGTAGACCACGCCGATGTAGACCGCGGTCTGGGTATGCAGGATGGCCAGGGGTGTGTCGATCAGGCCGAGCCACAGCAAAAGATTATTGAGGAGCCCCTCGGGTTTCAGGATGCCGATCCAGGCGTACACGCGGATCAGGAACGAAGTCCAGAAGGGCAGGATGATGAGCATCAGCAGCACCACCCGGCGCTGCTCTGGGGCGGTGGCGATGGCATAGGCCATGGGGTAACCGATCAGCAGGCACGCGATGGTGCAGACCAGTGCCACCCAGAGGGAATTGAGGAAGGCCGCCAGGTACAGATCGTCCGTCCACACCAGCATGAAATTCTGCAGGTTGAGTCGGATCTGCAGGACGCCATCCTCCGCCCACTCCCACAGGGCCGTGTAGGGCGGCTGGGCCAGGGCCGGCTCAGCCAATCCGATGTGCAGGACGATGATGAAAGGCAGGACAAAGAACAGGGCCAGCCAGAGGACGGGGACGGCAATGTCCGGGTGGGGCAGCCGGCGGCGCAGCCGCTCCAGGCGGTGAGGCGTACCGTCACCATTGACAGGGGCGGGCAGCGGCATGCTCATGGCTTCTCCCTAGTCCGTCAGGACCACGCCGCTGGACGGGGTCCACTCCATGGCCACCTCCTGGTCCCAGGTCAGGGCCTGTTCGGCCCGCGGGTGGACGTTGGCCAGGGTCATCTCCACCATCTGCTCAGGGCTGATGCGGACGTGGTAAATGGACACATCGCCCAGGTAGGCGATGTCCTCGACCACGCCGCGGACTTGGTTGGTCGCCCCCTCCTGGTAGTCGGTGGCCAGCCGGATTTTCTCCGGACGTATGGCTACCCGCACTGGGGTGCCGGTCACGTGCGGCATGGGGGAGCGCATGCGCATGGTCGCACCGCCGTGGACCGCGATGATGGCCTCGTCGCCAATCTGCTCGACGATCTTGCCCTCGAACAGGTTGACCGAGCCGATGAACTCCGCCACGAGGCGCGAGTTGGGGAACTCGTAGATTCCGGTAGGGGTGTCCACCTGGATGATCTGACCCGCGTCCATCACCGCGATGCGGGTGGACATGGTCATGGCCTCCTCCTGGTCGTGGGTCACGGTGACGAAGGTGATCCCGATGCGCTCCTGGAGGTTGACCAGCTCGAACTGGGTCGCCTC
>JBFZCW010000043.1:0-6259 GCA_041307765.1 Chromatiaceae bacterium
GGCCACCTATGAGGCAGATCGCGGCGCCTACGACATGACCCAGGTGTTCGACGCCTTCCACCGGCGCCTACCCCTCGGTGGCGGTCATGTCCTAGACCTGGGGTGCGGCGCCGGCGAACCCATGGCCCGTTTGTTTATCGCACGCGGCTGGCGCGTCACGGGAGTGGACTTTGCCCCTGCCATGTTGGGGCTCGCCGCACAGACGGTCCCTCAGATGACCCGCATCCAGGCAGACATGCGCGAGGTTGATCTGCCCGATGCCAGTTTCGATGCCGCGACCCTGATCTACAGCCTGTTTCACCTCCCCCGGGATGACCACCCTGTCCTTTTCGCCAAGCTGTTTCGCTGGCTTCGCCCCGGCGGACGCCTATTGTTCACCTACGCAACCAAGGAGTTCACCGGACAGGACGAGTTCGAGGGCTATAAGGAGTTTCTCGGCCACCCCCTGTTCTACAGCCATACCACGCCCCTCAAGCTGCGAGCTCAGGTGGAGGCCGCCGGGTTCGCCTGCGACAGCGCCGCCTACCGAGACATCGGCGGTGAGACCTTTCTCTGGATTACGGTCCAACGGCCAGTGACCTGACTCGGCCGCGCTCGTCGGGACTGCCGCCGGGTATCCCCCCGCCTCGCCCTGCCGCCCGCGCGCCGGTAGCATAGGTACCAGCCTCCGCACACCAACCCAAACCTGATGTACCGACGCCTCCTAACCTGCCGTCCCCTGGCTGTGACTGTCGCCCTTGCCATCGCTTTGTCGGCTGCCCTATTTCTCGCCCCCGCGCCGGTCTCGAGCGCGGAACCAGGCACCTCGGCGCGCCAGCAGGGCGGCCGTCTGTCGGGGATCCCGGAGACGATGGCCGTGACAGAAGGCGTTCTGGAGAGCAAGCTGAAAGAGGTCGACGCATCGATCGATCTGGACGACGCGGCCAAGGGAAAACTCAAGGAACAGTACCGCAGGGCCCTGAGCAACATCGAGGCGAAGAAATCCTACGACACCAAAGCGGCCACCTTTGCCAAGGCGCTGGACGAGGCCCCTGGGCAGACGGAACGCCTGCGCGCCGCGGTGGCTGCTGCCCCGAGTCAGCCCAGCATCGAGCCCTTGCCTGCCGACACCAAGATCGAGGCCGTGGAGCAACTCCTGGCCAAGCAGCAGGCGGACACGACCTTCGAGGAAACCCAGCTCGGAACCATTGAAAAGGCCCTGGAGGCAGGCACCAAACGACCGGCCGAGGTGCGCGAACGTCTTGTTGAGGTCAAACGCGAGATCGATGACAACGAAATCGACCTGGCCGCCGCGCCCCCCGAGGGCGAGCTCCCGGCCCTGACCCAGGCGCGCCGCTGGGCTCTGCAGACCGGCCGATCCGCCCTGGTCGCCGAGGGGCTAATGCTCGAGCAGGAGCTGGCCAGTCTGACGGTGCGCACCGAACTGCTCAAGGCCAAGCGCGACAAGTCGACCCAGGAGCTCAAGGCACTTAGGGCCCGGCAGCAGGCCCTGGAGGCCGCCGCAAACGAGCGCCGCAAGGCCAGCGCAGCGCAGGCCAGGGACGAGGCCAAGGAGGCGGAGCGTGCGGCCACGGACAAGGATCCCGTGGTCCAGGATCTGGCCCGAAGAAACACCGCCCTTGGGGACGAGCTGACCGCGCTCAGCCAAGACCTGGACCTGATCGACCGCCAGCGCCAGGCCATCCAGGCGGAGGGAAAGCGCGTCACCGAAGACTATCGCACCGCGCGGGAGCGCCTGGAGGTGGCAGGAGCCAGTGCCGCCCTCGGGCACATCCTGACCGACAAGCGCAGGCAATTGCCCGACCTGCCGGCCTATCGCAAGGCGATCGCCAAACGCGACGACAAGATCGCCGAGGCGACGCTGGCGGAAATCCGCTATCGGGAAGAGATGCGCCAGCTTCGGGACCTGGACGCCTATCTGGACCAGGCCGTCGCCGGCATCGCCCCGGCCGACCGGTCCAGGGTGCGTGCCGAGATCGAGCCCCTGGTGACCCGCCGACTCGCCCTGCTCGACGATTTGCAGACCGTCTCCGCCACCTACCTTCGCGGGCTGTCCGAGCTCAACTTCGCCACGGGCGAGTTGCTCGAAACCTCAGAGGCCTACGCCGACTATCTGTCCGAACGCCTGCTCTGGGTCCGCAGCGTCTTGCCCGTGGACCGCAGCGCCGTCACCAGCCTGGGTCCCGCAATCGCCTGGCTGTTGTCGCCCACGGGCTGGATGGAGGTGGTGCAGACCCTTGCCTATCAGGCAACCCACTCTCCCCTGCTGTGGCTCATCGTGCCCGCGCTGCTTGGCCTTGCGCTCCGGGGCCAGACCCTGCGGCGTGAGATCCGCGCGACTGCCGAGCCACTGCGCCGGATCCGCACCGACCGCTTCGCCTATACCCTCAAAGCCATCGCGCTATCGGCCCTGCTCGCAGCCCCTGCGTCGGTGCTGATGGCCGTCATCGGATGGCAGTTGGCGACCTCGGTGGAGGCAACGACCTTCACCAAGCAGGTGGGTCTGACCCTGGCGAGTCTGGCGGTGGTGCTGTACTACCTGCGCAGTTTCCGCGTGCTGTGCATGCCAGGCGGTGTAGCGGACAAGCACTTCCGCTGGCCGAGCGACGTTCTGGCGCGGCTGCGCCGCAGCTTTGGCTCGCTGGTCTACCTCCTTTTACCCATCGCCTTCGTCGCCCAGCTGATCCATCACACAGACGATGTGCCCCTTGCGGGCAGCCTCGGTCGCCTGACCGTGTTGGTACTGTCGCTCGCCTTGGCCGTCTTCTTCGCCTACCTGCTGCACCCGAGGAACGGTGCCCTGCAGCACCTCCTCGCCGAGCGCCCGACCGGCTGGGCTAACCGAACTCGAAAGCTGTGGTACCCCTTGACCATCGGGATCCCCCTGCTTCTTGCCGGTCTGGCCCTGGCGGGCTATTTGCGTACAGCCGGTACCTTGATGCAGTCGCTCGTCCATTCCCTCTGGCTCGCCCTCGGCCTCATCGTGCTCCACCAGGCTATCGCCCGATGGCTGCTGGTCACCCGCCGCAACCTGGCCCTGGAGGCGGCTCTGGAGCGCGCCGCTGCGCGCAAGGCCGAGGTCACCAAGCGGGGCGCCGACGAGGGCGAGATCGCGCCGCTGGAAGAACCAGCGGTCGATCTGGCCTCCCTCGACAGCCAGACCCGCCGGCTCATCGCCGCCCTGATGTTCGGAGCCGGCGTGATTGGTCTGTGGATGGTCTGGTCCGAAGTGTTGCCGGCATTCACCTTCCTCGAGCGTTTCCCCCTCTGGCACCAGAGCGGGATCGTGGACGGCAAGGAGGAACTGGTCCCGGTGACCGTTGCCGACGTCCTGCTGGTCCTGGCCATCGTCATCATCTCCGCCATCGCCGCGCGCAACCTCCCGGCCTTGTTGGAGATCCTGCTCCTTCAGTACACCGAGATGTCGTCTGGGAGCCGTTACACAGTCACTACCCTGACTGGCTATGTGATCACCGCGGCGGCCTTCTTGCTCATCTTCAGTACCCTTGGCTTGAGCTGGTCTCAGGTCCAATGGCTGGTGGCGGCCCTCGGTGTGGGTATCGGTTTCGGCCTGCAGGAGATCGTCGCGAACTTCATCAGCGGCCTCATCATCCTGTTCGAGCGCCCGGTGCGTGTGGGTGACATCATTACCATCGGCGGGACCACCGGGACCGTCTCCAGGATCCAAATTCGGGCGACCACCATCCGAAACTGGGACCAGCAGGAGCTCCTGGTCCCGAACAAGCAGTTCATCACCGGCGAGCTGCTCAACTGGACGCTTTCCGACCAGACGAACCGTTTAGTCGTCACCGTCGGTGTGGAGTACGGCTGTGACACCCGCAAAGCGATGGCCCTGCTGGCTGAAGCGGCACGGGATCACCCTCGGGTGCTCAAGGAGCCCGCGCCGCTGATCTCTTTCGAGAGCTTCGGCGACAATGCCCTGACCTTGGTCTTGCGTTGCTATCTCGGGAGCCTCGACGGCAGGCTGGCGACCACTACCGAGCTGCACCAGGCCGTCTACGATAAGTTCAGCGAGGCGGATATCGGTATTGCCTTCCCGCAAAGGGACGTGCACTTGACCACCACCGAGCCTCTGGACATTCGCGTCCACGGCCGCGCTGACGTCGAGCCTGCCCCCCACCCACCATCGAGCCGTCTGGCGGCAGCCACAGAGGCCCAACCCGCGACATGAAGACGAACTGGTTGCTATCGAGCCTCCTGGCGATTGTCCTGGCGGCGCCTCTGGTCGCGGCGAAGCCGCCGATCCCGGCCGCGCCGCCGGAGGGCGCGGCACCGCCTCAGGCGGGGGCGTGGCTGAACGCCGATCGACAGGCACTCGAAGATGCGCACGCGGGGCTCGGTGCCCAGAACGAGCCGCGGGGCGCCGCGACGCCGCTCCTGCCGGTGATCGACGAGCTCAAGGCGCTGGTCGAAAACGACCCGGAACTCTACATGCTGTTTACGCAGATGTTCGACCAGATACCGCGTGAACCGCCCTACCTGGACGACCCAGTCGGTAACCCCGGGGTGTGGGATTATCCCAAGATGCTGCAACTGATGAACCGGATCCTAACCCAGGCCCCGGAGTTCAACGAGACCGGCCTGGTCGGTTTTCCGATCAATGCCATCCTCAACTGGGCCATGGGCACACCCGCCGGGGCCGCCGTCTTTCTGAACGACAAGGTCAACGCCCAGATGAAGAAGATCCTGAATCAGTGGGCGGTGTTCCTGAGGTCACCGGATTCACGCTCCGTGCTGAACGATGATCCCGAGACGGGCTGGTTCGGGCAGGACGCGCGCGTGGCCATGCCGGAGTTCACGTTGGATTTCGACTCCGATCCCAACCTGCCCTACCACGGCTTTGCATCCTGGGACGACTTTTTCACCCGGCGCTTCCGCGAGGGCCGGCGCCCCGTCGCGAGCCCCGAGGATGACCGCGTGATCGCCAATGCCTGCGAGTCGGCACCCTACAAGCTGGCGAACCAGGTGCAGATGCGCGACCGGTTCTGGATCAAGGACCAGCCCTACTCGCTTGCGCACATGATGGCGGGTGACCCGCTCGCCCCCCAGTTCGAGGGCGGGACCGTCTATCAGGCATTCCTCAGCGCCCTGAGCTACCATCGCTGGCACAGCCCCGTGAGCGGGCGCATCGTCAAGACCCGCCTGATCGATGGCTCCTATTACGCGCCCGCCCACGCGGTCGGCTTCGACCCGGCGAGCCCCAACGAATCGCAGGGGTACATCACCCATACCGCCGCGCGAGCCCTGATCTTCATCGAGGCGGACAACCCCGGGATAGGCCTGATGGCCGTGCTCTTCGTCGGCATGGCGGAGGTGTCCTCCAACGAGATCACCGTCTACGAAGGGCAGCGCGTGAAGAAGGGTGACCAGCTCGGCATGTTCCATTACGGCGGCTCGACTCATGCCCTGATTTTCCGGCCTCAGGTCGACCTGGAGTTCGACCTGCACGGACAGACCCCTGGCCTCGACGCAAAGAACATCCCGGTCCGGGTGCGAATCGCGACGGTGCGCAGCGGCGGCGCGAATTGACGCCCTGACCATGACCATTTCCGTCTGCGTCCGATGTCCGGACCGGACCGGACAGGATGCGTACCGTTGAAGCGATTTGAGACCCGCGGCCTATGAAAGCGATTACCGCTCTGCTCCTTTGCCCCGTCCTCGTCGGTTGTGCCACGTTCGAGGGCGCAAAGCCCAAGGAACCGCTCTCAAAAGTCACCGTCTACAGGGAGCCGTCTTCGCTCGATAGCCTATTTCCGATGCTGTTCGGCGTCGACGGACGCCTGATCGCACAGTTGCAGCCGAATCAAGAGGTCAGCTTCGAGGTCGAGGCGGGCGATCACAGCTTCCAGTATGAGCTCGGCCTTTACGATTGCTCGGCAAAAGTGCGGGTCGAATCCGGCAAGACCAACGTCTACCGGTTGGCACAGGGTTGCGTCATCGAGCGAGAGAATAAGCCATGAGCGACATCTGATCGGTCAGTTGCCTTCGGGGCTCATGGGCCATTTCGCGAACCACTGCTGCATCTTGCCCCTATCTGCAGGAACTATAAGCCGCCCTGCCCTAAGCTCACACCCGGAGGCGGCAAGCCAAAGAGAAGCCCCGATGTCCCGCCACATGCCCCAGTCCGATGCCCATCCTGGCCCCAGCCGAAGCTGGGCCCCGGCAGCCCTGATCGGGGCGGTCCTGGCCGGTGCGGCTACCACTCTGTTGAGCGGTTGCGCCTTCGAGCCCTATCCGC
>JBFZCW010000044.1:0-19860 GCA_041307765.1 Chromatiaceae bacterium
TCTGCCAGCGCTCCATCCAGCTCGGCTTCAGCTCCGTCATGATGGACGGCTCCCTCGGTGTGGACGGCAAGACCCCGACCACCTACGAGTACAACGTGGACATCACCCGCCAGGTGGTCGAGATCTCCCACGCCTGCGGCGTCTCCGTCGAGGGCGAACTGGGCTGCCTGGGCTCCCTGGAGACCGGTCAGGCCGGTGAAGAGGACGGCGTTGGTGCCGAGGGGACCCTGGACCACAGCCAGCTCCTCACTGACCCGGAGGAGACGTCGGACTTCGTGCGCAAGACCGGCGTGGATGCCCTGGCCATCGCCATCGGCACCTCCCACGGCGCCTACAAGTTCACCCGTCCGCCCACCGGCGACATCCTCGCCATCGAGCGTATCAAGGAGATCAACGCCCGCATCCCCAACACCCACCTGGTGATGCACGGCTCCTCGTCGGTCCCGCAGGACTGGCTGGCCATCATCAACCAGTACGGCGGTGCCATCGGCGAGACCTACGGCGTTCCGGTCGAGGAAATCGTCGAGGGCATCAAGCACGGCGTGCGCAAGGTCAACATCGACACGGATCTGCGTATGGCCTCCACCGGCGCCATCCGTAAGTACCTGGCAGAGAACCCCAAGGAGTTCGACCCGCGCAAGTACTTCACCGCCGCCACCAAGGCCATGAAGGGCATCTGCAAGGCCCGCTACGAGGCCTTCGGCACCGCCGGCAACGCGAGCAAGATCAAGGCCCTGTCCCTGGAGGCCATGACCGCCCGCTACGCCAAGGGCGAGTTGGACCCCAAGGTCAACTGATCCTTTTCGGCTAGCGCCGAAAAGTGAAAGGGCGCCTTCGGGCGCCCCATTCTTTTCCGACATTCACCGAATGTACCGCCGTGCATGTCTCAGCACCGGGGACCCGCCCAGGGCGTCGCGCCAGGGGCTCTATCCAGCTCCGCCCTATCCTGACACCAGGGGAATCAGTGAAACAGGGGCACCAGGGCATCAATTGCGCCTTGCTTGGCGCTGCTCCCAGGTGCGAGCCGGCCGATGGGGAATAGCCCAGGCCCCGCCGCCTCGGCCAAAGTCCAAGTTTGCCGGTTGAGTTTTAGCGCCTGGTCCCCGGGCTCGGGCGCTAGGCCAAGCGCCAGGTAGGCATGCCGGGGTAGCAGCACCATGGCGATGGGCAGGTCTGGGTAGAGCAGGTGGGCTAGCGCCGCAAAGGTGACCGCTTTGCTGTCGCAGTCCCCGCGGTTCTCGGCCAGGACCAGGGCGGGCAAAAGAAACCCGGCGTCCGTCCTGCGGTCTTCCAGTTGGTCATAGGGGATGGACTGGATGAAGAGCAGGAGGTGCCCGAGGGCCTCGCGTCGGCTCATGCCGTGAGTCCACTGGCGCATCGCTGCGGCGACGGGGACGAGGTCATCCACCGCGAGCCGGGCGATCCGGGCGTAATCTGGGCGCAGGAGCCTGTCCTCGTTCAGGATATAGAGCCGCTCGCGGAAGAATCCGTCGGCGAGGTCTTGGACGCGCTGCTGGATGGCCGAGAGGTCCGATTCGATCTGGGCGTGGATGTCTTGGGCATCACGGTCGACGTCCGTCTGGACCTGCATCGCATAGTCCGCAACGGCCTGATTGGCCGACCCTTGGGCGGCCGAGAGGCGCTGCTCGATGGACCGCAGTTGCGACTCGTCCGGGGCCTGGATGCTGAAGCGCCCGTCCCTGGACTCGATCTTTGCCTGAGGGTAATTGGCCCGCAGGTCGGCCACCTCGCGGGCGAGGCGTTGGTCGTAGAGGGCGGACTGGCGCTCCTCGAATCCCAAGGGTGAGCCGACGCTCCAGTGAATGCTTCGGTCGGCGCGGACATCGAAGGTCGCGCGCGGATAGCGGCCCTGCAGTTGGCGGATCGCCGCCTCCGTCTGGCGTAAGATCTCAGCATCGGCATCCCGTTGCAGCTCGGTAGGGTCGTAGGCCTTGAAGCGCGCCCGAGCCTTCTGAAGCGTCTGGACCGGCAGGGAGAAGCGCAGTCGGTGGGTGTCGCCCTTGTGGTCCTCGATACGGTAGTCGAGCGTGATGGAGTCGGACCCCTTGATTGGTCGGAAGGCTGTTTGGCCGGGTGCAGCGGAGACCGGTAGGGGGAGCAGGAGCGGGAGGCCGACCACGACAATTAAGAGTGAGCGCAAGCGCGAGGATCCCCCGCCCGGACCGAAAGTCGGGCAGCGCCCGGCGAGAATTGGCCACCAGAACGACCCATGCCTGCGGTGTGTCGGCACCGCTGAATGGTCCGCTGGCGGCTCGGTTACCAACGCAAATTGCACACCCACGGTCTGCCCCTCGCCAAGATCAGTTGCCCGCAATGGTAGTCAGATTGACCAGAGAACGCCTGGACTGTAACTCGGCACGACCATCCGGTTGCACGAGTGAAAGTCGCGATGATTGGCTAGTAGTGATAACGCACCTGTGCGATCAGTAGGGCATCGTCCTGGATCTTGTAGACGATGCGATGCTCATCGGTGATCCGCCGTGACCAATACCCGGAGAACGCATGTTTCAGCGGCTCTGGCTTGCCGATGCCGGAAAAGGGTTCGCGCTGGATCTCGCGGATGAGTTGATTGATACGCTCCAAGGTCTTGCGGTCCTGCTTTTGCCAATAGAGGTAGTCCTCCCAGGCCCGCTCGGAAAAGACCAGCTTCATTCCTCCAAGGCCCGCTCGGTTCCGCTGCCCAGTTCAAGCTCGGCGATGGACTCCAGCAGGCGCCGGGCGTTCGCTGGGCTGCGCAACAGGTAAGCGGTCTCTTCGAGGGCGCTGTAGTCGTCCAGCGACAGCATGACCACCGACTGATCGGAGTTGCGGGTGATGATGATGGGCTCATGGTCCTCGCAGACCCGGTCCATGGTGCGGGCGAGGTTGGCTCGGGCCGCCGTGTAAGTGATGGCGTTCATCGGGTCTCTACTCCTTCGCATGTCTGTACAGAATATTGTACGGCGGCGAGGTTGGACCCGCCACAAGATCAAGGTGGGCTGGCACCGCCGCCCCAAAGCCCGGGCGGTGAACGTGCCGCACCCATGATCGTTTCTGGGCCTCTACCTGGCCTCGGACGCCCTCAGCTGGAAGCGGCGCGCCTGAAGCCGGCCCGGATGCCCCCAAGCTCCGCGCGGATGGTGACAACCACTGGGTCAGATTGGCCAGAAGGGGTCGCAGTCAAGCGCAGCGTCATAGGGGCCAGCGGTCTCCTGCACCGCCCAGCGGATCGCCTCGGCGGTGCCTTTGCCGATACCAGGCACGGAGGCCAGCGCATCTGCCGGAGCGGCGATGACGGCCTCGATGGTCCCGAACCGATCCAGAAGGCGCTTCGCCCGCTCCGGCCCGACCCCGGGCAGCCCCTGGAGAATGCGGCTCTGGACGCGCGCCTTGCCGCGCGGCCGCCTACCCTTGCGAGGCAGCGCCCCCGATGCGACAGCACGCCCCTGGCGGGCCGCGAACAGCATCAGGCTCGCAGTCTCCTCCGGGTCCATGGACCGTAGCAGCGGGATGCCCAGGAACAGGGTCAACGTCACTAGGGCACCTTGGATGGCCTCCCGCCGCATCCGGCTCTGCGTTAGATCCTGCGACCTCCCCTCCAGGATCAAGGCGGTGCGGAACGGCGCCTCGGCGAGGCGCAATGCCTGTGCGAAGAGCCGCCCGTCCTTGATCGAGGCGACCAGATCCGGCAGCGTCTTGCGCTCGAATAGCAGGCTATCGTCGATGCGGTAATCGCCGACCGTGAGCCGCTCCAACCGCAGCTGAACACAGTCGCGTCGTTGCAATACCGCCAGAACGGCCCCCTCGGACTCACGGTCGTCTGCGACGATGGAGAAGGTTTGGTTCGCCTCCATCGACATCGTCGGTCACAGAGCTGGAATGACCCTCTGGCGAACAAAGCCGCCAAGGCCATCGAGCTCCGGATAGCGGGCAGCGACCTCTAGGACATAGCCCAGAGTCCGCGGGATATCCGCCAGGTAGCCTGGCTTTCCGTCGCGCCGGTAGAGCCGCGCGAAGATGCCGCTCGCCTTGAGGTGGCGCTGCACCCCCATGAGGTCGAACCAGCGCATGAAGCGCGCTTCGTGCACCTGTTCAAGAACCCCAGACTGCACGGCGAGGCCGAAGTAGCCCATCGCCCACTCCTCGACCCGTCCGGGGGGCCAGGCGACGTAACAGTCTCGCAGCAAAGAGACAAGATCGTAGGTCACGGGCCCGACCACCGCGTCCTGGAAGTCCAGAACGCCTGGATTGTGGCTTGGCACGACCATCAGGTTGCGCGAGTGGAAGTCGCGATGGACGCAGACCCGGGGCTGCTCCAGGGCGTTGGCGATGAGACACTCGGAGGCCCCTTCGAGCATGGCATCCTCCTCAGGGGTAAGGTCTAAGCCTAGGTGACGCCCGAGGAGCCACTCCCGGAAGATGCCGAGCTCCCTGCGCAGGAAGGGTCCGTCGTAGATCGGCAAATCTGCGACGGGACCGCAGGCCTGGATCACCGCCAAGGCGGCCAAGGCATCGGCGTAGAGACGCTCGACACTCTCCTCGCTCAGGGCCTCCAGATAGAGACGCTCGCCCAGGTCACCGATCAGGAGCAGGCCGCGCTCCAGGTCCTGTGCCAGGATCTCCGGCGTATTCAGACCGATGGCACGCAACTGCCCAGCGATCCGCACGTAGCGCCCGCAGTCCTCAAGCTCAGGGGGTGCGTCCATCGCGATGACGGTTGCGCCACCGTGGTGAACCCGCCAATAACGCCGGAAACTGGCATCGGACGAGGCCGGCTCCAGCTCGATGTCTTGGACCCCCAAGGTCCCACGTACCCAACCCTCAACCAGGCTGCGCCTGTCCGGCATCGCGTCACTCCCAAATCTCTACTCAACCAGATGGACCCGGCGACTGTCTGTCAGGGCGAAGCCAAATTGCCGCGTCCGCCCGAATGTGCGATTTTACCCGCTCTGCTCAGCCCAGGTTGCCCCACGTGACCGTCAGTGCCGGGCGCAACGCCGCACCTACAGACCAGCAGACCCGTGCCACCGCGCAGTTTCCTATCAGCCGCTATCGCCTCTGTCCTCTCCGTGGCCGTGACCTGGACTCTCGCCCAGACGGCAGTGGCAGAGGACACCCCGGGGGCAACGCCAGACGCGGCGGTTCCACAAACCCCCGAGCAGCCATCCAAGGCCCCGTCTTCGCCCTCGCACGAGACCAAGGCAACCGAAGCCGTTCCCGCAGCGCCCATGTCCGCCGCAGAGACCGCCGCCGCCAAGGCGCGGCTTCACCGCGACCTCAACTGGGACTATTGCGGGCCCCGTCCTGCCGCCCTGGGACCGGCGGCGCTGCCCCCAACCCTTGGCGATCAGGAACCGGTCCAGATCGCCGCAGATGCTGTCGAATACGATCAGGCGGCCGAGTTGGCCCTCCTGCGCGGCGATGTGGAGATCCGCCGCGCCGGCCAGACTATCGAAAGCCAGGAAGCGACCTACAACCAGACCACCGCCGAGGCTGTGGCCACCGGCAGAACCTTCCTCGAACAGCCTGGCCTGCGCGTCGCGGGCTCGCGGGCCCAATACAATCTTGGGACCGATCAGGGCAGCATCTGGAATGCCCACTATCGGCTCACAGGGCCGAGCAACGCCCATGGATACGCCGATCAGGCCGTGATCTTCTCGCACAACCTGGCGCGCTTCGACCACATCACCTATACGACCTGCCCCCCGACATCCAACGCCTGGGCCCTTAGAGCAACCAAATTGGATATCGACCGGACGACCGGGTGGGGGACGGCGCGAAACGCGACCCTGCGGGTCCGGGACGTTCCTGTGTTGTACACGCCCTACTTCAGCTTCCCTATCGATGACCGCCGCAAGAGCGGGTTCCTGGTCCCCACGGTCGGGGTTTCCGACAGCAATGGGTTCGACCTCACGGTGCCCTACTACTTCAATATCGCACCCAACCTGGACGCCACCCTGGCTCCGCGCATCATGAGCAAGCGCGGGCTCATGCTGGGCGGCGAGATGCGTTTCCTCACCGGGTCACAGCGTGGCGCAATCGAGGGCCAGATCATCCCGCACGATTCCCTAGCCGAGGGCAACGCCACGCGTTGGGCCTTTCACGCGGATCAGCTCGGCCAACTGAGTCCAAACTGGTCGACGGCGGTGAATTACAACACGGTGTCGGATGCCCAGTATCTCGGAGACTTCGGCAATCGCCTGGAAACCACCAGCGTGCGCAACCTCGAACAACGCGGCGACCTGACCTACGCCGGGAACGGCTGGTCTCTGTTGTCCAGGCTGCAGCAGTTCGAGACCGTGGACGAGACCATTCCGCCGACCAGCCGCCCCTATGCCAGGCTGCCGCAACTCCTGTTGACCGCCTCGCCATGGAACGCCGCCAACGGGCTCCAAGTAGGTGCAGACGCGGAATACGACTACTTCGACCACAGCACCAAGGTCCATGGCCAGCGTTTCGCCGCTGCACCCTGGGTGAGCTGGCCCTTGCGCCGACCCTATGGGCATCTGATCCCTCGAGCCAAGGTGCGCGCCGCCGCCTATGCCCTTGCGGACCAGACCGAGGGCCTGCCGAGCGACCCTGCCTATGCCATTCCGACTTTGAGCCTGGATAGCAAGCTGATCTTCGACCGCTCGCTCAACTGGTTCGGCAAGCCCTCGCTCCAGACCCTGGAGCCGCGAGCCTTCTACCTGTACACGCCCTATCAGGATCAGTCCGACGCCCCGACCTTCGATACCACACCGCTGGACTTCAGCTTCGCCAGCCTGTTTCGCGACAATCGCTTCACGGGGCGCGACCGCATCGGGGATGCTAACCAGTTGACCCTGGGCCTCACCTCCCGCACGCTGGACGAGGGCGGGGGTCGCGAGCTGTTCAGCGTAAGCGTTGGTCAGGTCCTCTTCTTCGAGGACCGCCAGGTCCAGATCTCGACTCCGACCCAGGAGAGCCAGACGTCGTCGGTTGCCGGGGAGTTGGCCGCGCGCTTTCTGACCAACTGGAGCGGGCGCGCCAGCTTCCAGTACAACCCCAATACGGACGCCGACCCGTGGGAGAAACGTGTCCTGCAGGTTCATTACCAGACGCCGGATGCACGCCTGGTGAACCTCGCCTACCGGTATAATCTTGGAACCAGTGTCCTGGACCGTTACGAGGACACCGACCTGACGTTCCGCCTGCCAGTCGGTCGGCGCGTGGAGTTGGTCGGCCGCTGGCTTTACTCCCTGCTGTACGATGAGACCATGGACGCATTCGCCGGGATCGAGTTCGGCCAATGCTGCTGGCGAATGCGGCTGCTTGCCCGAAACTACAAGAATGGCCCTGATAGCACCGGCACCACCTCGGTCATGCTCCAGCTGGAACTCGCAGGGCTTGGCAAGTTTGGGCAATCGATCGACAAATTCCTGGAGAGCGGGATCTATGGCTACCACACGGACTGACACGCCCCTACGGCTGCGGGCGCTGGCCCTCGCAACGATCCTGCTGGGTCTACCATTCACTACGCCCTTGCAGACGGCCACGGCGGCAGGGGTCCAAGAGCTCAACGCCATCGTCGCGGTGGTCAACGACGACGTGATCGTCAACAGCGAGCTGCAACGCGAGGTCGCGACGATCATCCCGGAGCTGCGGGCCCGCGGCACGCCCGTACCCCCCGACGACATCCTGAACAAACAGGTCCTGGAACGTATCATCTCCAAACGCCTGCAAGCCCAGCGTGCCAAGCAGTTGGGCATCAAGGTGGATGACGCCACCCTGACCCAGACCATGACCAGCATCGCCAGCCGCAACAAGCTTACCTTGGAGGAACTGCGGGCGACGCTGGAGAGCGGCGGGGTCCGCTTCGAGGACTTCCGGGAAGATACCCGCGCCCAGATGATCGACGCCCAATTGCAGCGGCAGGAGGTTCTCAACACCATCACGGTGACCGAGCCTGAGATCGACCGCTTTCTGGAAAAGGAGTCGGGTCGACTGGTCGAACGATCCGAAGTCCGACTGCAGCACATACTCATTGCCTTCCCCGAGGGGGCCTCTCCCGATCAGATCCAGAAGGCCCAGGCCAGGGCCTCGGCACTAGTCCGGCAGCTCCGCGCTGGCGCCGATTTCGCCAAGCTCGCCATCGCCAACTCCGACGGCCAGCAGGCCCTTGAGGGGGGGGATCTCGGCTGGTTCAAGATCGCCGAGGTCCCCACCTTGGTCGCGGAATCGGCCCGCACCTTAGGCAAGGGCGAGATCAGCGATGCCATGCGCAGCCAAGGCGGGTTCCACATCGTTAAGGTATCCGACATCAAAGGCACCGAAAGTGAGGCGGTCACCCAGACCCACGCCCGGCACATCCTGGTGCGCACCAGCGAAGTCCTCTCGGATGACGACGCCAAGACCAGGCTTGCACAGCTGCGCCTGCGTATCGCCGGCGGGGACGACTTCGCGACCCTGGCGCGCTCGCACTCCGACGACACCGGATCCGCGATCAAGGGCGGCGACCTGGGCTGGGTCAATGCGGGAGATACAGTCCCCGACTTCGAGCAGGCCATGAACGACCTGGGTCCCAACGAGATCAGCGCACCTTTCAAGACCTCCTTCGGGTGGCATATCGTGCAAGTACTCGAGCGTCGGCAGGCCGACACCACGACCGAGGTCATGCGTCAGAAGGCGAAGGACGCCATCCGCCAGCGCAAGGCCCGGGAGGCGACCGAGCTGTGGCTGCGGCGCCTCCGCGACGAGGCGTACGTAGAAATCCGGCTCGACAAAGAGGCCGATTAGACCCGCGGTGGGTAAAGGTCCCATCACCCGCCTCGCCATCACCCCAGGCGAGCCGGCAGGCATAGGCCCGGACCTCTGTGTGCGTATCGCGCAGCGGGACTGGGCAAGCGAGCTGATCGCGATCGCGGACCCAGCCCTGCTCGCGGCCCGTGCCGAGGCGCTTGGGCTCTCCCTGAAACTGACCGCGTGGGATCCCGAGACGGGAGCGACTGCGCACCGAGCCGGCACCCTCAAGGTGCAGCCAGCCGCCCTGTCGGTCCCGGTTCAGCCAGGTCGCCTTGACCCCGCCAATGCCGGGTATGTTACCGAGACCCTCAAGATTGCCTGCGACGGCTGCCTCACCGGCCTCTTCGACGCCATGGTCACAGGACCGGTACACAAGGGTGTCATCAACGACGCCGGGCTGCCGTTCTCCGGCCACACCGAATTTCTGGCAGCGCGCTGCAGAGCCGAGCCGGTTATGATGCTGGTGGCACCGGGGTTACGCGTCGCCTTGGCGACCACCCACCTGCCGCTGTCCAGTGTCAGTCGCGCGATCACCCCGGAGGTCCTGACCCGAGTCCTGCACACGCTCGACCGCGAGCTACGCACGCGTTTCGGGATTGACCACCCGCGCATCCTGGTGTGCGGCCTGAACCCCCACGCGGGCGAGGGCGGGCATCTGGGACGGGAGGAGATCGAGGTCATCGAGCCGACGCTGGCCGGACTTCGCACCACAGGCCTAGACCTCACCGGGCCGCTCCCGGCGGATACCGCTTTCGTCCCTCCGAGGCTGGCCAAGGCCGATGTGATCCTGGCCATGTACCACGACCAGGGCCTGCCGGTGCTCAAACACCTGGGCTTCGGGCGGGCCGTCAATGTCACCCTCGGCCTACCCATCATCCGCACTTCCGTGGACCACGGCACGGCCCTGGACCTCGCAGGGACGGGCTTCGGCGATACCGGCAGCCTGGAGGCCGCGATCACCTGCGCCGAGGACATGGTCCGATACGGCCGTCTCTGATGTGTTCACCCGGACGGATTGGGGTGGCGCCGGCCAACTAGGCGTGGATCTTGCCGCGCACCTGGAGCGCAACCTCAAGGGCCTTGAGCCCCACGCCGCCATCGACGATGGGTCGGCGACCGGCGCGCACACACGCGACGAAGCTCTCGATCTCCCGGTCCAGCGGCTTGACGGGCTCCACCTGAATACGCTGGCGCGCGATCTCCGGGCGCTCGGCACCCGGAACGCGACGCGGCTCGGCAATGTCGATGGTCTGATCGATGAAGTCCAGGGACAGGTACATCCCAGGCTGGAAGACCCGGATCCGGCGCATTTTCTTGTCCGACACTCGACTCGCGACCACATTCGCCACCGCGCCATTGGAGAACTCCATCTGGGCAGCGGCGATATCGACATGCTCGGTCAGAACGGGGGACCCGAGCGCGGAGATATGGCTGATCTCAGCACCGACCAGGGACAGGATGATGTCGATGTCGTGAATCATCAGGTCCGAGACCACATCAACGTCCGTGGCGCGCTCGACGAAGCCGCCCATGCGTTGGGCCTCAATGTAGCGCGGCTCTGTGATGCGCTCCGCGAGGGCCATGATCCCGGCGTTGAACCGTTCGACGTGACCGATCTGCAGGATGGCACCGGAGGACTCCGCCAGGCGCACGATTTCGCGCCCCTCCTCCACCGTCGCTGCAATGGGCTTCTCAAGCAGCATGTGAACCCTGCGGCGCAGCAGGGGGGCCGCGACCTGGAGGTGCGCAGTAGTGGATACCACGACACTCACCGCATCCACGGCGGCGGCGAGTTGCTCCGCATCCGCGAACACCCGGCAACCGGCCTCCGCGGCGACCTCCCTGGCCCGGTGCGGGTCCGTATCCACGACGCCAACCAACTCGACATCCGCCATGCGGGAGTAGATGAGAGCGTGGAAGCGCCCAAGATACCCGACCCCAATGACCCCGACGCGCACCTTGTCTGCCATCGCTCGACGACCCCCACGAAGAACGGCACGGCAACCTAAGCGGACACCGTTGCCAAGAAGCGAGACCGGAGTACCCCGGTTCGCAGCTCGCCCGACCAAGCCAAGATACCGGAACAGGCCCCACTCGGCGAGCAGCGGGGGCCGGTCCCGCCGCCGCGCTTGGGCGTCAACGCCTTGGTAAGGACAGAGGAAGCTGGACGGTGGGACGGAACTGGCCGCTTGGCAGCCAGCGGGAGGATCGAGCCGCCCGGGAAAGACCCGATCGAGGCAAGCGAATCAACCGCCGGAGCGCGGACCCGCGGGAGTCTGCTTCGCGATCGGCACCGCGTTGGCGCCGTAGTAAACATTGATCTGGTATGCCAGGGTGACCGACATGCCCAATGCCAAGACGACCAGCAACACGGAAAACAAATCGGGTTTGCGACGGCTGCGCTTGAGTGTCATGGACGTACAGGCAGTAGATTCTAGTAGTTTTGCAGGACCCGAGCGCAATCCCCTGATTAAGATCCAAGGTACCGCGTCACCCGGGAACCCCTCCCCAACCAGGTAACACGGCGACATTATCCCCATTTCGCCCCAATTTGTCTGCCCTGCAGCGCGTTAATGCAACCCCGTGCACAGAGATTGGCGCACTGGTCCAAACCACGCCGGGCGTTCCCGGCTATCCGTCGACACCCTGTCGTGAAGTCGGCGGCGGTTGCGTTGCCTTTTCGGTTTGCGCCCCTTAACCTCTCGCGCAGTTTCACGAGGTACCCCCGATGAAGACAAAAGACGATCAGCGTTACCGCATCAAAGTCAGCGTTCGCAGTGACTACCTGCCCGAGCAGTCCCGCGCCGCTGAGCACCGGTACGCCTTTGCCTACACGGTGACCATCGAGAACCTGGGCACCGAGGCCGCACAGCTGTTGGACCGCCACTGGGTGATTACGGACACCGAGGGCAAGGTCCAGGAGGTTCGCGGCGAGGGGGTGGTGGGCGAAAAACCCTATCTGAAGCCAGGCCAGAGCTTCCGTTATACGAGTGGGACCCTACTGGAAACGCCAGTCGGCACGATGCACGGGAGCTACGGCATGATCGCTGACGATGGAACCCGTTTCGACGCGGACATCCCGCCGTTCTCTCTAGCGATGCCGAAGACCCTGCATTAGGGCGCGACGGCGAAGATAGTGGCAACCTACGCGATCGGCGACGTTCAGGGGTGTTACGAGCCCCTGCGCCGACTGCTGGACCGGATCGGCTTCGATCCAGGCAAGGACAGGCTGTGGTTCGTCGGCGACCTGGTCAATCGCGGCCCCGACTCCCTTAAGGTCCTGCGGTTCGTCGAGTCCCTGGGAGATCGGGCGGTCGTTGTGCTCGGCAACCATGACTTGCACCTTCTTGCACGCGCCGAGGGCGAGACGAGAAACGCGAGGAAGGACAACCTCGACGACATCCTGACCGCGCCCGACCGCGACGAGGTGCTGACCTGGCTGCGACATCGCCCGTTGATGCACCATGACGCGGACAGGCGCTTTGCCATGGTCCACGCCGGACTCCCGCCGCAATGGGACCTGCCCTTGGCCCTAGCCTGCGCCCGCGAACTGGAGGCAGTGCTGCGCGGCCCCGACTACCGAGGCTTCCTGGCCGCGATGTACGGGGACGAGCCGGCGATCTGGTCGGCCGACCTGGCCGGCATGGACCGCCTGAGGTTCATCACCAACTGCCTGACGCGTATGCGCTACTGCGACCCGTCGGGCCGCCTCGACCTGTCCGCCAAGGGCCACCCAGGAACGCAGCCAGCCGGAACCCTGCCATGGTTCCGTATCCCCTGGCGCGGCACCCGGGCGGAGCGCATCGTCTTCGGGCATTGGTCCACCCTCAAGTGGCTTGCCGAAGACAACGTCTGGTCCCTAGACACCGGCTGTCTTTGGGGCGGACAACTGACCGCCATGCGTATCCGCAGGAAGAAGGTGATCCGACGGTACGAGGTCGAATGCCCCACCTACCGCAAGCCCAAGACACCGCTGCCGGCCTGATCGCCCGCCTGATGCCTACCGGCGCTCCAACCTCAGGAAGGTCAGGTCATAGGCATTGCGGGCATCCCGCGCCCGCCGCGCCCGCCACATCTCGTTCCACTGTTCTGGGTCCCACTCCGGGAACCAGGCATCGCCCTTGATCTCTGCCTCCACGAGGGTCAGCTCCATGCGCTCGGCACTCGGCAGCATAGACGCATATAGGGCCGCTCCGCCCACCACCATCACCTCGGGAGCCGCCCCTGCGGCGGCAAGGGCCGCCTCGGGCGAACCCACGACCAGCGCGCCGGTGGCACGGTAGCTCGGGTCACGGCTGACGACGATGTGGGTCCGGCGCGGAAGCGGTCCGGGAAGGGACTCCCACGTGCGCCGCCCCATGACGATGGGCTTGTCCAGCGTCAGGCGCTTGAAGTGGGCCAGGTCAGCCGGGAGGTGCCAAGGCAGGCGGTTACCTCGCCCGATGACCCGGTTGCGGGCCAGGGCGGCGACGAGTGTGACCTTGGTTTCGGCGGTCATCGCGGTCGACCGGCGTCGTGATAGAGCGCCAGCGCGGCAGCGAGGCGCGCCACCACTTCGGCCCGCAACTCCTCCGGTGCCAGCACTTGCACGTCCGGCCCGTACTTGAGGATATCCATCAGGAGCTCCGGGGTATTGCTGTAGGGGACCCGCAGCTCGTAGCGACCATCAGGCAGGGCGCACCCCTCCTGATCCCGATGCCAGCGCTCTTTGGCAACCCACCGCGCCCGCCGGGCCGCAAAGTGCAAGATGGCGACTCGGCTGGGGGCGCCAGCGAAAATCCCGTAGGAATCTGCGTAATGGGCCTCCAGCTCAGACTCGGGCACGTCTAGCGCCTGGAGCTCAAGGACACGGGCCGCCTCCATGGCATCCAGGGCGAAGGTACGCAGCCCCTCACGCAGGTGACACCAGGCATCCAGGTACCAGTTGTCCCGGTAGTAAGTCAGGCGCTGTGGAGAGACCGCCCGCTCGCTACGGCTGTCGTCGCCACGGTTGAAATAGCGCAGGTGCAATTGCCTGCGTTGGGCCAGGGCCCCGGCCACCGTAGGGAAGCACTTCCCACCCTGGCGACCTGCCGCCTGGACGACCCGAATCCGCGCGGCAAGGCCGTCGGAGCCGGCATGCTGGAGATCGAGCAGTCCGGCGATGCGCTTGTTCAGGGGCCTGAGCAGTGGGTCGAACAGACCTGGCTGAACCTGGGCCAGCAACTGCTGCACCGACAAGAGGGCATGCAGCTCCGAGGCGTTGAACCAGAGACCGGGCAGCTCGTACATGCCCTCGGACTGGTCATAGAAGTAGCCGTTGCGCTCCGCGTCGTAGACGATGGGGGCGTTCAGGTAGAGGCGCATGTCCTCGATGATGCGATTGACCGTGGCCCGGGAGCACTCGAGTTCCGCCTCAAGGCGCTTACGCGAGACCGGATGCCGCGCCGCCTGCAGGATGCGGTTGAGCTCGAAGATGCGGTCGAAACGGTCCAAGGAATCGTCGCAGGACTAGGGTCAGGGGTCGATGAGGTCCGGACCGCCTATCCTGCCAATGGAGCTCAGTTAGGGGCCAACACCCAGCGCCCTGGCCGTGACCTCGGCAGGGGCCGACCACAACCGCTCCAGGGCGTAGAAATCCCGCACCTTGGGCAGCATAACATGCACCACGACTCCATTGAGATCGATCAGGGCCCACTCGCCCTCGGTGACCCCCTCGGTGCCGAGCGGTGGCTCACCGGCTTCCTTGGCGCGGTATGCAACCGTCTCGGCAATGGCCTTGACGTGGCGGTCCGAGGTGCCCGAAGCGATCACCATGTAGTCCGTCACCGGGGTCTTTCCGCGCACGTCCATCAGGGTCACGTCGCGTGCCTTCATGTCGTCCAGGGTAGTGAGGACCAGCTCCTTCAGTTGTTCCAGCTGCATGCCTTCTCCTCTGCTTGAGGTTGGGCCGGACGGGCCGCGCCCGGCGTCAGGAAATCGTGTGCGCCAGGGTGGGCGCCGGAATGCCTACTGGAATCCCGGTACAGGCCGTCGCGTTCGATAATCTCCAGCACCGGGTCTGGGAGCAGGTAACGAGCGCTGCGGCCATCGGCGATCAGGGCGCGGATCTGGCTCGACGAGATACCTAGTTGGGTTACGCGCTTATGCAGGATGCGCCCCCCGGGCAGGCGGTGCAGCTCGGCGGCATCATCGCAGCCGCGCTCAGCCACCAACTCGGAAAGCACCGGATCTTCGGGCTCCGGGGAGCCGGGACGCTGCATCACCACCAGATGGGCAAGGGTCAGGATGTCCGCCGGGCGGTGCCAAGAGAGGAAGCCGTTGAAGGCATCCGCCCCGACCAACAGACACATGGGCGTAGTCGGCCCGATCTCCCGACGAACGGAGTGCAAGGTGTCGTAGGAGTAGGATGCCCCATCCCGGGCCAGCTCGCGCCCATCGGCCTCCAGCCCCGAGGCTGCGGCGACGGCCGCCTGCACCATGGCCAGGCGCAACTCGGCTGGCGCCCTGGGCTGGGCACGGTGCACAGCGACCTTGAGCGGAATGAAGCGGACCTCATCCAAACCGAGGGACTGGAGGCAATCGAGGGCAGGACGCAGGTGGCCGAAGTGGACAGGATCGAAGGTGCCGCCGAGGACGCCGATCATGCCGCGCCGCCAGGTTCGAAACGGGTGGCGAGGGTGTGACGGCCGATGCCGCCGGCCGCCAACGTCCCGCCGGGCTGGCCTGACTCGGCCCGTACCCTGGGCCTGGGCGGCACCGAGGTCCAGCGGACGATTGCAGACAGATCGGGCAGGTGCAAGTGGCTCGGCAGCAGCGTGATCGGGATCCGTACACAAATCTAGCAGAAACGGCCACGGAAGTAACGGGTCGTGAGGCAGACCCGAGGCCGGCCGTAGCCCCGCGCGCGCTGCCATTCTCCCCCGCCTAACGCACCTCGCCATTCCCCAATACCACAAACTTCACCGAGGTCAGCCCGTCCAGTCCCACCGGGCCCCGGGCATGAAACTTATCGGTGCTGATACCGATCTCGGCCCCCAGGCCGTACTCGAAACCATCGGCGAATCGGGTCGATGCGTTGACCATGACCGAGCTGGAGTCCACCTCGCGCAGAAAGCGCCGGGCCCGGCTGTAGTCTTCGGTGACGATGGCGTCGGTGTGAGCCGACCCGTGGGCGGCAATGTGGTCCATGGCCTCGTCTAGGCCTGCGACCACCCGAACGGACAGGATGGGTGCCAGGTACTCGGTATCCCAGTCCTTCGGCAACGCCGACATCGCCTGCGGCAGGATGGCGCAGGTCCGCGGACAACCGCGCAGCTCAACCCCCTTCTCCGTCAGGGCTCCGCCCAGCCTCGGTAGGATAGTCTCCGCGACCCCCTCGGCCACCAGCAGGGTTTCCATGGTGTTGCAGGTCCCGTAGCGCTGGGTCTTGGCGTTCATGGCGATGCGGAAGGCCTTGTCCAGATCGGCCCTGTCGTCGATGTAGACGTGGCAGATGCCGTCCAGGTGCTTAATCACGGGGACCCGGGCGTCGCGGCTGATGCGCTCGATCAGCCCCTTGCCGCCCCGGGGAATGATGACGTCGATGGATTCGGGCATGGCAATCATGGCTCCCACCGCGGCCCGGTCGGCGGTGGCCACGACCTGCACACCATCCGCCGGCAGCCCGGCTTGGGTCAGTCCGTGGCGGATGCACACGGCGATGGCCTGGTTGGAACGGATGGCCTCCGAGCCCCCGCGCAGGACGGTCGCATTGCCCGACTTGAGGCAAAGCCCGGCCGCGTCGGCAGTCACGTTAGGGCGCGACTCGTAGATGATGCCGACCACGCCAAGGGGCACCCGCATGCGCCCGACCTGAATGCCCGAGGGGCGGTATTTGAGGTCGCTGATAGCTCCGACGGGATCGGCGAGGCCGGCGATCTGGCGCAGCCCCTCGAGCATGGAGTCGATGCGCGCCGGGGTCAGCTCTAGGCGGTCGAGCATGGCGGCGTCGAGCCCTTTGGCGGCCCCGGCGGCGAGGTCCTCGGCGTTGGCTGCGGCGATCTCCGCCCGCTGTCCGTCGATCTCCTGGACCATGGCCAGCAGGGCGCGGTCCTTTGCCGCGGTCTCGGCCCTGGCCAGTAGACGGGCGGCGGCACGGGCCCGGCGCCCCAGATCCGCCATGTAGGCGGCCACGTCGGTGATCTGTTGTTCGGACATCGTTGTGGTTATCCTCGGCTGGAAATCGTTAGACAGCAGGCAGCGAGCAGGGGCACAGAAAGCTTGCGTTGGATCATGCCGGCGTGCTCGCCAGGCCCGGCGGAGTCTCCCAATCCCCGGCGGGACCGCCGGCCAGACCATCGGCGATCCGGTGCAGCACCAGCCAGGGGTCGGCACCAGCAAACCCCTTAATGGCCCGATCCGCCTCGGCACAACGTCGCAGCAGGGCCTGCAGCCGCGCAAGGGGAAGGCGGCGCACAGCGCCTAGGATCGCGGCATGGCGCATCTCCGGCACCCGCTGCTCGCCCAGAGTCCGGCCAGGGTCGCGCCCCTGAGCCTGAGCATGGGCTGCAGCGCCAAGCAGGCGCAACTCCCGGGCCAGGACCCATAGGACCAGGGGCGCAGCGGTACCGTCCCCCACCAACCCGCCCAGGACGCGAGCCACCCGAGCCCTGTCCCCCGCCAGGGAGGCATCGGTGAGATCGAAAAGGTCGAAGCGGGCGTTGTCGCAGATGGCCTCCAGAAGACCCGCATCGTCCAGGGGGCCCGGCTCGCGCAGGAGCCGGAGCTTTTCGATCTCCTGGGCGGCGGCGAGCAGGTTGCCCTCGGCCCGTTCCGCCAACAAGGCCGCAACCCCAGGGGCGGCCTGGAAACCCGCCACGCGCAGGCGGTCCCCCAGCCAGGCAATGAGGCGCCCCCCCTCCAGGGGCCAGACCTGCACCAGGGCCCCGACCCGCTCCACCTCCTGGGCCCATTTGGTCTTGAGGTCCTTGCGGTCGAGCTGAGGAGCAACCATCAGCAGCACCGTGTCCGGCGCGGCACGCTCGCAGTAGCGCCGCACCGCCGCGCCGCCATCCTGGCCCAGGCTGGCAGCTCCCAGACGCAGCTCGATCAGTCGGCGGTTGGCGAAGAGGGATAGGGCATCCGCCGCTGCGGCCAGGGCCGACCAATCGAAATTGGCCTCCTGGTCCAGCACCTCCCGCTCGAACGCCTGCCCGAGGGCATGCGCGCGCACCATCCGGACCGCCTCGCCGAGTTGCCACGGCTCCTCACCGCAGACCAGATAGACTGGGGCGAGGCGGCCCCGCAAATGCGCAGCGAGTTGGTCGAAGCGCAGGCGCATGGGTTAGCGCTTGATGAGGGCAGCACGCAGGCGGATCAGCACCCGGTCCGCGGCGTCGTCTATCAGATCCTGGTAGATCAACTCGCCCTCCAGCTGCTTGCCGAGGACCTCGGTATCCGGGTTATCGAAGCCGCGCACCAGGTCGATTTCCTGCCGAGGCAGGCGCCCCTGGCCGTCAGCTCCGATGGCGTCGAAGGCCAGCCGGTAGTGCAGCTCGTAGGACAGCACCTTACCGCTACGGTCCACCGCCACCACGCGGGAGGACCGCTGCTCGGCGAGGATGCGCAGGATCAGCTTGGCCTCTTTGCTGCTGGCCGCGAGACGCACCTGAGTTCCGCGCAGGCGGTCGCGAATCGCCTGAGCCACCGGGGAACCGCCACCCGCCTGGATGAACATCGGGTTGAGGTCCGGCGGGATCTCCACCTCCCCGCGCAGCTTGAATCCGCAGCCGGAAACGCTCAGGGCCAGGCCCAACAGGGCGACCCAGGCACAGAAGGCTTGCCGGGGCCAACGTCGGATGATGGCGACGCTGAACCCGGCCATCAGCCCGCCACCACGTTGATCAGCTTGTTGGGCACCACCACGACCTTGCGCACCGCCCCCTCCCCGATGAAGCGGCGCACGTTCTCGTTGGCCAGGGCAGCGGCCTCGATGGCCTCGCGCTGCGCGTCCGCGGGGACCTGGACCCTGGCCCGCACCTTGCCGTTGACCTGAACGACATACTCGATCTCGTCCCGCCGCAGGGCGGCCGCGTCCACCATCGGCCAGCCGCCGGCCAGGATGTCCTCGCCGAGGCCCAACTCCCGCCACAGGTGGTGAGTGACGTGAGGGGCAATGGGGGCGAGCAAACGCAGGACGATACCCAGGCCCTCACGAAGCACGGCGCGACTCCCGGGTGAGTCGTCCAGGCGCGCCAGGGTGTTGACCATGGTCATACAGGCCGAGACCACGGTATTGAACTGATGGCGCTCGTAGTCGTACAGAGCCTTCTGCAGGGCGGCATGGACCTCCCGGCGGGCGGCCTGCTGGCCCTCGCTCAAGCCCGACAGGCTTTCCGCAGCACCGAGACCCTCGGCGCCCACGGCGAGATTCCAGAGGCGCTTCAGGAAGCGTGCGGCCCCCTCCACCCCGTCGTCGTTCCACTCCAGGGACTGGTCCGGGGGCGAGGTGAACATGGTATAGAGGCGCACCGTGTCCGCCCCGTATCTGTCGATCAGGAGCTGGGGGTCGATGCCGTTGTTCTTGGACTTCGACATCTTCTCCATGCCGCCGGGAGTGACCGGCAAGCCGTCCGCCCGCAGCACGGCCCCGATGATGCGCCCCTTCTCGTCCCGAGCAACGTTCACGTCTGCCGGGTTGAACCAGTGCTTGCGGCCGTCTGTGTCCTCCCGGTAGTAGGTCTCGGCCACCACCATGCCCTGGGTGAGCAGGCCGGTGAAGGGCTCGTCGCAGCCCACCAGGCCCTCGTCGCGCATCAGTTTGTGAAAGAATCGGGCATAGAGCAGGTGCAGAACCGCATGCTCGATGCCGCCGACGTACTGATCCACCGGGAGCCAGTAGCGGGCCCGCTCGTCGAGCATGGCGCTGCCGCAGTCGCTGGAGCAGTAGCGGGCGTAGTACCAGGACGACTCGAAGAACGTATCGAAGGTGTCAGTCTCTCTAATCTCGCCGTTGGCGAGATTAGAGAATGAGGACATCTTCTTTAGGGGCGAGCCTGAGCCGTCTACCGTCACGTCCTCGGGAAGGCGCACGGGCAGATCGGTCTCGGGGCGTACCTCGCCGTCCGGGGTGTTGAC
>JBFZCW010000045.1:0-8775 GCA_041307765.1 Chromatiaceae bacterium
AAGAAGCAGAAACGACAGCAACACGATCAGTACCGGCGTCGTGGAAACCAGGAGCACCGCATTGGTGGCCGTCGTGGTCTGCAGCCCCACATAGACGAAGGTGTTGAAGTTGGTCACCCCCAGCACCGCGAGCAGCGACAGCACCACCCAATGCCGGCGTACCAGGCCCCACTGGCCCCCCAGCCGCGGCAGGGCGAACGGTAGGACGATCAGGAGCGCTACGGCCCACCGCCAGAAGGATAGGGCGATGGGCGGTATGGTCTGATTCAGCGCCCGCCCCAGGATGAAATTGCTCGACCAGAAGAGCGGCGCGAGGGCCGCGAGGAGGTAGGGAGAGATCGCGTTGGGCAAGGTGGTCCAAGGACGTTCGCGCGAAGCAGAGTGCGCCCGATTCTACCGGTGGTTTGCCGAAAAGCGTTCTTGATCTGCCTCGCGCGTTGAGTTTCGGACATTGGCCTACTCCCTGCGGGACTGCCGCGCCGAGAGGGCGCGCAGGCTGGGGTTAGACCCCCCCATAGTCCTGTCGTCCTCCTAGCCAGCGCCGGATCAAGGCCTCGACCCGGTCGCGGTGGGCGCGCAGCATCAGGTCCGCGGCCTGTTGGGCTGCGGGCAGCAGCGACTGGTCTCTCGCGGCGTCGGCCACCCGGAAGTTCAGGTCCCCGGTCTGGCGGGTCCCCAGGACCTCCCCGGGGCCGCGCATCTCCAGATCCTTCTGGGCGATGACGAAGCCGCTTGTCTCCCGCCTCAGGATATCCAGGCGCTCGCGGGCCTGGCCGGAGAGGGGTGCGCGGTAGAGCAGGACGCAGAAGCTTGCCTGGGCCCCGCGCCCGACCCGCCCGCGCAACTGGTGGAGCTGGGCCAGTCCGAGGCGTTCTGGGTTTTCGATGATCATCAGGCTGGCGTTGGCGACGTCCACCCCGACCTCGATGACCGTGGTGGCCACCAACAGGTCCAGCTCCCCCGCAGCGAAGGTGCGCATGACCGCCTCGCGCTCCGGCCCCTTGATGCGCCCATGGACCAGCCCGACCCGCAGCTCGGGGAGGCTTTCGCCCAACTGGCGGGCGGTCTCCTCGGCGGCCTGACACTCCAAGGCCTCGGACTCCTCGATCAGGGTGCAGACCCAGTAGGCCTGCCGGCCCTCGGCGCAGGCCCGCCGCACGCGCTCGATGACCTCGTCGCGGCGGCTGTCGGGAAGGGCCACGGTGGCGATGGGGGTGCGGCCCGGGGGCAGCTCGTCGATGATCGAAAGATCCAGGTCGGCGTAGACCGTCATGGAGAGCGACCTGGGTATGGGGGTGGCGGTCATGATGAGCTGGTGCGGGGCGAGGCCCTCGCGTGTGCCCTTCTCCCGCAGGCGCATGCGTTGGTGGACGCCGAAGCGGTGCTGCTCGTCGATGATGACCAGCCCCAGGTTCGCAAAGGCTACGTCCTCCTGGAACAGGGCATGGGTCCCGACGATGATCTGCGCCCGACCGGCGGCCATCTGCTCGACGAGGCCGACTCGCTCGCGGCCTTTGTGGCGCCCGGCCAACCAAAGGGGATCGATTCCAAGGGGCCGGAGCCAGGCGGAGAGGTGGCGCAGGTGCTGCTCTCCCAGGAGCTCGGTGGGGGCCATGAGCGCGACCTGGTGCTCCGCCTCCACCGCCTGGAGGGCCGCGAGGGCGGCGACCACCGTCTTGCCCGAGCCCACATCCCCCTGGAGCAGGCGCAGCATGGGGCGGGGGGCTGCGAGGTCCGCGGCGATCTCCCCGAGGACGCGCGCCTGGGCGGCGGTGAGGGCAAAGGGCAGGGCCGCCAGCAGCCGGGCGCGCAGAGACCCATCGCCGGCCAGGACCGGGGCCGCGATGCTGCGCTGGCGCTCGCGCAGGCGGCGCAGACTGAGCTGGTGGGCCGTCAACTCCTCGAAGGCGAGGCGCCGGAACGCCGGGTCACTGCGGCCGAGCAGGCCGTCCAGGGCGGCGTCTGCGGGCGGGCGGTGTACGTAACGCAGGGCGCTTATCAGGTCCGGCAGGCCGAGCGCGCGGGGAATCTCCTCCGGCAGCAGATCGGGCAGGATGGAGGCCCCGCGCCCGAGCCACTCCAATGCCTGGTCCGTGAGGGAGCGCCAGGAGGCTTGCTGCAGCCCCTCGGTGGTGGGGTAGATGGGGGTCAGGGCGTCAGACACCGCGGGCTCGTCCTCGACCCCGCGCCTCTGGTACTCGGGGTGGATCATTTCCAGGCACTGCGGTCCCTGGCGGACCTCGCCGTAACAGCGTAGCCGAGCCCCCGGCTTGAGGGCGTCGCGCTGGGCAGGCGAGAAATGAAAGAACCGCAGCATGAGCCCGCGCGTCTCCCCGTCTGCCAACCAGACCTTCAGCGAGCGGCGCTGGCCGAAGCCCAGCTCCGCGGCGGTCACAGTCCCTTCCACGAGGGCCTCGCCCCCGGGGGTCAGCTCGGCGATGGGGGTCAGGCGGGTGCGGTCCTGGTACCGCGAGGGGAGGTGGAAGAGCAGGTCCTGGACCGAGGTGACACCGAGGTTCGCCAGGCGTTCGGCCAGGCGCGGGCCGACACCCTTGAGCCGGTCTACCGGGATGGCGTCGTCGCTCTTGTTCATGTTGCGCGCCTTTTGTGCTGGACACGGGCCTCACCCAGCAGCGGACTGGACGCGCCCGGCCCTTTGGCGGATCCAGGCACCCCGGACCTAGGGGAGACCCTTCACCACGCGCTCCCAGTCGATCTCGACCTGGGGACAGGTGGCTGATGCGAGTCGGTCCTGCATCTCCCGCGCCAGCGGCCGGCCATAGGTACCTCCGTCCAGTGCATCGGTAATCTGCCGATACAGCTCGCCCACCAGGGGCTGATGGGCTCGGGTGGGCGCGGGGGCCATGGCGTAGGCCACGCCGTCACCCAGCTCGTAGCGATCGTCCTCTGGCAAAGTCAGGTACTCGCCGTAGGTGTGGCGCTCGACATCGCGTAGCGGCAGGGTCATGGCGTCAGGCTCCGGTAATACGGTGGCGGTGAGTATCGGCAAGGGTGGGCGTGCGGACAAGTGCGGCGGGCAGGGATCCGAGATCATGGCCGCAAGCTGACGTCCGGGGTGCCGTGGTGGCCACCGTCACTGTTCCTTTGCACCAACCGCCGCCATGGTCCTGACCGGGTCACCGGCGCCAGGTGCCCCCCTCTGGTCGGGCCCGCTGCCCCCGGTCTCCGGGTACCCTTAGCACCCAGGCGCTGGTATCGTCTGTGGTAATCGCATGCGCTTTTCCATCCTGGCGATCGGCGAATGCCAATGGACCAGCGCGGCGGGCCGTGGCAGGGTAGGTTGATGCCTTATCCCCCAGCCAGGATCAAGAGCGCCGCGGTCTCATGAACGGTTGCCCTCACCCGGCGCGATCCCGGACGGAGAGGGTGACGCGGAGCGCTCGCAGCGCGTGTTGACTTGATAGGAGGCCGCAGTGATGAAGCGCCGATTCGCCTGGGTACTGCTGATTGCCCTGGGACTGGTGGGGGCGGCTGCCGGGGAGGCGAGCCGCATCGAGCTGCGCGACGGCAGCATCATCTCCGGCGAGGTCGTCGGCTTCGCGGACGGCCGCTACCTGGTCGAGTCGCCCGCCCTGGGCCAGGTGACCATCGACCAGTCGCAGATTCGCTCCCTGCAGCCGGGCGCTCCGGCCGGCGGCGACCCCAGTGGATACGGGGGGTACGGGGCGCAGATCATGGACCTTCAGCAGCAGTTGATCGGAGACGCCGAGATCATGGGCATGATCACCACCCTACAGAGCGATCCGCAGGTCCAGGCGGCGCTGGCCGACCCCGAGTTTATGCAGTTGGTGACCTCCGGGAACCTGGGTGCGCTGCAGAGCAACCCGCGTTTCAAGGCCCTGATGAGCAGTTCCCGCTTCCGGGCCCTGCAGGAACGGATGACCGGGCAGTAGCCGACGCCGAGGCGGAACCGCGCGACGGGACCAGGCCGCCTGTGTCGCGGCCGTGTTCGGGCCTGGGCTCATCGCACTGACCTGCGCCGTAAGGCCGGCCTCAGGCGCACCCCATTGATAGGCGTTGCTGAGCGAGCCCCGGGCGGGCGAAGGGCAGCAACAGGCCCCTTGACACCCACGGTGCTGAGCTCCAGCCTCAACGCCGCCCAGATCTGGGGCGGCCGCGCGCGCGGACCAATGAGCGCAACCACAGCCCAACCGACAGATCGGTTAGGTTTTTTCAGCCTCGCGTATCGCCACGCGCGGCGTGTATGAGGTGAGAGCGAAATGAAAGCGTTGTTAATCAACCCCGAGGGCAAATCCGTCGAGGCGGTAGACATCGAGAGCCGTGAAGACATCTCCAGGCTGATCGGTTTCGACACCATCGAGTCCGATGCCGTCGGAACCGCCGGAGACCGCCTCTACTTCGACGAAGAGTGCTTTTTGCGCGGGACCAGCGGACGTTTCCAGATCGACAAGATCATCCCGGTCTCCGGCAAGGCAGTGGTCGTCGGCACGGCCGAGGACGGTACCGCCCTACGCGACGCGGTGACAGACATCGACAGCTTGCGCAGCCGCATCAAATATCTTTGATCGATCATGGCGCATGCTGTGTAGTTGCTCGATTGCTCGATGTCTGCTGGCTTGCCCCAGATCCCGTCGAAGACTGTCTCGGTCGCCGGCACCGCGGAGTGCCACATCGTTCCTTCCCGCCTGACCTGGGTATCAAACCCTGTTTAGGCTCGATGTAGCACCCTAAGCACGCTCGCGTGCTGGCGGTTATCGCACCTCGCGGGGCGACCGCAGAATAGCCCTTTGCGGCGGGTGCCGTCATGGATCTGGCGCAAGCAACCGGCAATCGACCGCGAGCCGGGGAGGCGCTGGAAGTGGAGCGCTACAAGGTGGTGCGCCCCGAGCACCTCAACCACTTCGGCTACCTCTTCGGGGGCTGCCTGCTCAAATGGGTAGACGAGATCGCCTGGATCGCCGCCAGCCGCGACCACCCTGGGTGCAGCTGCGTCACCGTGGCCGTTACGCCGCTGGCTTGTCTGCTTTGGTCATTATCCTGGATCCAGGAGCTAACCTCATGATCGTGCAACAACGGTTGTTTGTATCCACCCGGGGGCGGGGGACTTACGACATCACCGCCCAGGTTGAGGGAGTGGTACGTGGGGCCGGCATCGCCGCTGGGCTCTGCCATGTCTTCTGCCACCACACCAGCGCCTCGCTGATCCTGTGCGAGAACGCCGATCCGACGGTGCGCCGGGACCTGGAGGCATTCCTACGCCGCCTGGTCCCGGACGGGGATGACCAGTTCGACCACACCGATGAGGGTCCGGACGACATGCCGGCCCACGTCCGGACCATCCTGACCAAGATGGACCTGACCCTACCGGTGACTGGGGGGCATTGCGCCCTGGGGACCTGGCAGGGGGTCTACCTCTACGAGCACCGCACCCGGGCCCATCGGCGACAGGTGACCGTCACCGTCAGCGGAGACTGAGCATCGCCTCGTTTGGCGGCGGGACGGCGGCGGCGCCTGAGGTTGTTCCTGCGATCTCGGCCGCTGTTCCCAACGCGGTTCTGCCTACTCCGTCCCTGGAGTCGCCGGCCTGTTCATCATCCCTGCCGGCCATTGCGGCACCTCGGCGCGCCCGCACGGCCTGACCCAACTGGTAGACTGCCATGGCGTAGTAGGTGCTGTGGTTGTAGCGCGTGATGACGTAGAAGTTGGGCAGGCCCAGCCAATACTCGTAGCCCCCGGCGGCGTCCAGGCGCAGCAGGCTGAGCTCACCCGCGGCGGGGATGGGGCCGGCCGGGCTGATGCCCCTGGCCTGGAGTGTGGCGGGGCTGTAACGGGTGTCGAAGCCCGCCTTCATGACGGCCCCCTCGCCGCCCTGGCTGCGGGCGCGCACCGCCACCGGCTCGCCGCGCCGCCAGCCATGAGCAACGAAGTAGTTGGCGACACTGCCGATGGCGTCCTCGGTGTCCCACAGGTTGCGGTGGCCGTCGCCGTCGAAGTCCACGGCGTAATTGCGGAAGCTGCTGGGCATGAACTGCCCGAGACCCATGGCCCCGGCATAGGACCCGACCGGCCGGAAGGGGTCCATGCCCTCGTCGCGGGTCATGACCAGGTAGGACTCCAGCTCGTCGGTGAAATAGGCGGAGCGGCGCGGGAAGTCGAAGGCCAAGGTGGTCAGGGCGTCGATGATCCGGGTCTTGCCCATGTAGCCTCCCCAGCGGGTCTCCACCCCAAGGATGCCGACGATGGCTTCAGGCGGGACGCCGTACTGGGCCTCGGCCCGGCGCAGGGTCGCCTCGTGCCGGGCCCAGAAGGCGGCACCGTTGGCGATGTTGCTCTCGGTCAGGAACTTGGCGCGGTAGCGGGTCCAGGCTCCGGTCGGACCACTGGCTTTCGAGCCCGAGGGCCGGTTGACCAGATCCACGATCCAGTCCTGGCGTTGTGCCCGCGACAGCATGCCGGCCAGTTCCTTGCGGTCGAAACCGTGTTTGGAGGCCATGCGGTCGATGAACTGCTGCGCGGCGGGGTAGCCGGCATAGTCGCCCGACAGGCTGCCGGTCCCGGCGCGGGGGGCAGAGCCTTGGGGGTAGTCATTGGTCGGGGCCGAGCCGCAGGCCGCAAGGGACACCAGGGCAGGGAGGAGGAGCATCGATGCAAGGCGCATGGACTTGGTTGTTCCTTGTGGTTGAGACCGGGTCAATCGCCGAGGACCATGATGGCATCCATCTCCACCTTGGCGCCCTTTGGGAGGGCCGCAACGCCGACGGCGGCACGGGCCGGGTAGGGCTCGGTGAAGTACTCGGCCATCACCTGGTTGACCAGTGGGAAGTGGCTGAGGTCGCTGAGAAAGACAGTCAGCTTGACCACGTCCCCCAGGCTGCCGCCTGCAGCCCGCGCAACCGCTTGCAGGTTGTCGAAGACCCGCCGGATCTGTACGTCCATGCCGCCGTCCACCAGTTCCATGGTATCTGGCAGCAGGGGGATCTGCCCGGACAGGTAGACGGTGTCGCCCACCCGAATCGCTTGGGAATAGGTCCCGATGGCTTGGGGCGCCTGGTCGGTCCGGATGATCTCTCTGGTCATGCTGAGGTGCTCCGAATTTAGGGCCCGCGCTGGGGTTGGGGGTCTTCCCAGTTAGGCCGGCGCCTATCGTTAGGCAAGGGCATGCCCTGGGTCAACCTGCGTGGCAGGGAAATCGGCGCGCGCCTGGTCCCAAGGGCCAGCCTGGCTGTCCTCGGCTTGACTTTGGCGCGTGGGCTGCCCCCGCGATCAGCCAAAGAGCCGCTGCCACCAGTGCCGCCGGTTCTTCGGAGCCTGGGCGGCGGGCAGATCCACAGGGGGGATCTGGCTCATGATCCAGCCCGGTAGGGGGGGATTGGTGCTGTAGCCGCAGGACACGCCGAGATTGTTTGGGTCGTAGATCTTGATGAAGGTCGGGGCCCGAGGCTCATCGGCGTAGACGATGCCGCAGTAGTCCTCGTCGTGCTCTGCGCGCAACAGCTTGTCGATCTCGGTGACAAAGGTCTCCACCCCGTTGGCGTCGGCTGGTGTCGTTGGCGGCGGTTCGCCAACGGCGTAGATGTACCAGCCGGCAGCGGCGTGGTCGCGTACCCGCAGCCAGAGGTCGTCGAGCTGGGGCCACCGTAGGGCGGACGTAAAGCTGCCGCGGAAGGCGCGTAGGAAGGGGTCGATGGGCTCTGGGTTTGTGTGCATTGGCCGTTGTCCGGAGATGGCCGAGCGGCCTGTGGGTCATTGGACAGGATTAACAGGGTTCTTCCCAGGTGGGGGAGCGTCGGTCAAGCTTCGCAGCCACTCGCTATTCGTTCCTGCGAAATCCCGTTAACCCTGTCCCATTGCCTTCCCTGGGTGGCAACGCGTCCCTCTCAGGGTTACGCCTTACGCGGCTTCCGCTGGCGCAGGGCTTCGTACAGACAGATGCCGGTGGCCACCGAGACGTTGAGGCTCTCCACGTGGCCGCGCATGGGCAGCCGGATCAGTCCGTCGCAGCGCTCGCGGGTGAGGCGGCGCAGGCCCTTGCCCTCGTTGCCCATGACCAGGCCCAGTGGGCCGGTCAGGTCAGTCTCGTAGAGGCTCGCGTCGGCATCGCCCGCCGCCCCGTAGAGCCAGATCCCGCGGTCCTTGAGGAGGTCCATGGTACGCGCCAGGTTGGTGACCTGCACATAGGGCAAGGTCTCGGCCGCGCCGCTGGCGACCTTGGCCACTACGGGCGTGATTCCCACTGCGTTGTCCTTGGGGGCGATCAGGCAGTGCACGCCAGCGCCGTCGGCGCTGCGCAGGCACGCGCCGAGATTGTGCGGGTCCTGGACACCGTCAAGGATCAGGAGGAAGGGCGGTCCTTCGATGGCATCGAGAATGTCCGCCAGGTGCGATTCCCCGCGCGCGGCTGGGGCCCGGACCCAGGCAAGGGCCCCCTGGTGGTTGGCCCCCTGCCCGACGCGGTCCAGCTCGTCGCGGGCGACCTGACGCACGGCGATGCCCGCCGCCTTGGCGAGATCCGTCAGCTCCTGCAGGCGCTGGTCTCGGCGGCTGCGCTCCAGCCATAGCTCTGCGACCCCGTCGGAACCGAACTTGAGGGCCGAGCGGACGCTGTGGATGCCGGCGACGGGGGTTCTCTTGTCCATGCGTTGGGGTGGGTCTGAGTCCGCGGCGCGGACCTCAAGCGGGCTCGAGGTCGACCTTGTCGTAGACCTCCGCGACGGCCAGGGTGCAGCCCACGCTGGTCAGGGCGACGGCATCAGTCTGAGCCGTGTAGTCCCGCAGGGTCCAGGTGTCGTTCGG
>JBFZCW010000046.1:0-6250 GCA_041307765.1 Chromatiaceae bacterium
TTCGCCTGCGCGAGTTCGTGCCGGGGATTACCCTTCCGGCGCTGGTCGCGACGCTGGACTTCGAGCGCCAAACCCACCGGCAGGGCGATGTCGGACCCCTGGTGATCGACCTGCGTGATGCGACGGGTGGTGATCTATATGAAGCCTTCGATCTCGCCGGGCTGTTCCTGCCGGCCGGAACTCACCTGGGCAGCCTGCGTGCGCGGGAGGGCGTGGTACGGGAGGTTCGTGCCACGGGCGGGCGCAAGTTCGCGATGCCGCTGGTGCTGTTGGTTGGCCCGGATACGGCCAGTGCCGCCGAGGTGTTCGCCGGCGTGCTGCAGAGCCACGGACGGGCGCGACTCCTGGGTCGGCAGACCTATGGCAAATGCAGTTCGCAGACCGATGCACGTCTGTCGGATGGTTCGGTGCTGCGCTACACCAACCGCGAGGTCGTGCTGCCCGATGGCAAAAGCTGCTCGAATGTCGGGCTGATGCCGGACCATGAAGCAACTCCGCAGCTGCTCTCGGACCTGTCGAGCCTTGCTGCTTGGGCACGCGACCTGGTCGAGCTGGATCGAGACGGCGCGGAGGATGCTCCGATCCAATGAAGGCCCGGGTATTCCAGCCGGTAGAAGACTGTGAGCCTATGCTTCCCGTCGAGCGGTAGGTGCAGATGATGTTCGCCGCTGGCGAGGGTGGCTGTGTCGCGGTTGGCATGGCGCACCGTGATCCGCCTTTGGGCGATGCGCCTGGTGCGTCGAACGGGCACAGGGTTTACCTGTTCGCTCCCGCTGTCCTGGCGGGTGCTCGATATCTTGGCAGGATCGGGCACATCGCTGATCTTCACCATAACGTCAGGTGACACGCGGCATGGCCGACAGAAAGCGCGTTGCCGACCGGTCGACGACCCCCGCCCGCAAGAGGAAAGGGCCGGTTGATGCTACGGCGCGCAGAGCACTGCGCTGGAAGGGCGAAGTCGAACGCTTCTCGGCCGTTCGCGAGGGCGGGCCCGGTCGGCCGCAGACGCTGTTCGCCCTGCTGCTGGCAGGCGGGTTGCTGGTTGCCGCCGGGGTCTGGTACATCGGCAAGTCGCCGGATGGATCGGGACCAGTGATGATCCTGCTGGGGGCCTGGGCCTTGCTCAGCCTCGCATTCTGGGTCCTGGTCAAGGCCGGCTTGCGAAGTACCCAAGTCACATTTGTGATCGACCGCAGGGGGGTGCATATCAGACCCTCGACCGCGCAGCGCAAGCTCGACCGGCGCATGCGTGGGCTGATGCTGTTGGTGTTTTGGCTGAGCCTCAAGGGCGGGCAATGGGCGGCCTGGTCGCCTATGACGGCCTGGCGGGACGTGAAGGAGATACGGGTGAATCGGCTGTGCGGAGACGTACTCGTGACCGGCAGCGCATGGCATCTGCGTTTGATGTGTAAGCCGCACCATCTTGACGAGGTGCTGGGCGCGCTGCATGCCTGGTGTACCCGGGGTGATGTGATCTGGATAGATTGATGCGCGCTTGAAATGCCGAGCTGGCGTCGACCTCTTTTTTCGCGCCCGGCTTTTGCCTCAGGCCTTGTCGAACTTGATCAGAACCTCGAGGAAGTTGCGCAGGTCGTGGGTTACCTCCAGTGAGCTCTTGCCGCCGGACAGCAGGCGGATGCGGCGGTCACCCTCGAGAGGATCGATGCGGCCAGAGCCCATGTCGGCCATGATCCGGTTCACATCGTCCCAATACTGCTTGTGTTTCATAAAGGCATCGTAGTTCGCCTTGTCCGTCTTGGCCGGGGCCTTGGCCTGCATGAGGGGCAGCAGGCGCTTCTCGTATTCCTTGGACGTGCTGCGCGCGATCTCGACATGCTTTTCGATCCGGCTGAAGTTCGGGTCGCGGCGCAGGTGATCGCCCTTGAACTGGTTGACGTCGGCGGTCTGCCCGGCCCACGCCTTGTTGGCGCGCAGGATGCCGTTCTCTTCTATCACGGCAAGGTCTTTGTAGGCCTCCGGATGTCCGCCCGTGGTCACGTTCTCCCAGGAGCGCTGGGGGTCCTGCCCGGTGACCTCCCGGTACGACTCCTCCCATTTCCTCTGTGCCTCGGCCTGCCACAGGCTCTCGGGAACCGGCCGGCCGTTCCTTGTCGGCGCTATGGGCAGGCCGTTTTCGTCCAATCGCACCTGCCTGGCGATGTCGTAGTCCATGTTGACACTCTTGCTGCTGTCGGCGTTGCGGATCGGCGCCAGGCTCTCGCGGTCCCACTCGGCGTCCATCTTCTCTTGGAAACGTTTCTGCACCCGGTTGTGCACCCGGTCCATGCTGTTCACGAAGCGCTTGACCATCTCCTGGTTCTTGGGGTTGCGCTGGTGGGTCTTCATGATCAGCTTGGCCTGCGGGGACGCGTGGATACTGGCCGAGCGGTCGTCGAGCTCGCGTAGTATCTTCTTGATCTCCGCGGGCGGTGCCTTTTCGCGTCGGGCCTGCTGCAACTTGTCGAAGGTCTTCTCGTACGAATTGACGCGTATGCGGCCATCGGCCATCTGGGCCTTGTAGGCCTGCCGCTCGGCCTCGGTCAGGGGGCGATTGAAGCCGTCGTCGGGCACCTCGGAGGTTTCGGTCTTCACCGCCGCCCCGGGCGCCTGGGTATCCGCGGAAGAGGGCTTGGCCGAGGGGGCTTTGGACAAGACGCCCGGGGCATCGGCCTCGCCGGTGCGCTTGAGATTCTTCAGGGCGCCGTAGCCGCGGGTGATTGCCCCCGCAGTTAACTGCATTGCCTTCTCCATGGCGATACCCTTGACGACCTCCCAGCCCGCGCCCTTGAGTCCCTCCTCCCATCCGCCGCCGCTTTCCACCGCAGCCTCGAAGCCCCGGTAGGCGTCGACCGCAATACCGGTCAGCTGATTGTATGAACCGCCGACGCGCAGGAAGGCCTCCTTGGGCCCGCCCTCGATGTAGCCCGTGACGCCCAGGTAGGCACGATTCACGGCGGCGCCACCGATGAAGGACAGGACCATGAGGGACTTGTCCGCGGCGCCCTTGGTCATTTCTGCGGTCTGCAGGCAGGTATCGGCCCACTCGGCGTCGGCGTCGGCCTTTTTCTTCTCCGCTTCCCAGTGTCCCGAGACCACGGCATAGGCCTCCTGGATGACCGCCGATGCCTTTGTTGTGTCCGTCGCCGTCATGACCTCGGGGCTAAAGCCTTGGCTGACGATCGCGCGCACCTGGGCGGCCTTGTCGTAGGGTAGGGTGTCGGCCATGGACAGGGCCTTCTTCATGGCCCGGTCAACCTTCTCCATCTTGCGCTGGTCCGCGGCGATGTTCTGGATGAACTGGCTCCTGGCAAAGTCGTCCCAGGCGGAACGGTTGTGCACGACGACGCCGGTCTGCAGGGATTCGATGCGGTCCCGCTCGGACTGGAGGTTGGCCTTGGCATTGAGGATGCGCATCTCCAGGTCGTGCCGGCGGGTGGGATCGGTCTCCTTTTCGAGCTCTGCGCGGTCCCTGTCCATGTTCCGCTCGATGATCGACACGTTGGCAGCGTGGAAATCTATTGCCTCCTGGTCGATGGCACGCCGCTGCTCGGGTGGCTGGTCGTCGACGATGTGCAGCGGCGTGGCGCCCTGGGCGTCTGCACCTGCGGCTGGCTGCGCCGCCTTTGCCGCTTCCTGTGCCTGCTCCTGTGGAGCCGGGCTCGCGGCCTGCGCCCCGGCGACCTGCTGCGGCGCGCCGCCGGCAACCAGGGCGTCGAACTGGCGCAGGCGGGCCTCCTCGGAGTTCGCCATCTCCTCACCCATCGCAGCCCACTGTACGGCGGCCGCATGGAAGGCACGCCGCATGCGGTAATGGGCCAGGGCCTCCTGTATCGACCAGTCACTGAGCCCGTGGCTGATCTCCGCGCCGATGAACTCCTTGACCGTGTCCATCCCGCTTCCGGTCTGGTCTGCCCGCCCCAGTCTTCCCGCCCTCTCGCGCTCGTTCGCGATGCGAGCCTGCTCGAACAGTTCCCGCGAGACTTCGGAAAATTCCGGGAAGGGGCCACCGCTGTAACGCCTGGCGTGGATGGTCCAGGTGTCCCCGTCCTCGTCTGTGAAGCTGTGGTTCAGCGTGTCACCGTCGATACCGGCCAGGATGTCGACGCTGCTCAGGTCGATGCCCTCGACATAGGCGTATTCCTTGTCATCGTAGGTGCCGGTGTCCAGGGCTATGGCGAAGTACTCTGGCGGTTGGCCGTGTGCGTAGATCAGGAAATGGTATGGCTGATGCTTGATGACGCCCTCGTCGAGGACCACGAAACCCTCCGGGTAGACGATGTACCCGACCCATTCGCCCTCGGGGCCGGACGGTTCGATGAGCCCGCGCAGGAAATCCTTGGCGCGCCTGTATCGCTGCTGGCCATCGGCCATCAGTCCGGCGCCGTCCGGAGGGTCGCCCAGGGCGACGAGTTCGGCCACGACCTCGTCCAGGCGCTTCTGGGCGGACAGGACGGTGTTGCGGTGCTGCCGGGCCAGGGTCAAGGCCTCCATGGCCAAGGCTGGATCGTCGGCCTCGGCCGCCCAGGCGATCTGCTCCACGGCCTGTTCGAGCCGCGCGGCCGCGTCGGCCACGGCGCCGCGCAGGGACAGGAATTCGCCGAGCAGCGGGTTGAATCTGTTCAGGTACTCGACCGCATCCGGCGAGGGAAACTGCCGCAGTACGCCCCATTTGCTGCGGAAGGATTCTTCTTCGGCATCCGACATGGGTCCGTAGACCAGACGCATGCCTGCCATGGCTGCGGCCACCGCGCCGTCCCACTGGGTCTGGGTCAGTGTGTTGATGTCGATGAAGGGGGCTGCCTTCATCGGCGGGAGGGTGGCGGGATCAAGCAGGGTGGCGGCGAAGGGTGTGCCCCGGGCCCGGGGCGGGCCCCTGTCCTGGCCAGACGCCGGATTCGACTCCTCCTCGGTCTGCGTCTGGTCGAGGCCTTCGGCGAGAATCCTGGCGACCTCCTCGTCCAGTGCGTCGTCGTCCCCCGGGGCCGGGGCAGCGCCGGCCGAGGCGGGCTCCTGCGTGGCCTTCGCAGCGGCCGATGCGGCCGCCGCCACCTCGTGCATCAGCTCGGTGACCCGGGCCAGGCTGTCCCGCTCGTCGGGCGTGAGGGTCGCGCCGTGTTCCTTCAGGATCGTGTCGAGCTGCTGCGGGGTGGCCCCGAGCACATCGAGGCCTTTGTCGCGCAGTCCGGCCAGGGGCACCACGGCCGCGGTGGGAATGCGCCCGTAACCGACCAGAGCGCGCACGGTCAGTGCGTCCTTCCCGGCCAGGTCGCGCAGGGTGTAGTTGACCTTGTCCTCGGCCAGCGACTGGAACCCGCGCTCCGTGATGGACGCAGCCTCCAGGCCTACGCTCTGCGCCTGGACTGCATGCGACAGCATGACTGCAGCAAGCAGCAAGCAAAGGCTGAACATTCGCATGACAAACACCCGGTACACCCCGCTCGGGGCCTCGCCTCTGCGAGTCTCTCGTGCCCCTCAGGCAGACCCCTCGCATTTCAGGCCGGATCACGGCCGCTCGATATACGCATTGTCGACCTGCCGTCGGTTGCCGTCCATGCTGATCGGGGCGACGTTGTTCGCGAGCACCTTGATGAACGCCCCACTGGTAAACCAGGCTGCCCTGGAGGGTGTTGAAGATCGCACGTGTCAATTGCATCAGCGTAGATGCTGACATCATCGAGCAGAGGCCGCCGTTCTGAAAAACGTGGCTTATAATTTTAACAAGTAGGGGTGCTCAAAGATGATCGCGGTTTTGGAAAAACGCCCTGATCAGCAGGCTGGGCTGCAACGTCAACTCGATCCGTTCAAGAGCGCGAACGTGCAGAACTAGGCGCTCTCCATCTGCGTCGTTGGTGTACCGAATGTCTTCGATGCCTGTGGCCGCCAGTTCGTAGACCACACCCTCCCTGAGATGACAGGATGAGGCGAATATCCCGATAGGCGGGCATCACCGCGAGGCTCAGCGAAAATCCGTCGACCGACTTCTCGAACAGATAGTCGTTGTAAGGCCAGTCCACGCCGGGGTCGGCTGCACTCGCGGCTGACTCGAAGAAGGCCTCGAGCTCGTGGCCGGACTTCTCTCACTTGCCGTGTCTCAATATCGGGGCATAGGTCACACAATCGAAAGGCCTGAGAGCTGGCAGTCACTGATAATGAGCACTTGTTCGTTGTGGATCAGGATCCCATCGTTGAAATCCAAGCTCATCCTTTTGGCTGTGCTCTTTTCGGCGCGCGTCAAGGTAGTTGTCGCCTG
>JBFZCW010000047.1:0-3180 GCA_041307765.1 Chromatiaceae bacterium
CGGGTGATGAACCGGATCCAGGGGGCGACCGGCGTCGCGCCGTCCCGGGTGCAGGGCAAGCCCTACCTGGAGATCGAGGTCCGGCGGGACCTGATTGGGCGCTACGGGCTCAGCGTCGAGCACGTCTTCCGGCACGTGGAGGCGGGGATCGGCGGGACCACCGTCGCCACGACCATCAAGGGGCGCGAGCGCTGGCCCATCCAGGTGCGCCAGGAGCAGGGCGAGCGGGGCGACATCGAGCGGATTGGCGAGATGCTGCTGGGCACGCCGTCCGGTGCTTCGGTGCAGTTGCGGCAGGTGGCGGACATCCGGCGCGTCGTCGGGCCCAACGAGATCCAGAGCGAGAACGGGCGGCTGCGCGTCTTCGTCCAGACCAATGTCCGCGACCGGGATCTGGGCGGTTTCGTCGACGAGATCAAGGCGCGCATCGCCGCGGAGGTGACCCTGGCCCCTGGGATGACCATCGAGTACTCAGGCCAGTACGAGCACCAGTTGCGGGCCCGGGAGACCCTGCTCTACGTCTTCCCCGCCGTCCTCCTCATCATCTTCGCGACCCTGGTGATGACCTTCCGCTCGGTGGGAGAGGCGACCCATGTGATCCTGGCGGTGCCCTTCGCCTTGACCGGCGGGGTGCTGTTGCAGGCCTGGATGGGCTTCAACTTCAGCGTCGCGGTCTGGGTCGGCTACATCGCGCTGTTCGGCACCGCCATTCAGACCGGCGTCATCATGGTCACCTATCTGGAAGAGGCGGTGCTCGCCAAGAAAAATGGACTGGGCCGGGACCTGACCCGCGAGGAGCTCGTCGAGGCCGTCAAGGCCGGCGCCCGGCTGCGGCTGCGCCCCAAGGTCATGACGGTGGCCACGACCATTGCCTCCCTGACCCCGATTTTCTGGCTCCAGCGGACCGGGGTCGAGGTGATGCAGCCGCTCGCCACCCCGGTGGTCGGCGGCATGATCTCCAGCCTGGTGCACATCCTGATCGTCACGCCGGTCATTTTCGCCTGGCTGCGGGAGCGCAGACTCGATCGGCCAGTTTAGCCTGGGGCCGCCACAACCTTGCACCGGGTACCGGCAGATGACGCGAGAAGGATCGGAACTCTGCCCTGATACAGCTGCTTCATGAAGAATGCTTCCCCCGGACATAGGACAAACAACTACAAACTTTTCGGACGGAAGCGGACATCCGTCGTCAGATGCATGTACTATCCTGCCCTCTACCCGCGTCGTCAGGATCGCAGTCTGTGTCGTATCGATGCAACAGGTGGGATGTGGGATGGCCGGCCAGCCTTCGGGATGGAGGCAGGATTGTCGAGGGGTCCTGGGTGGGCCTCTGCAATTGAGCGGATCCCGGCGCGATGTCGCGGTGCTCTTGACGGGCGCCGGGTCGAGCGTACCGCTCGGACGTCATTTAACGAGCTTGGAGAGAAAAGTGAAGCAATCAGTCTTGAAACGCAAGTTGTTCCCGAGCGCGATCGCGCTCGCCGTCAGCGCCGCCTTGGGGGCTTCCGCCGCCACCGCGCAGACCGTCTATGTATCCCCGATGCATACCTTCTCGATCAATGACATCCAGGGTGGCTTCGATGGCACCACCTACGGTCCAGCCGGAGCAGTGCAACTCCCGTCCATCCTCTGCGGAACGGGCGATGCGGGATCGCCAGCATGCCCTGCCGGCGTCGTACCAATCGTCGATAAGACCGGTGTCACCCTCTACCCGATGGACACCGAGTTCGGCTTCTATGTCGTCGATTTCGTTGGCGCCCAGGTGAAGACACGAGACGGCGACTATCTGGAGGGTTTCGCCGGCAACATCCTGGATGGGGATACGGTCGTCGGTGTCAAACTCTCGGACTCCTCTACCGATACGTATAAGGTCAAGACCCCGCTGGGTACCTGGTGCGCGGGTTTGGGCGGCAACTCCGTCAAGTGCTCCACCGAACACTACACGGTCTTGGAGCATGTCCTGAGCTGCCACGAGACCATCCCATACTACTTTGCCGACCCGGTGACCGGCGTACAGGGCATCCAGTCCACGCCTGACGGCTCGCTGACACTCGACTGCGCGACTACGGATCTGGACGACCAGTTATACATCTTGACCGGCGGCGTACCAGGGGAGCGGTTGACCGACGCGACACCGGGCGTTCAGATGGACGCCAACGACAACACCTCGGTGCTGGATGACATCGCGGTCAGCGCCGACTACTCCGTGACCCTCAAGGACGACGGCAAGCCCCTCTACCGCTGGGGCGGACAGATCAAACGGCCCAACGACATCCGCATGTACGCGCGCCTGGCGCTGCCGGAAGAGTGGAAAGAGCGCGACGTGAACGGTGCGCTGGTCAATGACTTCGTGGTCACCAAGGCCCGCCTGGTCGTCAACCACTGGATCACCAACAACCCCAATGATCAGTTGCGCCCAGAGGACCTGGAAAACGAGGCGGCCACCGGCCGTATACCCGACAGACTGGTGACCGGTACCGGTGCAACCGAGGTGTGGCAGTCCACCAAACCTTGCTATGAGGGCGATGCGGACCTGGTCGAAGGGGTCGATGCGACCCTCATTGGGTCGGGGACCTACTTCAAGAACATGCCGTTTGCCCTGGACCCCACTGCCACCCCTGGCACCGAGCCCGGAGCTGACCCCTATGCGTTCTCCGCGGATCTGACCGGCGCGATCACCAACGGGTACTACACCACCATCGAGCGCGACCCGTTCGAGTGGTCGTACCTGGTCGCCGATGCAGACGACGCCTTGTACGACTTCGTCGGCAGCCCCCTGCCGGACGACACGGGCACGCTCGGCACGCTGGTTTCCGGGCCGCGCTGGCGCCTGAAGGCCAACAAGTTCGGCCAGGACATCCCCGGGCTCGAGATCCCGCTCATTGAGTGCAGCGCACCGCCGTTCGAGCAGTCCAACCTCAAGTACGAGGTCGGCGTACCGACGACCGTCGTCATCAACCTGCTGGACTGGGACGAGAGCGAAGGTCCCTCGCCGATGGCCACCAGCAAGGGCTGGGTAGACTCCCTGGCCGGAAACGAGTTCATCACGATCACGGATACGGTCACGGATGCCGACGGGGAGACCCGGTACATCACTTCAAACGGCCTGCCGATGTCTGATGACTTCGACCTCGCCGTGTACGTCAAGGGCGACAAGAAGCCGACGGCAGTCTACAACGC
>JBFZCW010000048.1:0-5677 GCA_041307765.1 Chromatiaceae bacterium
GATACATCCCCGGCCAAACGTCCGGCAGCTCGTCCTTACACGCATCCACTGACCCCCTTATCAGACGCATGACCGCCAGTGCACAACAATCGTCGCCATCTCCGGCCTTCGAGCTCAAGGCGGCGGGTTTCACACTCCCGGTCATCCGGCTGCTGGGCGTCGATATGGATCTGGTGGCCGAGCAGATCGGGGCCAAGGTCGAACAGGCCCCGGACTTCTTTCGCAACACCCCAGTGGTCATCGATCTGACCGGGCTGACGGACACGGCCGGAGAGGTTCAGTTCCCACTGCTGGTCGGGCTGCTGCGCGGCTATGGCATGATCCCCTTCGGGGTGCGCGGTGGAAGCCCGGCACAGCACGCGGCGGCGGAGGCGATGGAGCTGGCCATCCTGGGTGACGCCCTGGTGCGGCGCATGGGTCAGCCGGCGGGCGGCAAGGCCAGACCAGGACCTGCCGAAGCGGAAGCGGGACCCAGGCAGGCGCCCAGCGCGAAACCCAGTGCGACCCAGACCAGTGGTTTTACCCTGATCACCCGCCCGGTGCGGTCGGGACAGCGGATCTACGCCGCGGGCGGAGACCTGTCGGTGGTGGCTCCAGTCAGTGCCGGGGCCGAGCTGATGGCCGACGGCAATGTCCATGTCTACGGACCCTTGCGTGGACGGGCCCTCGCGGGGATGAAGGGGGATACCCAGGCGCGCATCTTTTGCCAGGACCTCCAGGCCGAGCTGGTCTCTGTGGCCGGGCACTACCGCGTCAGCGAAAATATTCCGAACGAGCTGAAGGGCTATCCGGTTCAGATCTTTCTGGATCAGAAGGTCTTGCGGATCGAAAAGATCTAAGGATCTGCGGGCCGGCGCACTACCGGACCGCAGGCGCGGCCTTGTTCCAAGCTACGAGTGCGCTCGCGTCCGGCAGAGCCCCGGCGCGACGGGTTTCCAAGACAGGCAAGCGGGGCAGCGGCGCGCAGATGCCGCACCCAATCCGAGGGGACTTGGTCAGGGCGGAGCTGCCGCCGATGCCTGGATTGGCACGGTGCAGGGCCCGCAGGACTCAGACCCCGTCAGGACCACCACGCATATCACTGCAAACCGAAGGACCATACGCCCGAAGGAGGGTGTCAACTTGGCGAGAATCATTGTAATCACGTCTGGCAAGGGTGGTGTCGGCAAGACCACGACCAGTGCCGCCTTGGCCATGGGACTGGCACTGCGCGGTAACCGCACAGCGGTCATCGACTTCGATGTGGGCCTGCGCAACCTCGACCTCATCATGGGGTGCGAGCGGCGCGTCGTCTACGACTTCGTCAATGTCATCAATCGGGAGGCCAACCTCAACCAGGCGCTGATCCGCGACAAGCGCTGCGACAATCTTTACGTCTTGCCCGCGTCGCAGACCCGCGACAAGGAGGCCCTCACAAAGGAGGGGGTAGGGACGGTGCTTGAAGAGCTGTCTCAGACCTTTGATTACATCGTCTGTGACTCCCCGGCCGGGATCGAGCATGGAGCCACCATGGCTATGTATTTTGCCGACGACGCCATCGTGGTCACCAACCCCGAGGTCTCGTCCGTGCGCGACTCCGACCGCATGCTCGGAATCCTCTCCAGCAAGTCGCGCCGGGCCGAGACCAATGCGGAGCCGATCCGCGAGTTCCTGCTCCTGACCCGCTACTCCCCGGAGCGGGTTGCGCGGGGGGAGATGTTGAGCGTGGACGACGTGCAGGAGATTCTCTCCCTGGAGCTGGTTGGGGTCATTCCCGAGTCCAAGGCGGTGTTGGGTGCCTCCAATGCTGGCGTCCCGGTGATCCTGGACAAGGAGAGCGATGCGGGCCAAGCGTATTCGGACAGCGTCGCCCGCTACCTCGGCGAGTCCGTACCGCACCGCTTTCTTGAGGTCGAGAAGAAGGGTTTCTTCAGCCGCTTATTCGGGGGGTAACACATGGGCCTGCTGGACTTTTTCCGATCCGCGCGGCCCAACAAGGGTACCGCCTCCGTGGCCAAGGAACGCCTCCAGATCCTGGTCGCCCACGACCGAGCCGAACGCCACCGCCCCTCTTACCTTCCAAGACTCCAGCGGGAGATCCTGGAGGTCATTCGCAAGTATGTGGACGTGGACATGAACGCCGTCTCCGTCAACTACGAGCAGGACGACCAGCACGAGATCCTAGAGCTCAACATCATCCTGCCAGACGGTGCCCAAAGGGCGTGAGAGTAGACGCAAGCCCAGTGTCGATGTCGTAGGCACTGCCATGGGCCCGCGCCCTTGTCGCGGCGTTCCGCATCGCGGGTTGGCGGCCCCTCGCCGTCATTCGTCTCCAACGTCCCCAAAAGGCGGAATGCCGTGTCGGGGGTGATGTTCGATCACCCCTACGTCCTAATCGTACTGGCCTCTTTCCTCCTGGGGTCGGCGGCCGGTTTTGTGATGCACCGCTCCGACTTTTGCATTGCTGGCATGTTTCGGGACCTTTTCCTGTTCCGGGACAGGTTCATGCTGCGCATGCTCGTGTTGGCTGTTGTTGCCAGCATGATTCTTTTCGAGGCAGCGCGTCTCATGGGGCTGTTGTCCCCCTATCCCTTCCCGCTGCTCGGTCCGCCGTCGCTGGCCAATCTCGTCGGTGGCCTCCTGTTCGGTATGGGGATGGTCCTCGCCGGGGGCTGCGTGGTCGGGACCATCTACAAGATGGGGTCGGGCAGCCTGCTGGGGGCGCTCGCCTTTGCAGGGCTGATCGCCGGGAGCACGGTGTACGCCGAGATCTACCCTGGGTGGAGCGTACTGGTGGCTGCCACCACCGTCTTTCCGGGTAAGGTCACCATCCCCGAAATCGTCGGGGTGACCCCAGCGTTGCTGGTTACCCCCGTCGCGGTGGGCGCAAGCCTTCTGCTCCTGCGCTGGTACCGCCAGGACCGCTGGCAGCGACGCTCGGCGGCCGAGGGTTACCTCCAGCCGTGGAAAGCGGCGCTGGCGCTCGCCCTGATCGGAACGCTTTCGTACGTGCTGATCGGGATGCCGCTGGGCATCACAACCTCATACGCCAAGATCGGGGCCTACATTGAGAGCGCGGTCGCGCCGGAGCACGTGGGCGACCTGGCATACTTTCAGGCGGAACCGTTGATGTACCGACCGCCACTTGGCGACCTCACCGTGCGGGGCGGTGCCGGACCCGTACTGGATGGGATCGCGGCGATCCAGTTTCCGCTGATCCTCGGGATCGTCCTGGGCGCCGCCTGCTCCGCGGTCATGCTGCGGGAGTTCAGGATCTACTGGAGGGTGCCGGTTCGGCAGTGCCTGTCAGCGGTCATCGGCGGCGTTATCATGGGTACCGCCGCCCGCATGGCGCCAGCCTGCAATGTGTGGCACCTGCTGGGCGGGATCCCGATCTTGGCTGCGCAGAGCATCCTGTTTGTGGTCGGAATGGTGCCCGGTGCCTGGTTGGGTAGCCGGCTGCTCACGCGGCTGGTGCTGCGGGCGTGACCCGGCGTGCGCATGTTTGGTAGCGTGGCCGAAGCGCACTTGAACGAGGTTTTGGTGGTCCATGTCGAACGTGTCCCAAGAGCTGATCGAGATCGATATTCGGGGACAGATCTGCCCCTCCTGCTTGCTCACGACCCTGCGCGAGGTGAACCAGCGACAGGCCGAACTGAAGGCGGGGGAGGTGTCGCTGCGGGTCAAGACCGACAATCGCGATGCCACGTCCACCATCCCCGCCGCAGTTGGCAACATGGGTTATCCGGTGACGGTCGAGAAGAAGCAAGGGTACTATCTCATCCTCATCGACGGCCGGCCCAGGGAGTGAGGATCTCAGGGGGGTGCGGAGGTCGCGTCTGCTATCGGCGGGCTAGGGCCATGACATGACGCACGGACCCTCGACGACGCAACACCCTGCTCCGGTCCCAGACCTTACCCCGCCGGGCGAGCTGGAGAGACTGCGCGCGGAGGTCGAACAACTCCGTTCGCAGGAACAGAGCGCCGTCGCGTACGTCCGCAGCAAGGTGGATCAGCTCCTGCGGGTGATCGGGACGCTGCCGCTGCGTCCCGAGGAACTCGACGACGCGACCCTGATCGCGTTAGACCCGATTGGGATCCTGGCCGAATCCTTCGCGCAGATCTTGGAGCACCTGCAACAGGTCAATGAGGATCGCGCCCAGGCTCGCGACGAGCTACAAGCGATCTTCGACTCCGCCGGCACGGCCATCGTTGTCGTAGACCGCACGCAGCGATTGCTGGCCTGCAACGTGCGCGCCCGGGAGCTGTTCTTCCACGGCCGTGCGGACACTGTCGGACGGTATCTGTCTGAGGTGTTCTGCGACCCCTCGGGTCCTTCGGCCGAGTGCGTCTACCAGCGCATCGTGCGCACGCGCTCGTCGCACGAGCGCGACGACTTCCTGTACGGCGGGCGCCACTTCCACGTGGTCGGTACGCCGGTGAAAGATAAGGCAGGCCACGTCTGTCAGGTCGTGCTGATCTATACCGACATCACCGCCCGGCGGCTCGCGGAACAGGCGCTGCGAGAGACCGAGGCACGTCTCAAGACCATCCTGAATGCGGTGCATGCAGGGATCTTGTTGATAGACGCTGAGACCCACCTAATCGTGGACGCCAACGATGTCGCCGTGGCCATGATCGGGGACCCGCGGGAGGTTCTCGTGGGCTCCCCCTGCCACAAGTATTTGTGTCCCGACAAGGGGGGCTTGTGTCCCATCACCGATGGCGGACAAGCGTCGGACAACTCCCACCGGGTACTTCTCACAGCGACCGGCGAGTGCATCCCTGTCCTGAAGACCGCAGCCAGGTTGAGCCTGAACGGACGCGATCATGTGGTGGAGAGCTTCATCGACATCACCGCCAGCAAGCAGGCCGAGGATGCCTTGCGGGAGAGCGAGGAGCGCTACCGTTCCCTGTACTGCAACATGCACGAGGGTGTCGCCCTGCACGAGCTGGTCTACGATAGCTCAGGCCAGCCCGCGGATTATGTGGTCCTGGACGTCAATCCCTCCTACGAGCGCATCTTGGGAATCCCCAGGGCGCTGGCGGTAGGGGCCAAGGCCTCGGCGCTCTACGGAACCGGTGAGCCCCCGTACCTCGACATCTTTGCAGAGGTGGTCCGGTCAGGCACTGCCGCCTGCTTCGAGGTCCTGTTCGAGCCGATGCAGCGGGTCTTCAGTATTTCGGCGACCGCGCCGGCGCCCGGCAAGTTTGCCACCATCTTCGAGGACATCACCGAGCGCAAGCGTGCCGAGGACGAGATACAGTCCCTGGCTTACCTCGACACGCTAACGGGGCTACCCAACCGCATCCTGCTGCAGGACCGGTTGAGCGGAGCCCTGGTCCGCGCCGAGCGCGAGGCTTGCTTGGTCGGCATCCTGTTCCTTGACTTGGACCGCTTCAAACCGGTCAACGACACCCTGGGGCACGCCGTGGGTGACCTCGTGCTGAAGTCGGTTGCCGACCGGCTGAGGGAGTGCGTGCGCAAGAGCGACACGGTGGCACGCCTGGGTGGAGACGAATTCGTGGTGCTCCTGCCGAGCGTGCAGCGCGAGTTGGATACCACTCTGGTTGCCCAGGAAATTCTAAGGCGGCTCGCACAGCCCTTCGCAGTTGGGGACCGCGATATCTATAGCAGCGCCAGCATCGGAATCGCCATCTACCCCCTGGATGGCCGGGACGCGGGCACCCTGCTCAA
>JBFZCW010000049.1:0-10190 GCA_041307765.1 Chromatiaceae bacterium
CTGGGCTGAGCGGTGGCGAAGCAGGGCGGCCCGGCGGTGACGAGGACCGCGGATGCCGCCCGCAATTCCGGTGTTGTGGGGGCCGCCATGCTGCTCGTCATTGTTGGCCTGTTCAAGTCTCACTTGATTGCGATCTCCATAGATGTTGGCGGAGCCGAAATAGATCAGGTTCTCGTGCATTGCCAGTGCGGCTCTGGCGCCATGAGGTGGCCGCGAAGGGGCGATTAGTCTCGCGGGCGAGGGTCTTGCTCCCCCCGGCCCGACCAGTGGAGGCAGTCCTCCAAGACCCGCCCGGAGAAGCCGCGCGCATCGCCATGGGAGCGGGCATAATGCGCCGTCGTCGGCCCAATGTTCCTCTCCGCATGGGCCCGCGCCGCCTCTCAGCCCAAGGTATATCCTCATGCACCTAAGCCCCCGCACCGGTCCCTCCCGCCAGCGCCGCGCCCGCTCGCCGCTGACCTTGAGCCTCGCCGCCGCTTTAGCCCTGATCGCCGGCTGCGGGGACGAGGCCCCACCACCTCCCGCAGCCGCACCGCCCCCTAGCGTGATCGCGGTCCCGGCCAAGGTCGAGGTGATCGAGGACCAGTCGGACTTCGTCGGACGGGTGGCGGCCATGGACAAGGTGGACCTGCGCGCCCGGGTCCCGGGCTTCCTCAAGCGCCGGGCCTTTACCGAGGGCCAGGACGTCGAGGGGGGCGACCTGCTGTTTGAGATCGAGCCTGACCAGTACCTGGCCATCGTCCAGCAACGCGAGGCGGACCTCACCAAGGCCAAGGCGGACCAGCTCAATACCGCCGCCCAGCTCAAGCGCGGCCAGGAGCTGCTCAAGGACAAGAACATCGCCCAGTCCAAGGTCGACGAGCTCCAGGCGGCGGACTCCATCGCCAAGGCCTCCATCGAGCAGGCGAAGGCGGCGTTGGACTCGGCCAAGCTGGATCTCGGCTATACGCGGGTGTTGGCCCCGGTGGCGGGGCGTATCGGCCTGGCCAAATACACCATCGGCAACCTCGTGGGGCCCGAGTCGGGACCGCTGGCCACACTCATCAGCCACGACCCCATCTATGTCCAGTTCCCGCTGACTCAGCGCGAGCTGCTGGAGGCCAAGCGCGATTACCAGGCAAAGGGCGGCGACCCGAAGAACGTCGTCATCCGCGTCCGGCTCCCGGACGGCACTTTGTACGAGCACACGGGCAAGCTCAACTTCGTCGATGTGACGACGGATGCCGGGACCGACACCGTCACCCTGCGTGCTGAGCTGCCCAACCCGGACCGCTTCCTGGTCGACGGGCAGTATGTCGGGGTGGTGGTCCAGGCCGGGGAGCCGGAGTCGGCCATCGTGATCCCCCAGTCCGCGCTCCAGGTGGACCAGCAAGGGACCTTCGTCCTGGTCATCGATGCCGAAAGCAAGGCCCAGATCCGCCGGGTCCAGACCGGGACCGCCAAGGGGCCCATGGTTTCGGTCAAGTCCGGGCTCAAGGATGGTGAGCTGGTGATCTCCGAGGGCATCCAGAAGGTCCGCCCAGGTCAGCCGGTGACCGCGACCCCACCCCAGGTCATCAAGGCCCCGGCGCAGGCCACCGCGGCCCCGGCTGCCCCAGCCGCCGAGGGACAGCCCAAGGAGGCTCAGAAGCCATGATCTCGGACGTTTTCATCGACCGGCCCAGGCTCTCCATCGTCATCTCGGTGGTCCTGACGCTCGCGGGGCTGATTGCCATCACCCAGATCCCAGTCGCACAGTTCCCGGACATAGTCCCGCCCCAGGTCTCGGTGACCACCGCCTATCCGGGGGCGGCCGCCGCCGTGGTGGAGTCCACGGTGGCCCAGCCCATCGAGTCCAGGGTCAACGGCGTGGACAACATGCTCTACATGCGCTCCAGCAGCGCCAACGACGGCAGCTATTCGCTGACCGTCTCCTTCGCCCTGGGGACGGACCCGGACCTAAACACCGTCAACGTCCAGACCCGGGTCAACCAGGCCACCGCCCAGCTTCCGGAAGAGGTCAAACGCACCGGGGTGACGGTGCAGAAGCAGTCCAGCGCCCTGTTGCAGGTCATTACCCTGGTCTCGCCCAGGGGGTCTTACGACGACCTTTACTTGAGCAACTACGCGACCATCAATGTCATCGACACCCTCTCGCGGGTCAATGGGGTCGGCAAGGCGTCGCTCTTCGGGCCCCTCGACTACAGCATGCGGGTCTGGCTCGACTCGGACCGCCTGACCGCCCTGGGGCTCACTCCGTCGGACGTGATCTCGGCCATCCAGAGCCAGAACGTCCAGGCCGCGGTGGGGCGCATCGGGGCCCAGCCGATCTCGGAGGACCAACAGTTCCAGATCACCCTTCAGACCAAGGGGCGCCTCAGCGACACCAAGGAGTTCGAGAACGTCGTGGTGCGCGCCAACCCGGACGGGTCTACGGTGCGGGTCAAGGACCTGGGAACCGTCGAGCTGGGGGCCAAGTCGTCGGATTCCAGCACGCGGATGAACGCCGGCCCAGCCGCCGGGATCGGCATCTACCTGGCCCCCGGTGCCAATGCCGTGGCCGTCGCCGAGGGGGTCGAGGAGGCGATGGAGGGGCTCAAGGGGCGCTTCCCCGACGATCTTGACTACCTGGTCATGTACGACACCACGGACTTCGTCAATGCCAGCATCGAGAAGGTCATCCACACCCTGTTCGAGGCCTTCGCCCTGGTCATCCTGGTGGTCTTCATCTTTCTCGGGAGCTGGCGTGCGACCCTGATCCCATTGATCGCCGTCCCCGTGGCCCTGGTGGGAACCTTCGCCTTCCTGCTCATGATCGGCTTCTCGGCCAACACCATCTCGCTCCTGGCCGTGGTGCTCGCCATCGGCATCGTGGTGGACGACGCCATCGTGGTGGTGGAGGCGGTGGAGCACCTGATGGAGACTGAGGGGCTCGCGCCCCGGGAGGCGGCCAAGAAGGCCATGACCCAGATCACCGGGCCAATTCTCGCCATCACCCTGGTCCTGCTCTCTGTCTTCCTGCCGGTGGCCTTCATCCCCGGCATCACGGGGCAACTCTTCCAGCAGTTCGCCGCCGTGGTCGCCTTCTCCATGCTGATCTCGGCCATCAATGCGCTCACCCTGTCCCCGGCCCTGTGCGCCATCCTGCTCAAGCCGGGGGGGCACAGGCGCGGGCTCATGGGGCTGATCATGCGTGGCATCGACGGGGTACGCGACGGCTATGCTGCCATCGTGAAGCGGCTGGTGCGGTTCTCTGTGCTCGTCCTGGCCTTGGTGGCCGTGTTTGGGCTCCTGACCGGTTGGCTGTTTGAGGTCACCCCCACCGGCTTCCTGCCCGACGAGGACCAAGGGGCCTTCATGGCCGAGATCAGCCTCCCCCAAGGCGCCTCGGTGAGCCGGACCCTGGCGGTGGTGGAGGAGGTCGAGAAGATCGTCCTGGCCGACCCGGCGGTCCTGCACGTCATGACAGTCCCCGGCTACAGCATGCTGGACGGGGCCGTGGAGTCCAACGCCGCCCTGCTCATCGGGCGCCTCAAGCCCTTCGCGGAGCGCACCACGCCGGACCTCAAGGTCCAGGCGGTGATCGCCCGGGTCGCGGCCCAGACCGCCGCCATCCCCGCCGCCCGGGTCATGCCCTTCAACTTACCGCCGATCATGGGGTTGGGCACCGGCAGCGGCTTCGAGTACCAGTTGGAGGACCTCCAAGGGCGTACCCCGGAGGAGCTGGCCGCGGCCATGCGCGCCCTGGTCCTGGCGGCCAACCAGGATACGGATCTGCAACGGGTCTTCTCGACCTGGGCCACCAACAATCCCCAGGTCTATCTCGACATCGACCGCGAAAAGGCGCAGACCCTGGGCGTATCGATCAGCGACGTCTTCACCGCCCTTCAAGCGACTTTGGGCGGCTACTACGTCAACGACTTCAATAAGTTCGGGAGGGTCTGGCAGGTCCAGGTCCAGGGCCGAGAGGACGACCGCGCGCGCTTCGACGACGTCTACCGCATCCATGTCCGCAACAAGGACGGCGAGATGGTCCCCATCCGCGCCTTCATGGAGCCCAAGCTGATCATGGGGCCACAGATCCTCCAGCGTTACAACAACTACAAGAGCGTCACTATCCAGGGCACGCCGGCCCCGGGCAAGTCCTCGGGTCAGGCCCTGGCGGCCATGGAGGGCATCAGCGCCAAGACCCTGCCCGGCGGCTACGGCTTCGAGTGGACAGGCACGGCCAAGCAGGAGAAAGAGGCCGGCGGCAAGACCCCGATCGTGCTCGGACTCGCGGTCCTCTTCGCCTACCTCTTCCTAGTGGCGCTCTACGAGTCCTGGACCATGCCCATCGCCGTGCTGCTCTCGGTCACCGTCGGAGTCGTCGGCGCCATGCTCGCCCTCTGGGTCACGGGGCTGCCAAACGACCTCTATGCCCAGGTCGGCCTGGTCGTCCTGATCGGGCTGGCGAGCAAAAACGCCATCCTCATCGTCGAATTCGCCATGCAGGAGCGCCGCCAGGGCCGCACCATCCAGGAGGCCGCCGCCAACGCTGCCCGCCTGCGTATCCGCGCCGTGCTCATGACCAGCTTGGCCTTCATTCTCGGTCTGATCCCGCTGGTTATTGCCAGCGGTGCCGGCGAGGCGAGCCAGCGCGGTGTGGGCACGGCGGTATTTGGCGGTATGCTGGCGGCGTCCATGGTCGGCATCTTCCTGATCCCGATGCTGTATGTGGTCATGCAGTGGATTCGGGAGAAGGTGCATGGGACTCCGGAGGTCGAGGCGGCGGGGGCACGGCCAGGCTAAGCGACCTAGATACTTCGGCCGCGCAGCAGGGCCAGCGACAACAGGTGGTCTTCGGCAAGGTGTGTGCCTCGATGCCCGGGGGTACACCGTCACACGAACCAGTAGCCGGTCGCGGTCTGGTAGGGAGAAATCATGTCTGGCAAACACATACCATCCTTGTGCGTGATGGCATCGTTGCTGCTTCTCGGCGGTTGCGCCACCCGCCCGATCAATCCGCCGATCACCCAGACCGACCCGAGCGCCGGCTATCGTTTCGAGACGCGTCAGGCGCGGGACAAGAACGAGGACAATCTGGTCATCCTCGCCTTCTCGGGCGGGGGCACACGCGCCGCCGCCTTCTCCTACGGGGTCCTGGAGTTCCTGCGGCGCACCGAGGTGGTCGGACCGCAGGGCAACACGATCCGCCTGCTCGACGCGGTGGACATCATCACCGGCGTGTCGGGCGGGAGCTTCACGGCGCTCGCCTATGGTCTCTACGGCGAAAAGCTGTTCGACGACTACGAGCAACGCTTCCTGAAGCGCGATGTGCAGGGCGAGATCGTCGCGCGCACGTTGAGTCCGTCCAACTGGGGCAAGTTGGGGTCGACGGGCTGGGGTCGTTCCGAATTGGCCGCCGAGTTCTACGACGAAATCCTGTTCAACGGTGCCACGTTCGGCGATCTCGACCGCGGCAAGGGCCCGCTGATCCTGGCTTCGGCCACCGACATCTCGACCGGCTCCCGTTTCGTCTTCAGCCAGCGCATTTTCGACGTCGTCTGCTCGGATCTCAATGCGGTGCCGCTCTCCCGCGCCGCGGCCGCCTCGTCGGCGGTGCCCGTGGTGCTCTCGCCGGTCACGATCAACAACTATGGCGGTACCTGCAAGACGATCACACCCGATTGGGTGAAGCCGTTCCTTTACTCCGACAACCCGCCCCGGCCCGCCGCACGGGCGGTACGCTCGCTCAAGGCGGAACAGGCCTTTCACGACGGCGCCCGTCGGCCCTACCTTCATCTCGTCGACGGCGGCATATCGGACAACGTGGGCATGCGCGCGGTGCTGGATGCGCTGGAAATCCTCGAGGCGTTGCACGATGCCGGTCTGCCATCGCCGGTCGACGGCGCGCGCAGGATCATCGTGATCAGCGTCAATTCGCTGTCGTCGCCCCCGACCAACTGGGACCAGTCCGAGAACCCGCCCGGCACCGTGGACATTCTGCTCAAAGCCGCGGGCACGCCGATCGACGCCTTTTCCTACGAGACGATCGAACTGCTGAGAGACACGGCAGCGAGGTGGCAGACGTTGCGCCGGATCCGCAACTCGGCCGCCTACGCGGCCAACAAGGACCCTGCGGTCGCCGCCGCGTTGCGCGTTCCCGAGGCCGAGATCTACGCCATCGACGTGTCGTTCCCCATGCTGAAGGACAAGGCGGAACTGGACTATCTGAATCAGCAGCCGACGTCGTTCGTGCTGCCCGCCGAGGCCGTCGATCGCCTGCGCGCAGCGGCGGGCACCATCATGATGGACTCGCCTGAATTCAAGCGATTGCTCAAGGACGTCGGCGCCAGAGTCGTGCCGGCACCACCGGCTACGGGAAGTCCGGCGACCGCGCACTAGAGCGGGAAACGGCCACGACCTGGGATTGGGACAGGTGAACCGCGCTGCCGCTGAACCACGGCGTTGAGCGTACGCCCTGGGGCTGGCGCCATGGCCGTCAGAACAAGACGCCGAACAGCTTTTTGAGCAGCTCCTCCAGCGGCATCATGGTGAGGGCCAAAGGCGCGAGCGGCACCAGGGTTGCAACCCCGAGCCGGAGGATGGCCTCCTTGGTGACCGGCGGGATGCGCATGGTCCGCACCACCTCGTAGCTATTGCCGAGGTCGGCGAGGGACTGGATGTCGCCGCTGCCCACCAACGGCTCATCGGCGGGCGCCCTACCGCGCAGCCATTTGGCATCGAACTCGCGCACGTAGCGCTGCGCCAGGGCGCCGTATTCACGCATTCCTGTCCGCTTTGCCTGCGCGAGCTGGGGCGCAAACACCAGGAGCGGGGCGAGGACCACACATAGCACGAAGACGACTACGACCGCGATCTCGGCCTTGAACTGCGGCAAGGTGGCCCCGAGCCAAAAGATGCGGTTGGCGAGCATTCCCGCGAGCAGGGCACCGTGCGCGACGGCGAGCACAGCGAACGCATGGACCGTATTGGACAGAAATCCTAAGCCCCCGACCCGGTCCGGGTGCGTGGGAACCAGGCTCAGGTCGATGCGCGACACCTGCCAGAGAAAGCGTGTCCAGATGAACAGGCAAAAGGACCAGCATGGCCACCAGGAAGCGGATGTGAGCCTCCATGTCCAGCAGAAAGGGTACCGCCGGGCCGCTCAGGACCAGTCCCTCCAGGGCCGAGAGCACCAGGAGCGGCAGCCAGGCCAGCAGCGCGATGACGAGGATGCGTTGGCGCACCAGCATCAGCGCGTCGTCGGACAGGTGCGCCCGGCGCAGGAGCGGGAAGAGCGGTCCGCCCAGGACAAGCGAGAAGTCCGGCGGCTCCCGGAGCAGACCGACGCTGGACCCTGGGGTGCCGGGGTTCATTTGCGGTTTCTGCGACGGGGCGGATATCGAGTCGTTCATCCGGACCCCATCATTCCGTGGCGGATATCCCAGCGCTCTCGTCTGCCTTGAGCCTGGCGCTGAAGAAATCCAGCGCGATCTTGGTCTTCGGCGCCTGGTCGGCGCTGAGCACGATGCCGCGGCCGGCGAGGTAAGACTTGAACTCGGCGCCGACCTGGAAGGCCTCTTTCGGCAGGCACTTGGTGGAGATCTCCAGGACGCGCGAACCATCGGGATAGAGCCACATTTCGATGGTGATGGGGCGGTCGAAGTCCTTGGGCTGGTGCTTGGCCTTGAGGAGGAAGGTGGGGCCCAGGACGACCAGCTTGTCCATGGTGATGCCCGCCGGCGCGTGGGCGTCATAGAAGGCGCGCTGTTCCTTGGAGAAGAGCTTGCGCAGAGCCTTCGCGCCCGAGGTCACGTCGAGCACCTCCTCGCCGGTGCAGATGCCCTTGAATGAAGCGGAGCACACGAACCCGCCCGGCATCACATCCACCTCGACCTTGAAGGCGGCCGAGCGGCGAAGCTCCGGGTCAATGGTGGACGGATCCACGGGGCCCAGCTTGACGACCGTATCGGCGTCACCGCCCTGGATTCGCCTGGCCCGCACGACCACGCCGGCCTGGTTCACGGCCAGGTCGGGCGTATCGAAGAAGAACGCCTGCCGCGGCTGCGCCTCGACCGGGTCGAGCCCGATGCTCTGAATCGTCGCGCGATGGCCTGTGAGGGGAACCGACAACTTGAGCTCGATGCTGTTCGCACCCTTCAGGCTCCGAACCGCTCCGCCAGCACGCCGTGGCGCAGGCCGCGGTCGCTTACGGTGAAGCTCTGCTTGCCCAGCTTCTCCATCACCGTCCGGACGATGCAGGCGCCGGCCAGGATGACTTCGGCGCGCTTCGGCTGGAGGCCGACGATGGTGCGGCGGGCATCGGCATCCCGCGACCGGTAGAGCTCGATCTGGCGATCGATCTCGGCGCGGTCGAGGACGCTGCCCTGAACGACCGCCGGGTCGTAGCTGGCGAGGCGATGCATCACGGCGGTGATATTGGTCACCGCGCCGCCCATCGCGACCAGCGCGTCGGGGACCGGTCGCCCGTCGATACGCGAGAGGTCGGCCGAAATCGCCGCCATGGCCTCGCGCAGCACCTCGGGCGAAACGGCGCGGTCGAGTCCGAAACGCTCGGTGTAGCGCACCGCACCGACCTCGACACTGAAGCGTTCGTCCACGACGGCCTCGTGCCCGAAGGTGAACTGGGAACTGCCGCCGCCCGTGTCGAAGACGACGAGCGAGCCCTGGTTCAATCCCAGACTGGCCTTGGCGGCCAGGAAGGCCAGCCGGCTCTCTTCTTCGCCCGAGATCACCTCGATGTGAACGCCGGTGCGCGCCTGGATCGCATCCACGACTTCGTTGCCGTTCGAGGCGATCCTGAGGCCGGCCGTGCCGACGGCGGCGATCGCCCGGACGCCCTGCCGCTTGGCCTCGTCGACCATAGTCACAATCGCTGCGGCCGCTCGCTCCAGCGCAGCGTCGATGATCACGCCCTGTTGTGCGAGCCCCTCGCCGAGGCGGGTGACCTCCGCGCGGTCGACGACGGTTCGCCACGTTCCGTTGACGTCGTGCTCGCCGATGTGGAACTTGATGGAATTGGTGCCGGCGTCGATCACGGCGTAGCGCACCGGCTCGTCATCGATCAGGGCCGCCAGGCCGCGCGGATAGCTGGTGTTGGTGTAGCCGCCCAGGCCGAGCTCCCGCACCGCCTGGATGACCCCGGCCGCATCCTCCGACTCCACCGCAAGGGTGCGGGTACGCTTGCCGTTCGCCACCACCTCGGAGAGCTCGGCCATGCAGCCGCCGACCGTGTAGCGCGTGCGCCGCTTGTGGACCTTCACCGCGCGGATGGCGCCGCCCGGCGCGGCAGACTGCCCGATGAATTCGTCCAGCGTATAGCTCGCGCGGGCGGACGTCGGGATGGGCAACTTGAGCGCCTCGAACACTTTCGCGGCATCCGCGGCCTGCAGCGGAAAGCCGGCCTTCATGACGGGCGTCCATTGCTCAAGGCCGTCGGCGTTGACCACCCGCAACACCTTGATGTCCATCAGCGCAGCGCGGACCTTCACGTTCTCGCCGGCGCCGGACAGCAGGTAGATCTCGTCGCTTTCTTGGACGCCGCTCGGCCTGAGCCGCCCCAGCCGCTCCTCCGCCTCCCCGAAGCGCCGGCCAAACGAACGCCATTCCCAGCGCGGAGTGATCTCATTCATGGGTGGTTACTCGCTCTCGAAACAGGATTGAACCTTCGTCACCGGCGATCAGGTCTGTCCCTGGGCGGCCGTCTGTGAGAGGTAGCGCTCGACGGCCGCCTGCAGGTTGAAGACCAGGCGCTCGCGGCCCAGCGTCTCCCCCAGCGATGAGCGTTGGACCATGGCGAGGGTTTCGGGGTTGAGCGCCACGAGCCAGAGCAGGATGCCGCGCTCGCGCAGCCGCTCCTCGGCCTCGATGACCATCTTGAGCGCCGAGTACTCGATGTCGAACACGGCGCTGAAGTCGAGCGCCAGCACCTTGGGCTGAGCGGCCTCGATCAGGGGCAGGAGCTGGTCGCCCACGCGCTGGGCGTTGGCGAAGAAGATCCGTCCCTCCGGGCGCACCATCAGGAGCCCGGGGAAGGTCTCGTCCTCCGGATGCTCTTCCGATCTCCCTGGACGGCCGTCTGTGAGAGGTAGCGCTCGACGGCCGCCTGCAGGTTGAAGACGAGGCGCTCGCGGCCCAGCGTCTCCCCGAGAGATGAGCGCTGGACCATCGCGAGGGTTTCGGGGTTGAGCGCCACGAGCCAGAGC
>JBFZCW010000050.1:0-5416 GCA_041307765.1 Chromatiaceae bacterium
TCGCAAGGCCCTGGAGGCAGTGCTGGAGGTACACCGGGACGCCCGGGTTCCCGAGTATCAGAGCACGCCGCTCCGGCGTGCGGAGAAGGCCCGCATCGGGCGTCGCGCCCAGGGCGAGGCGGCGGGACCGACCACCGGCAAGGTGGCCCTGTTCACCACCTGCTACGGCAACGTCAACGAGCCTGGGGTGAACCAGGACCTGATCGTGGTGTTTGAGCACAACGGCATCCCCGTGACCCTGCCGCGTAAGGAGCAGTGCTGCGGCATGCCAAAACTCGAATTGGGCGACCTGGAGGCCGTCAACGCGGCCAAGGAGGCCAACATCCCGGTCTTGCTGGAGCTGGTGCGCGACGGCTGGGACATCGTCGCCCCCATCCCATCCTGCGTCCTGATGTTCAAACAGGAGCTGCGTCTCATGTACCCCGACGACCCGGCGGTGCAGGAGGTTGCGGCTCACATGTACGACCCCTTCGAATACCTCATGCTGCGCCACAAACACGGCAAGCTGAGTCTCGACTTCAAAAAACCCCTCGGGAACGTGGTCTACCAGGCCTCCTGTCACCAGCGGGTCCAGAACGTCGGGCAGAAAACCCGCGAGGTCCTGGCCCTGGTCCCCGACACCAAGGTCGAGATCATCGAGCGCTGCTCGGGCCACGACGGGACCTATGCAGTCAAGAAGGAGTCTTACGAGTTCGCCATGAAGATCGTCAAGCCCGTTGCCAACAAGGTGAGGACTGCCAAGCCCGACCACTATGGCAGCGATTGTCCCATGGCCGGCGCCCACATCGCCCACGCCCTGGGCGAGGACGGCAAGCAGGAGCACCCGATGCACCTCCTGCGTCTGGCCTACGGGGTCTGAGCCGACCGGTCCTGGACAACCACCGCAATTCTGTTCCGGAGTGAAGCATGCAGAAGCTGACCATAGAGGACCTCTACGCCCTCGAGACCTATGCCAAGATCCGCGGGGATTTCCGCGCCCAGGTCATGGCGCACAAGAAGAACCGCCAGGTCCCCATCGGGGCCCATGCGACTCTTTACTTCGAGGACCGCATGACCATGCAGTACCAGGTCCAGGAGATGCTGAGGGTTGAGCGCATCTTCGAGCAGGAGGGGATCGAGGACGAGTTGGGGGCGTATAACCCCATGATCCCGGATGGGAGCAACTGGAAGGCGACCTTCATGATCGAGTACGGCAACGAGGACGAGCGGCGCCAGGCCCTGGCGAAGCTGATCGGCGTCGAGGAGAAGGTGTGGGTTCAGGTGGGAGACCAGGCTCGGGTTTGGGCCATCGCCGACGAGGACCTGGAGCGCACCGCCGCGGACAAGACCTCGTCGGTGCACTTCCTGCGCTTCGAGCTGACCCCGGCGATGGTCGCCGGCGCCAAGGCGGGTGCCGCCATCGCCATGGGGATCGACCACCCCGAGTACCGCCACCAGGTCGTGACTGCGCCTGGGGTGCGGGACTCCCTCACCGCCGACTTGTCCTGAGCCTGAGGGGAGGGGAATAGGGCAGCCCCACTGCCCCCGTCGCCCCCCCCCGCACTCCCCAACCCAAGGGTCGCCGGGGCCACCGGCACCACTCGTCCGGGGTCGTCGATGGCAAGATCGGCTACGCGCAGGAGAGGTCCCGTCCCTTGATCGCGAACGGGCAGGTGGATGTTGAGCGCCCTTGTACGGAGGGCCGCTTGGGCCATGCAAGGCGAGAATCTGCCTGGGGCTGCTATACTCCCGCCCCGGCCCGACCGGCCGTCTGCCAACCCGCCGCGCGACCGTCAGATCTGCCAATGCCTATCCAGTCCTTCCATCCGCCCCTGCGCACTCTTATGGGCCCCGGTCCTGCGGACGTTCACCCACGCGTCCTGGCGGCCTTGGGGCGCCCGACCATCGGCCACCTGGACCCGGCCTTCTTGACCATGATGGACGAGGTCAAGGACCTGCTTCGGGGGGCCTTACTGACACGCAACCTGCTGACCATGCCGGTCTCAGCCCCGGGGTCCGCGGGGATGGAGACCTGCTTCGTCAACCTGGTGGAGCCCGGTGAAAAGGTCGTAGTGTGCGTCAACGGAGTCTTCGGCGGGCGCATGGTCGAGAATGTGCTGCGCGCCGGCGGTGAGCCCGTGGTGGTGGCGGATCCCTGGGGCCGGGCCGTGGATCCGGACAAGCTCGAAGAGACGTTGCGCGCCCACCCGGACGCCGTCATCGTCGCCTTCGTCCACGCAGAGACCTCCACCGGGGCCTGCTCCGATGTGCCCACTCTGGTCGAGATTGCCCACCGTCACGGGTGCCTGACGATCGTCGATGCCGTCACGAGCCTGGGCGGCTCCGAGCTGCGGGTAGACGACTGGGGGGTGGACGCCTGCTACTCGGGATCCCAGAAGTGCTTGTCCTGTACCCCGGGGCTCTCGCCCGTTACCTTCAGCGAACGTGCCTTGGCCAAGGTCAAGGGGCGCGCCGCCAGGGTCCGCAGTTGGTTCCTGGATCTGAATCTGGTGATGGGTTATTGGGGTTCGGAGCAACGCCGCACCTACCACCACACCGCCCCGGTCAACGCCCTCTACGGCCTACACGAGGCCTTGGTCATGCTCCATGAGGAGGGCCTGGAGCGCGCCTGGGCCCGTCACCGCCGCAACCACCTGGCCCTGCGCGCGGGGCTCGATGCCCTGGGGCTGGAGCTGCCGGTGCCGGAGGCCGAGCGCCTGCACCAGCTCAACGCCGTTGCTGTCCCCATCGGCTTGGATGATGCCTTGGTGCGAGCCCGCCTGCTCCAGCAGTACAATTTAGAGATTGGGGCCGGGCTTGGCGACCTGGCCGGCAAGGTCTGGCGCATCGGACTCATGGGATACAGCAGCCGTCCGACCAACATCGTCCTATGCATCGCGGCCCTCGGGACCGTCCTCAACGACTTGGGTCACCGGACGGATACGGGGGCGGCCCTGGCCCGGGTCCAGGCCGCCCTGGCGGGCTGAGCACCATCGTGTTCCTCCCCGGCAACCGCCGCAGCCTGCCGGTCCGGCTGGTGATGATCGCCGCCGCGGCCGGGCTTTTCGTGGTCGGCTATCAGTGGGGTAATCGCTACCAGCACCGCGGCGGGCCACCGGCTATTGCCGGGGTCCGTGTCTCGCCCCCCATCGATCTTTCCGATTTTGCTCTACGTGACCCGGACAGGCGCCCGGTGACGCGGGACCGCCTCGGTCAGGGCTGGACCCTCCTGACCTACGGCGACCTGACCCAGGCCCAGGGGCACCTGTCCGTCAACCGCCTACTGGAGGTTCGCAACCGCCTCGCGGACAGCCCGGAGCTGCAAGCCGGGTTGCGCCTGGTCTTGGTGCAGACCAGCGAAGCCCCGAACCTGGCCCGGGACTTCAACCGCCTGACCCCGTCGCTCATCGTCGCCGGGGGTGAGGCCGAGGAACTGGCTAAGCTGGCGGATGCCTTAGGCGGTGCCCCAGCGCCCACCCCGGGGGACGATGCCGGATCTGCCTTGTTCCTCATCGCCCCCGGTGCCCGCCTGGTGGCCTTGTTCACCCCGGGGCAGGGCCCGGCCACCATCGCCTCGGATCTGACGGCCCTGTTTGAGGACCCGAATGTGCTCGAGCCGATCCAGCCCGATGCTTCGGCGTCCGGCATGCCACCCACGCCGGCAGCCGTGCCCCAGACGAGTCCCCCGACCCAATGAGCGACCAACCCCTGCGCCCCGCGGAACGGCTCTTTGTCGCCGTCCAACACCTGCTACCCCAACACCTGCTCTCGGCACTGATGTATCGGGTCGCGCGATGGCGGTGGCGCCCCTTCAAGGATGCCCTGATCGGCTGGTTCGTCCGGCACTTCCGGGTGGATATGAGCCTCGTCGCGGAGACGGACCCCAAGGCTTACCCGAGCTTCAACGCCTTCTTCACCCGGGCCTTGCGACCAGGTGCCAGGCCCCTGGCGGCCGACCCCGCGGCCCTCCTCTGCCCGGCGGACGGTGCCCTGAGCCAGATGGGGGAGATTCGCGACGGGGTCCTGTTCCAGGCCAAGGGGCACAGCTACACGGCCCTCGACCTACTCGGGGGCGACGAACGGGTGGCGGCCGCCTTCGCGGGCGGGGTCTTCGCCACCATCTATCTCTCGCCGCGGGACTACCACAGGGTGCACATGCCCTTGGAGGGCGTCCTCATCGCCATGACCCACGTACCCGGCCGGCTGTTCAGCGTCAACGCCGTCACGGCGCGCGCCGTCCCAGGGCTGTTCGCGCGCAACGAACGGGTGGTGTGCCTCTTCGAGACCAAAGTTGGGCCCGTCGCCCTAATTCTGGTGGGGGCCATCTTCGTCGGGAGCATGGAGACGGTCTGGTCTGGCCAGGTGACTCCCCCGCGGGGCGTTGATCGCCCGGCGGGGGGCGCGGTGCGCTTGGGTCGGGGAGAGGAGATGGGGCGCTTCAACATGGGGTCCACCGTCATCCTGCTCTTGCCCCCGGGGGTCGTGAAGTTGGACCCGGGGCTCAGGCCAGGCGACCCCCTTTGCGTGGGGCAGGCTCTAGGGCGGCTCAACCTCGAACCGGAGGTGCCAACAAGTGAACGAGGGTGATCTGTGCAGAATGCCGTTGCGGGCCGGCAGGGTCATGCTGGTCTCCCTGGCCCTGGTGGTCGGCGGGTCCGTTGCGGCGGAACCTCCCCGGCCGGTGGAGCGGGTGGATCTCCAGCGCTATCTGGGCCGCTGGTACGAGATTGCCGCCATCCCCAACTTCTTCCAGCGCCATTGTGCCCGCGACACGACCGCCGACTATGCGCTGCGTGAAGACGGCCTGATCAGCGTGACGAACACCTGTGTGAAGGCCTCCGGCGAGGCGGATCGGGCGCAAGGGCTGGCTCGGGTCGTCGACCCCGCCACCAAGGCACGGCTGGAGGTGAGTTTCGTCAGCCTGCTGGGGTTCCAGCTCTTCTGGGGGGACTACTGGGTCATCGGACTCGGCGAGGACTACGAGTATGCCCTGATCGGGACCCCCACCCGCCGCTGGGGTTGGATTCTGGCCCGCGACCCGAACCCACCCGAAGCCCAGGTCCAGGCGTGGCTGGCAGAACTCAAGGGGCAGGGGTATGACCCGGCGGAGTTCGTGCGCACGCCCCAGGGCGGGCCGGTGCCACTACAGGACACACGCAAGATGCCGTGATCGGTCTGACGGGCGGCAAAATCCATCGCCGCCGCGACTTGTTGTCGCTGTCATGGTCGGGCTGTGCTTGTGTCGTTGACACGGCCCCCGGGTCGGACCTAGCCTAGGCCGTACCAAAACTTGTACATCTTTTCACGCGCCATGACAACCCTCACCGCCACCGACGCCCGCGCAAGTCTGTTCGATCTCCTGCGTGGGGCCAACGAGCGTCACGAGATCTACCATATTCGCCATCGACAGGGCGACGCAGTGCTGATGTCCGAGGCG
>JBFZCW010000051.1:0-3750 GCA_041307765.1 Chromatiaceae bacterium
CGAGTCGGCGGTACGCATCACCCACCTGCCCACCGGGGTCGTCACCCAGTGCCAGAACGACCGCAGCCAGCACAAGAACAAGGCCACGGCCATGAAGCAGCTCCAGGCCAAGCTCTACGAGTTGGAGATGCAGAAGCGCAACGCCGCCCAGCAGGCGGTGGAGGACACCAAGTCCGACATCGGCTGGGGGAGCCAGATCCGCTCCTATGTGCTGGACCAGTCGCGCATCAAGGACCTGCGCACCGGGGTGGAGATCGCCAACACCCAGGGGGTGCTCGACGGCAACCTGGACCCCTTCATCGAGGCGAGCCTGAAGAGCGGACTGTGACCCTGTGGGTCGGGCTTCAGCCCGAACGAGACCCCGCGGGCAAAGCCAACCACTGCTGTCGGGCTCAAGCCCGACCCACAGCAGCCCCGACCGCCGCTGATCGGCGACAGGAGCGATAGGCAGAATGAGCCAGACAGAGCACCATGACGAGCCTCAGACCGACATGGCGGACGATAACAAGCTGATCGCCCAGCGTCGCGAGAAGCTCGCGGAACTGCGGGCTCAGGGCAACGCCTTTCCCAACGACTTCCGGCGCGACGCCCTGGCCGCCGATCTGCACGCCCGTTACGGCGACCTCCCGGCCGAAGACCTGGAGGCCCAGGGGGTGCGGGCGAGCCTGGGCGGGCGCCTCATGAGCCGGCGCATCATGGGCAAGGCGAGCTTCTCTCACCTGCAGGACATGTCCGGGCGCATCCAGCTCTTTGTCCAGCGCGACACCGTCGGCGAGGAGACCTATGCCACCTACAAGAAGGACCTGGACCTGGGGGACATCGTCGGCGCCGAGGGGGTTCTCTTCAAGACCAAGACCGGGGAGCTGTCCCTGCGCTGCGAGACCTTGCGGCTACTGACCAAGGCCCTGCGCCCTCTGCCGGAGAAGTGGCACGGCCTCGCCGACCAGGAGACCCGCTACCGCCAGCGCTACCTTGACCTGATCAGCAACGAGGACGCCCGGCGCACCTTTCAGATCCGCGTGCGGATGATCCAGTACCTGCGGGACTATCTGAATGGCCGGGGTTTTCTGGAGGTGGAGACTCCGATGATGCACCCCATCCCTGGCGGGGCGGCGGCGCGGCCCTTCGTCACCCACCACCACGCCCTGGATATGCAGCTCTTTCTGCGCATCGCCCCGGAGCTCTACCTCAAGCGCCTGGTGGTTGGGGGCTTCGAGCGGGTCTACGAGGTCAACCGCAACTTCCGCAACGAGGGGCTCTCTACCCGGCACAACCCCGAGTTCACCATGGTGGAGTTCTACCAGGCCTACGCCGACTACCGCGACCTCATGGACCTCACCGAGGACCTCCTGCGTGGCATGGCACAGACCGTGCTCGGCACCACCACCTTGGTCCATCAGGGGGTGACCTACGACTTCGGCCAGCCGTTCCGGCGCCTGTCCGTGCGCGATGCAGTGGTGCACTTCAATGAGGGTGTCACGGCGGCGGAGGTGGACGACCTGGACGCCGCCCGTGCCCTGGCCCGCCGTCTAGCGGTCGAGGTCCACGACACCTGGGGTCTGGGGCGGGTGCAGCTCGCCATCTTCGAGGAGACCTGCGAGCACCAGCTCATGGACCCGGTCTTCATCACCGAGTACCCCACCGAGGTCTCGCCGCTGGCGCGCTGCAACGATCGCAATCCCTTGGTCACCGACCGCTTCGAGCTCTTCATCGGCGGGCGGGAGATCGCCAACGGCTTCTCAGAGCTGAACGACCCGGAGGATCAGGCCGAGCGTTTCCGACAGCAGGCACGGGACAAGGACGCCGGGGACCACGAGGCCATGCACTACGATGCCGACTACATCCGCGCCCTGGAGCATGGCCTGCCGCCCACAGCGGGGGAGGGTATCGGTATCGACCGCCTGGTGATGCTCTTCACGGACTCGGCCTCCATCCGCGACGTGCTGCTCTTCCCGCACCTGCGGCCGGAGGACTGACCAGACAGGGCCCGGGCCAGCGGCTCAATCTTCCCACAGCCCCGACAGGTCGCAGGTCACCGCATCGAAGGGCGGCAGGGACACCGGGCTGGCGCCCTCGCATACCCCCAGGAGGAGCCATTGGGCCTCATGCAGCGCGAAGGCCTCCAGGGTTTGCAGGATGGGGTCGATGAGCCAGACGTGGCCGACCCCGGCCGCGGCATAGATCGGCAGCTTCTCCACCCGGTCGATGCGGGCGGTGGAGGGGGACATGACCTCGCAGACCCAATCCGGGGCTAGCTCGAACCAAGCGGTCTCGGGCAGTTTGGGCATGCGCCCGCGCCGCCAGCCAGCCAGGTCGGGGACCAGGACCTGGGGACCCAGGTGCAGCTCAGGCCCGTCCAGAATCCACCAGCCGCCGGGCCCGCCGCGGCCCTGGTCGAAGGGGTCATCGAGCTCGCCGCCCAGACGGGAACTGGCCCGCAGGTGCCTGGGTGCGAGGCGCAGGTGGGTCACCAGGCGACCGTTGATGATCTCGGCGACCAGATGCTCAGGGATCTGCAACACGTCCTCTTAGCTGGCGTGTCGGATGGCAGCGTCAGCCATGGGGTGATGTTCCGAGGCGATGGTCTGGCGGCGATTCTAACCGTCCAACGACTGGTAGAGACGGCGTCGGGCGCCGTCGGCCGAACAGCTCTCTATGTCCCCGTATCAGGTCAAGGACGGTGGAGTCCAGAGCGGCACTCCGGGTCGAGCTCGTCGCGCCTGCGCTTGATCTCCGCGCTCAGGACCTCTTTGTCGCGCGAATCCAACGTGCCGGGCGCCTTCTGGCGAAACTGAGTAGATGCCGCCGCCCGGCATTTGCACTTCCGCGATGGGCTTCGTCTGTGCGTCTCCCGGTGGGCGGGGCTTAGGGCAGATAGCGGGAGGGGCCGCAGCGTGCGACGGGCGCGGTCCGCCGGGCGCCCGGCATCGCCTGCCCCTCTCGCGGGTCTTGCTTAGGGTGGGCTCGTGCTAGGTCCGCCGGGCCTCGGACTGGCCGCATACTGCTGGTCTTCGCAAGCGATATGGTCGATGAGCCAGTCTTGGGCGACCTCCAGGGCGCGCTCGGCCAGGTGCTGGCTTGGGCCACAGACATCCAGGTCGTAAGCCAGTTGGTCGAGGCTTTCAAAGAAGGCGGCGTGCAGCTTCTGGTGTCCCTCCAGGCCGGGAAAGGCGTCTCGCCGCATCAGTGCCTCCTCGGTCTGGAAATGCTGGGCAGCGTAATCCCGAAGGAAGGCGACGGCCTCCTCGACACCGTGCTCACCCTCGCAATTGAGGATCCGGTCGTAGAGGCGATGGGCGGCCTCGAAGAACCTCTGGTGCTGGTGGTCGATCTCGGCGATGCCAATGCGGTAGGCGTCCGACCAGTCTCTGAGCATGCGTCACCTTCGATAGGGCTTCATGGGGCAGGCGTTGGGGTCCGGCCGCAGGTGCCGGCGCCGCCCGTTCGCGGTGGCGCCGTCGCCCGCGGTCTGCCCTCAGGCGTTCAGGATTGCCATGGCAATGTCGTCCTGGGCATCGGTCATGTAGGGGATCCCGGTGACCTCCGCCGTCTCGCGATTGGCTGCCATCAGGTCCCCCCGGGCGAGCTGATCGATGGAGAACTTGCGCGCCCCGGCCATGAACTGCTGGAGCCCGCAGGCGAGTTTGTCGGCGTAGCCGTACAGGGCCACGGCGCCGAAGGGGATGTGCTCCATCTCCGCGTCGCCCACCTTGTGGCGGACCGCCTCCCAGCCGGCGAAGATCTCCTCCG
>JBFZCW010000052.1:0-49394 GCA_041307765.1 Chromatiaceae bacterium
ATGTGGTCGACTGCCGCGGCGGAGGGGGTCCCCCCGGGGCCATGCTCCAGCCCGTCGGCCGTGTACATGCAACCTGGGGTGCCGGGGATGGCCATCGGGGAGACGCCGTCGGGGCTCGCGGCATAGCGCCGGTAGGGTAGTCTGGCGTCCGGCCCCGGGGCTTGGGCTGCCGCCCGCCGCAGGTCCTCGGTGAAGGGCGTTGGCGGGTTGCACAGGGTCCGCGACTGTCCGAGGGTCTGGTCGGAGAGGCAGATGGCCACGGTCTGCAGGTGCTCGGCCAGGCGCATGGCCCAATGCAGGGTGAAGACGCAGTCGCGGATGTCCAACGGGGCCAGCACCAGGTGCGGGGCGTCTCCGTGGAGGCCGTAGACGGCGATGTTGAGGTCCGACTGCTCGGACTTGGTCGGGATTCCCGTGGATGGCCCGCCGCGCTGCACGTCCACGACCACGGCAGGCGTCTCGCTGGCTACGGCCAGGCCCAGCCCCTCCATCATCAGGCTGAGGCCCGGGCCCGAGGTGGCGGTGAGGGACGGCACCCCGCCGAAGGAGCTCCCGATGATCATGTTGACCGATGCCAGCTCGTCCTCGGCCTGGAGCAGGGCCCCGCCGAGGCGCTCCAGGCGCGGGGCCAGCCACTCGAGGAGCTCCGTGGCCGGAGTGATGGGGTAGGCGGCGACGAAGCGAAGTCCTCCTCGCAGCGCGCCCAATCCCGCGGCCTCGTTGCCGCTCATGTTCCAGCGGTCGAGCACGCGAGGGGGCAATGGGGCATCGCTGTCTCCGCCTGGTCCGTAACCCAGCCGAAGCCCGGCAATGGACGTCTCGACCAGGGTAGCGGCCTTGGCCTTGCCGCCCAGGGTCTGCTCCACACCGGCCTCCAGGGCCGCCAGGGGGAGTCCGATGGCCGCCCCAAGGGCGCCCAGGGCTACCATGTTCACCCGGCCCTCGGGCAGCAGCTTTGCGTGGACATGGAACGGGACCTCCAGCACCCGCGCGCCGCTGCGCGCAATGGACTCCGGAACGGGTCCGCCGGCTGGGTCGGCCAGGATCAGGCTGCCGGCATCCAGCGGTATCTCGTCGATGAAACGGGAGACGTTGTTCCAGTCTAGGGCCACGAAGATGTCAAAGCGGTCGCCCATGCAGGCCACCGGGCGGTCGGCGAACCGGACCATGGCCGCGGACTCCCCGCCGCGGATCTGGGGCCCCGCAGAGCGGGTCAGCAGCCCGTAGTAGCCCGCCCGGGCGAGGGCCGCGAGCAGGATCAACCCGGCGGTGACGGCCCCGCTGCCGCCAGAGCCGGTGATGGCCACCGCGAGTCCTTGATTGCCATCGACGGGGAGCTGTGTGTCCATGGTTTGGGGGGTCCTGTAACGGTGATGGCCACGGATGGCCGACTTCCCAGGGATGCGCCACCGTCCCCGCAGGCAGGAGCCGAGAACGACCGGGCGGAGGCGGCGTGTTCCGCCCCGTCTGCTCATGATAGCCGCGGTCGGATGGGTGTGGCGCGGTTCGATTCTGTCTGCAGGGGCATGCGAGTGGGCGCCTCCCCTCGGGCTGGGGGTATCATTGCCTATTATTGACGACCTCAGCCCCAGCACAGCCCTGCCATGACCCATCAGCCCGAGCGAGCCGCCAGCGCCGTAGAGCCCCCACTCACCGGCGCTGGCCTCCTTTTCGACGTCCTGACGGAGCTGGGGGTGGAGATCATCTTCGGCCATACGGGCGGGGCGGTCATCCCGCTCCATGTGGAGCTGAACAAGCGCATGCGTCGCGGCGACCCAGCGCCTAAGTTCATCCTGTGCCGCCAAGAGGGGGGGGCCGGCCACGCGGCCGAGGGCTACGCCCGGGTCAGCGGCCGGGTCGGGGTGGCCCTTGCGACCTCTGGGCCGGGCGCGACCAACCTGACCACGCCTATCGCCGACGCCTTCAAGGACTCGATCCCGACGCTGTTCATCACCGGCCAGGTCCCGAGCCCTGCCATCGGCTCGGATGCCTTTCAGGAGGTGGACACCGTCGGCGTCACCCGGCCCATCTCCAAGCACAATTACCTGGTGAAGGACGTGCGTGATCTCGAGTGGGTCCTGCGCGAGGCCTACGCCCTGGCACAGACCGGGCGCCCAGGGCCTGTGGTAGTGGATATCTGCAAGGACGTGCAGTTGGCGCGGGTCACGGGCCAGAACCCGACCCGACAACGCCACCGCGAGGCCATCCCGTTCGACGCCGGCGCGGCAGATGCCATCCTCGCTGCCCTGGCGGCTGCCGAGCGCCCGGTGGTCAAGGCTGGCGGCGGGGTGATCCACGCCGGGGCCAGCGCTGCCCTGTGCCGCTTCGCCGAGGCCTTCGACTGCCCTGTGACGACCACCTTCAATGCCTTAGGGTCCGTCCCCTTCGACCGGCCCCACAACCTCGGTATGCCTGGGATGCACGGTACGATCCCGGCCAACTATGCCCTACGCGAGGCGGACCTGATCCTGACGCTAGGCGGACGTTTCGATGACCGGGTGGCGGTGCGGGGTTTTGCGGCGGGCAAGACCATTGCCCACGTGGATATAGACCCCTCCGAGATCGATAAGACCGTCGCCACCCAGCTCAGCCTGGTGGCTGGGCTCGACGTCTTCCTGGACTACGCCCTGGCCGCCGGCCGAACGGCGAGCCATGCCGCATGGATGGCCAGGGTCGCCGGCTGGCGGGGTATGAATCCCATGGCGTATCTCAACGACGGCCACCTCAAGCCTCAGGCGGTCATCGAGGCGATCTCAGCGCTGACGGAGGGGGATGCGACCCTGGTCACCGGAGTCGGCCAGCACCAGATGTGGGCCGCCCAGTACTACCGCTTCCGCCGCCCGCGCCAGTGGATCAGCTCGGGGGGGCTGGGGACCATGGGCTTCGGGTTGCCAGCGGCCATCGGGGCCTGGTTCGCTGATCCCAGCCGGCCAGTGGTCCTGATCGACGGCGATGGGAGCTTCCAGATGAACATTCAGGAGCTCGGCACCGTCGTGGCGAACCGCATCCCGCTCAAGATGTTCGTGCTCAACAACAGTTATCTGGGGATGGTGCGCCAGTGGGAGGACATGATGGACGACGGCCATCACTACGAGACCTGCCTGTCGCGCACCAGCGAGTGCGACGCCGACTGCACCGACATGGATCAGACCTGCCGTCGCCAGATCCCCAACCTCACCGGGCTGCGCTACGTCTATCCGAGACTCAAGACCCAGCGCATCCGCGAGGCCGGGCAGTTGCGCGCCGGCGTCGGTGCGGCCCTGGCGGACCCGGGGCCCGTGCTGGTGGACGTCTGGATCGACAAGGCAGAAAACGTTCTGCCCATGGTCCGGCCGGGCCACACCCTGGACCAGATGATCGAGTCCTGATCAGCTCGACCGGACCCGGTGGCTGTCCGGCACGGCCTGACCCAGCACCGCCTCGATTCCAGCCAGGTTGAGGAACTGTACGTGTTTGCGGTCGACCTTGAGGAGCCCCTCTTCCTGGAATCGGGTAAAGATCCGGCTGACGGTCTCTACGGCGAGACCCAGATAGTTGCCGATTTCGTGGCGCGACATGCTGAGGTGAAAATCGGTCGCTGACAGCCCACGTTGATGCAGTCGCCGGGACATGTTGACCAGGAAGGTGGCCAAGCGCTCCTCGGCATTTTTCTTGCCGAGCAGCAGGAGCATCTCGGTGTCGTGACTGATCTCCTTGCTCAGGAGACGGTACATCTGGTGCTGGAGGGAGGGGATTGTGGCAGTGAGCTCTTCGAGCCGGGGGAAGGGCAGCTCGCAGATCGCAGAGGTCTCGAGGACTCGGGCGGAGCAGGCATGGACCTCGGTGTCGATGGCGTCCAGCCCGATGACCTCCCCCGGGAGGTGGAACCCGAGGACCTGCTCCCCGCCTTCCTCGCTAGGAGAATAGGTCTTGACTGAGCCGGTCTTGACGACAAAAAGGGAGCGGAAATTCTCGCCGCTGCGAAACAGGTAGTCGCCGCGATGCAGCGGTTTGCTGTGCTTGACGATGCTGTCGAGCCGCTCCACGTCGTCCGGGGCCAGCCCCATGGGCAGGCACAGGGTGGACAGGGTGCAGTTTTTGCAAGCGACCCGTATCGTCTCGAAAGAGATGACCTTATCTTGTGTCACAGCCGGCGTTCCCCACAGTCGAGTCCGTCTATTTTGGGCTTTCGGTTGATCTGGATCAAGCAGATGCACCATTACGCGCCGCTGCCAGGGGCCGGCAAAAAAAAGGCCGCGCTCTGGGCGCGGCCTTTTTGATATCCCCGAGGGGACAGGGTCGGCGGGGCCGCCCCTGGGTTCAGGCTGCCTTATCTAGCCTGGGCCGGGGCCGGAGCGGCCGGGGCAACCGGGGCAACCGGCGCGGCGTAAGGCATGGCAGGGGCGCCGTAGCCGTAGCCAGGCCCACCCCAACCGCCAGGACCGCCGTAGCCGTAGGGGCCGTAGCCGCCGCCGCCGTAGCCGTAGCCGTCGCCGTAGCCGTAGCCGCGACCGTAGCCGCGACCGCGACCGTAGCCGCGGCCACTGCCGCCGCCGCTCATGTTCATGTTGAAGTCGCCGGAGCCGTCGCCCATCCAGTCGTTCATCCAATCGCCCATGCCGTCTCCGCCGCCGTAGCCGCGATCACCGCCGCCCCAGGGCCCACCGCCGCCCCAGGGGCCGCCCCAGGCTTGGGCGGAATTCATCGAGAAGGCAGCCGCGCCGGCAACCGCGGCAACACCAATAATCTTTGCAAGTTTGCGCATGTGACACTCCACAAGGGGTCGAGAAATCGATCAGAAAGGACCCATGCTCATTAAGTAGACCTTTAGTAGCATCGAGGCAGGGTCGGAAAAGTTCGCTTTTGCGAACAGTTGCACTATAGATTGTTTATGACCTAATAGATACTTTTATTTAATTTATGGGCCGCCCATGGTTCGTCTTGGGCCCGGTCCGTCGCAATCGCCCCACGACGTTTTGGGGCAGGGGCGGCAGCGTGCGGGCTGGCGGTAGGCCAAGGCGGGGTCTCGGCTCGCGTTGAGGCGACCCCGTTAATTTGGTAGCGTGTCAGGCCACCCGGGCCCCTGCCTTTTCCCCCTCCCCCTTATGACTAAGTACATCTTCATCACCGGCGGTGTTGTGTCGTCGCTCGGCAAGGGCATCGCGGCGGCATCCCTAGGGGCGTTGCTGGAGGCCCGGGGGCTTTCGGTGACCATGATCAAGCTGGACCCTTACATCAACGTGGATCCGGGGACCATGAGTCCGTTCCAGCACGGCGAGGTCTATGTCACCGACGATGGGGCCGAGACGGATCTGGACCTCGGTCACTACGAGCGTTTTCTGCGCGCCCGCATGGGCCGCAACAACAACTTCACCACCGGTCAGATCTATGAGGCGGTGATCCGCAAGGAGCGCCGCGGGGACTACCTGGGGCGCACCGTCCAGGTCATTCCTCACATCACCGATGAGATCATGGCCAGCGTGCGCCTGGGGGCGGACAAGGTGGACGTTGCCATGGTGGAGATCGGCGGGACCGTGGGCGATATCGAATCGCTGCCCTTCCTGGAGGCGATCCGCCAGATGCGTGTGGAGTTGGGGCGGGAGAATGCGCTGTTCATGCACCTGACGCTCGTCCCCTACATCCGCTCGGCCGGGGAGATCAAGACCAAGCCGACCCAGCACTCCGTCAAGGAGTTGCGGTCCATCGGCATCCAGCCCGACGTCCTGCTGTGCCGGGCCGAGCAGCGGCTGCCGGACGCCGAACGCAAGAAGATCGCCCTGTTCACCAATGTCCCCGAGGCGGCGGTCATCTCGGCCGTGGACGCGGACAACATCTACCGCATCCCGCTCCTGCTGCACGAGCAGGGGCTCGACGACCTGGTGGTGCGCCAGTTTGGGTTGGACGTCCCGGCGGCGGACCTGAGCGAATGGCAGCGCGTCCTGCACGGCTTCGACTTCCCCCAGCGGGAGGTCGATGTGGCCATGGTCGGCAAGTACATGGACCTGACCGAGGCCTATAAATCCTTATCGGAGGCACTGGCCCACGCCGGCGTCCATACCGGGACCAAGGTCCGCGTCCGCTACGTGGACTCCGAGGAGATCGAGCGGGAGGGTTGCGGCTGCCTGGCCGGCATCGATGCCATCCTGGTCCCCGGCGGCTTCGGCCAGCGCGGGATCGAGGGCAAGATCCGCGCCGTGCGTTTCGCTCGAGAAGAGCGCATCCCCTACCTTGGCATTTGCCTGGGGATGCAGGTGGCGGTCATCGAATACGCCCGCGATGTGGCCGGGCTCGAAGGGGCCCATAGCACCGAGTTCAAGCAGGACACCCCCCACCCGGTGATCGCCCTGATCACGGAATGGCGCGATGAGGCGGGGCAGGTCGAGCGGCGCGACGAGCACTCCGACCTCGGCGGCAGCATGCGACTGGGCGGGCAGAACTGCCGCCTGGAGCCGGGCAGCCTGGCCAGGCGGGTCTACGGCAAACCCCAGATCCGCGAGCGTCACCGACACCGTTACGAGTTCAACAACAGGTATCTGGACCTGCTCAAGGACGGTGGCATGCGCTTTTCCGGCTGGTCCCTGGACGGGCGGCTCGTGGAGATCATCGAGCTTCCCGATCACCCCTGGTTCATCGCCTGCCAATTCCACCCGGAGTTTACCTCGACGCCGCGCGACGGCCACCCACTCTTCTGCGGCTTCATCGAGGCCGCGGTCGCGCAGCGGGAGCGCACCCGGGCGGAGGCCGCCTGATGGACCTGGCGGGATTCGAGGTCGGGCTTGATCGGCCCCTGTTCCTGATCGCAGGGCCCTGCGTCATCGAGGGCGAGGGGCTGGCCCAGGAGACTGCCGGGCGGCTTAAGGAGGTGACCGCACGCATGGGTATCCCCTTCATCTACAAGTCCTCCTTTGACAAGGCCAACCGTTCCTCCGTCAATGGTTTCCGCGGCCCAGGGATCGAGGAGGGGCTGCGCATTCTGGAGGGAGTCCGCAGCCGCATCGGGGTCCCGATCCTCACCGATGTCCACGAGGACACACCGCTCGCCGAGGTCGCCGCCGTGGTGGACGTCCTCCAGACCCCGGCCTTCCTCTGCCGCCAGACGAACTTCATCCGCGCCGTGGCGAGCCAGGGCAAGCCCGTCAACATCAAGAAGGGCCAGTTTCTTGCCCCGTGGGACATGAAGCGGGTGGTTGAGAAGGCCAGGGCCACCGGCAACGATCGCATCATGGTCTGCGAGCGGGGTGTCTCTTTCGGTTACAACAACTTGGTCTCCGACATGCGCGCCCTGGTGGTGATGCGCGAGACGGGCTGCCCGGTCGTCTTCGATGCCACCCACTCGGTGCAGCTCCCCGGTGGGCGGGGCGATAGCTCCGGCGGCCAGCGCGAGTTCGTACCTGTCCTGGCTCGTGCCGCGGTGGCGGCCGGGGTGGCGGGGCTCTTCGTGGAGACCCACCCAGACCCGGAGCGCGCCTTGAGCGACGGACCGAATTCCTGGCCCTTGGGCCGTATGCGCGAGCTCCTGGAGACCCTGGTACAGATCGACCGACTGGTCAAGTGCGACGGGTTCATTGAGGATCTCCTCTGAACCCGCGAAGACCATTGCTCCGCAGGTGAACGAGAAATCGAATTCAGTCCAGACGCTGACATCAGGTCTTGGCGGTCCCTGGAGCTGTCACGAGCCGCGGTTCGGATTGGTTCGGGTCCATCTGTGTTCCGTCGCGGGCCCCATTGACGTGTTGCCACCCATTCGTCGTACCGCTTCCGTTTCCCCAACTTTAAGGAGCAAGGCCCATGTCCGAGATCATCGATATCCGCGCCAGGGAGATCCTCGATTCCCGCGGTAATCCCACCGTCGAGGCCGATGTCATCACCGCCGACGGGGCGCTGGGCCGGGCAGCGGTCCCGTCCGGTGCCTCCACGGGCTCCAGGGAGGCCCTGGAGCTGCGCGACGGGGACAAGTCCCGTTATGGCGGCAAGGGCGTCCTCAAAGCGGTGGCCAACATCCGCGGCGCGCTGCGCGACGCCCTCCTCGGCATGGAGGCCGGCGACCAGGCTGGCCTGGATCGCAAGCTGATCGACCTGGACGGGACCGAAAACAAGGAGCGCCTGGGCGCCAATGCACTGCTCGGGGTGTCGCTGGCGGCAGCCCACGCCGCGGCGCAGGAGCGCGCCATGCCGCTATACCAATACCTGGGCACCGGCATCTACCGCCTGCCTGTCCCCATGATGAACATCATCAACGGCGGGGCCCATGCCGCCAACAGCATCGACTTCCAGGAGTTCATGATCCTGCCCGTAGGGGCGGGGAGCCTGCGGGAGGCCGTGCGCTACGGGGCTGAGGTGTTTCACGCCTTGAAGGCTGTCTTGGCCGCCCAGGGCATGGCCACCTCCGTGGGCGATGAGGGCGGCTTCGCGCCTAACCTGGCCTCCAACGAGGCTGCCATCGAGGTCATCCTGACGGCCATCGACAAGGCCGGCTTCAAGGCGGGGAGGGATATCTACCTCGGGTTGGACGTGGCTGCCTCCGAGTTTTACAAGGACGGGCTTTACGACCTGGCGGGCGAGGGCCGCAAGCTCGACTCCGCGGGGCTCATCGACCTGCTCGCCGGCTGGGTGGATCGGTACCCCATCCTGTCCATCGAGGACGCCATGGCCGAGGGTGACTGGGACGGCTGGAAGCTCCTCACCGAGCGACTGGGCAACCGCATCCAGCTGGTCGGTGACGATATCTTTGTCACCAACACCAAAATCCTCAAGCAGGGGATCGAGCGCGGTGTGGCAAACTCCATCCTCATCAAGGTCAACCAGATCGGTACCCTGACGGAGACCCGCGCGGCCATCGACATGGCCCATGAGGCGGGCTATACGGCGGTGGTCTCCCATCGCTCCGGCGAGACCGAGGATGCAACCATCGCGGACCTGGTGGTGGCCGCCAACACGGGGCAGATCAAGACCGGTTCTCTCTCGCGCTCGGATCGTGTTGCGAAGTACAACCAGTTGATGCGCATCGAGGAACAGCTCGGCGATGAGGCCGTCTACGCCGGCCGCGGCGCCTTCCGCTGGCTGTGAGCCTGGCGGGCGCCGCGGCAACTGCCGGTTGCGGCGCCTGCCCCCGACATGCGTATCCTGATCTTCACACTCCTGCTCCTGCTCGGCTGGCTGCAGTATCGCCTGTGGGTGGGCGAGGGGAGCCTGGCGGAGGTCCATGCCCTCAAGGCGGACATTGCCAGGCAGACGCAGGAGTTGGCCCAACTGCGCGCCCGCAACCAAGCCCTGGCGGCAGAGGTTGCGGACCTCAAGTCCGGCAACGAGGCCCTGGAGGAACGCGCCCGGATGGATCTGGGCATGATCAAGCCGGGCGAGGTCTTTCTGCAGGTGATCGAGGGCCAGTCGGCGACCCCCAATTCAGGACCGAAGACTGAAGCCGAGCCGGGATCTAACTTGGGATCCAGGTCGGGATCGACGGCAGCACCGAAGCCTGAAGCGAAGCCGGGACCAAGACCTGGACCTGAGCCGTGAGTCCCGTTGCGGCGGGTATCGGTGCCGGGGCTACCGCGGGTGGCGGCGCGGCTTGGTGGGGCCTGGTCCCCGCGGCCGGGGTGGGGCGCCGAGTGGGCTCGGTCGTCCCGAAGCAGTATCTCGAACTCGCGGGGCGGAAGGTCATCGACCTCACTCTGGCTACCCTGCTCGATCACCCGCATGTGCGGGGGGTCGTGGTCGCACTGGACCCGGACGATGCCCTTTGGCCCCAGACCTTGCACGCGAGCCACCCTCGGGTCTGGACTGTCTCCGGAGGTGCCGAGCGCTGTCACTCCGTGCGCAATGCCCTCCTTGCCTTGGCGGGGCGTGCGGCGGGCGACGACTGGGTGCTGGTCCACGACGCCGCCCGGCCCTGCCTGCGCCCTGCCGATCTGGACCGCCTCATCGCCGGGCTGGAGGACGACCCGGTCGGCGGCATTCTGGGCGTCCCTGTGCGTGACACCATGAAACAGGCGGGTCCGGCAGACCGCATCGAGGCGACGGTCCCGCGCGAGGGCCTCTGGCACGCGTTCACCCCGCAGGCCTTCCGCCTCGGGCTGCTGCGCCGGGCGCTGGAAGTGGCTCTGGATGCCGGGCGACTGGTCACAGACGATGCCAGCGCGGTGGAGCTGCTGGGGCTTCACCCCCGGCTGATCGAGGGTCACGGGGACAACATCAAGATCACCCGGGCAGAGGATGTCCCCCTGGCCCAGTTTTTCCTGGAACAGCAGGGGCGCCTATGCTGATTGGACAGGGCATCGATGCCCACCGCTTTGCGGCTGGTCGGCCGCTGGTCCTCGGAGGCGTCAGGATTCCGCACCCTGAGGGAATGGCCGCCCATTCCGATGGCGATGTGGTGATACACGCCCTGTGCGATGCCCTCCTGGGCGCGGCGGGGCTCGGGGACATCGGTGGCCACTTTCCGGATTCCGATGCCGCCTATGCCGGGATCGACAGCCGTATCCTGCTGCGGCGCGTCATGGAGAGCTTGATGGGACGGGGGCTGGCGGTGCACAACGCCGATCTCACCATTGTGGCGCAACATCCCCGCCTAGCCCCCTTCGTTGAGGACATGAGCCGGGTCCTGGCCATGGACCTGGCCTGTCCCGTGGAACGGGTGAACGTCAAGGCGACGACCACGGAGCGCATGGGCTTCACCGGGCGGGGCGAGGGCATCGCGGCCTTCGCGGTGGTCCTGCTGCGGGAATGACCGCCGGCTCGCTGGCTCCGTCGGCTCCCATCTGGCGCCCTTTCGCCGCCCTGCCCAGGGCCTGGGGCGGCCCGGCCGGGCGTGGGCGCTTGCGCGCGTGCGCCGAGGACTTCGTCGTCGATGAGGTCCTGGGCTTTGTCCCGGATGGGGAGGGGGAGCACCAACTCCTGCGCGTGCGCAAGACCGACGCCAATACCGAATGGGTCGCCCGGCAGATCGCCGCCTTCGCCGGGTTGCCCCAGCAGGCGGTGAGTTGGGCGGGGCTCAAGGACCGCCATGCCGTCACCACCCAATGGTTCTGCGTCCATACCGGCGTGCACGGCGGCCCGGACTGGTCCGCCCTGGCGGCGGACAGCTTCATCGTGTTGGAGTCGCACCACCACCGCCGCAAGCTTAGGCCCGGCGCTCTGGAGGGCAACCGCTTCCGCATTCGGGTGCGCGGCTTCGTCGGGGATCGGGTCGGGCTGGTCCGGCGGCTGGATCAGGTCTCACGGCGGGGTGTGCCGAACTACTTCGGCGAACAGCGCTTCGGGCGCGGCGAGGGCAATCTGCTTCGCGCCCAGGCCCTGTTTGCCGGGGAGATCCGCCGGCCCCCGCGTCACCAGCGCGGCCTCTGGCTGTCCGCCGCACGCTCCCAGCTTTTCAACCAGGTCCTGGCCCTGCGGGTCGAGCGCGGAGACTGGGACCGGCCCCTGCCCGGCGATTGCATGCAGCTCGCCGGCTCCGGGTCCTTTTTTGCGGCTGGGACCGTCGACCCAGCACTCGTTGCCCGCACCCGGGCCGGCGACATTCATCCCAGCGGGCCCCTGTGGGGTCGGGGTGTGTCAGCTGCTGCGGGTGAAGCCGGGGCGGTGGAGGCAAGCGCCCTGTCGGGGTTCGAGTCCTGGGTTCGGGGGCTGGCAGCCGCTGGGCTTGAGCAGCAGCGCCGTGCCTTGCGCCTGCCCGTGGCCGATTGGGCCTGGGGCTGGATCGGTGAGGATGGGCTGGAGCTGTCCTTCAGCCTCCGGGCCGGAGCCTACGCCACCGCCGTGCTCCGCGAGCTGATCGCCTGGGACTCGGCCGGCGGCGAGGACTGACCACCGGCTTCTGGGTCACTGGCCTGGACTTCGGGCGCCTCCACTGGCCGTTCCGGTTGCCGGGTCGAGGGTTAAAAACTCCCTGAGGAAGCGCCCATCGGCGTAGACCAATACCTCGGCGTGGTCGGGGTGCCACTCGGCGAGGACGCGCCTGGAGACCTCAAGCCCGTCCAGGGTCAGGCGGTGATCGGCGGGGCGATGGGTGTGGCCGTGGATCAGGGTCTGGACGCCGTGGCGGCGCAGATAGGCCTGCACCGTCTCCAGGTTGACGTCCATGATGCCCTCGGCCTTCATGGCCGTGGCCGCCCCGCTCCTGCGGCGATAGTCGGCGGCGAGCGCCCGCCGGCGGGCCAGGGGCATCCAAAGGAACACTTGCTGTATCAGTGGGTTGCGTGTGCGCCGTCGAAACTGCTGATAGGCGACGTCGTCGGTGCACAGGAGGTCGCCGTGCATGAGCAGCGTCGAGGTGCCATCCAGGTCGATGCGCGTCGGGTCACGTAGCAGGGTGCAACCGGTGTCGCGGGAGAACCTGCGCCCGATGAGGAAGTCTCGGTTGCCGTGCATCAGGAGGCAGGCGGTCCCGGATGCGGTCAGGGCGCGCAGCCCGGCGCGCACGGCCGGTCCCGGCGGGCTGTCATCGTCGTCGCCGATCCAGGCGTCGAACAGGTCGCCCAGGATGTAGAGTTGTCTTGCGGACCGGGCTCGGCTCACCAGAAAGCGCAGGAACAGCGCCACAGTACCGGGCCGGTCCGGCGAAAGGTGCAGGTCTGAGATGAACAGGGTCTCAGGCAAGGGTCGATCCCGCGGGTGCCGATAGGGACGCGGCGGCCGGGGAACCAGGATAGGGGCAACCTAGATCCTGATTGGACGCCGACACCGCTGGTGTGGCTCCGGGGGTTCCGGCCGGGACCTGGATTTGGCTATGCGAGGACCTCGGCCCTCTGAATAACCACGTCCTGCTTGGGCACATCGGAATGGCCGTGTTTGTTGCCAGTGGGCACGCCCTTGATGGCGTCGACCACGTCCATCCCCTCCACCACGCGGCCGAAGACGCAATAGCCCCAGCCGTCCTGACCCGGATAGTCCAGGAAACCGTTGTTGGAGACGTTGATGAAGAATTGGGACGTGGCCGAGTGGGGCTGGTTTGTGCGGGCCATGGCCACCGTCCCGGCGGTGTTCTTGAGTCCGTGCTTGGCCTCGTTCTCGATGGGCGCGCGGGTGCGCTTCTCCGAGAAGTCGCTGGTGTAGCCGCCGCCCTGAATCATGAAGCCGTTGATCACGCGGTGGAACAGGGTGCCGTCGTAATGACCGTCGCGGACGTATTGCTCGAAGTTGGCGGCGGTCAGGGGGGCCTTGTCGGCGTCGAGCTCGATGAGGATGTCGCCGTGGTTGGTGGTGAGCTTGATCATGCTGGGATTCTCGCTTACTTGGCGTCCACGCGGGTAATGCTCTCGATGAGGACGGGGGTCTTGGGCACATCGGTCAGGCCCTTGGCACCTGGCCCAGTGGGCATGGCGGCGATTTTGTCCACCACGTCCATGCCGTTGACCACATGCCCGAAGACCGTGTAGCCCCACCGCTTGGGGGTCTTGGCCTGGTGGTTGAGGAAGGCGTTGTCCGCGTGGTTGATGAAGAACTGGGCGGTAGCAGAGTGGGGATAGCCAGTCCTCGCCATCGCGATGGTGCCGCGGTCGTTCTTGAGCCCGTGCTCGGCCTCGTTTTGTATGGGGCCGTGGGTTGGCTTCTCGGTGAAGTCGGCCGTGTAGCCGCCGCCCTGGACCATGAAGCCCTTGATGACCCGATGGAATTGGGTTCCGGCGTAGAAGCCGTCGTCCACGTAGGTGAGGAAGTTCTTGACTGTAGCCGGAGCCTTGCCAGGTTCGAGCTCGACGGTGATATCCCCCGCAGTGGTCTTGATGAGGACCTGGGGTTTGGCGGCCAATCCGGGAGCTGCTCCGGCATTTTCCGCGGATCCGCCTTCCGTGGCAGCCAGGGCCGGTGGGGTCAGCGCGATCAGGGCGCTGAGGAGGGTCGCGGTCGCAAACAGACGGCGCATTGGGGGGTCCTCTTGGGGGTGTACGTGGAAGGGTCTGGAAGGAACCGCGAATCTTAGAGGCTTTACCCCGGATGTGGAAGCTGCGGGACCCTTCGTGGGGAAGGCGGGCTTTGCTACCATGTCAGGCCTTTCCTGCCCAGACCCAGCGGTCACTCCCCATGCTCAAGATCTACAACACCCTCACCCGCGATAAGGCGGTCTTCCGACCTATCGAGCCTGGCAAGGTCCGCATGTACGTGTGCGGCATGACCGTCTACGACTATTGCCATCTGGGGCATGCGCGGGTCATGGTCGTCTTCGACGTGGTCTATCGGTACCTGCGTGAGCTGGGCTACCAGGTGACCTACATCCGCAACATCACGGACATCGACGACAAGATCATCAATCGGGCCAACGAGCGGGGCGAACCCTTCTCGGCCCTGACGGAGCGGTTCATCGCGGCCATGCACGAGGATGCCAGTGCCCTCGGTGTCCTGCCCCCGACCGATGAGCCCAGGGCCACGGGCCACATGCCCGAGATCCTGCGGATGATCGAGACCCTTATCGCCCGCGGTCATGCCTACTTGGCGGACAACGGGGATGTCTATTATGCGGTGGGCAGCTTCCCCGGCTACGGGCGGCTGTCTGGGAAGGACCCGGAGGATCTCCGCGCCGGCGCCCGGGTCGAGGTCGGCGAGGCCAAGCGCGACCCCCTGGACTTTGCCCTGTGGAAGGCCGCCAAGCCAGGCGAGCCGGCCTGGACGTCCCCCTGGGGCGATGGGCGCCCCGGTTGGCACATCGAGTGCTCGGCCATGTCCACGTGCGCCCTGGGCAACCACTTCGACATCCACGGGGGCGGGGCGGACCTGCAGTTCCCCCATCACGAGAACGAGATCGCCCAGTCCGAGGGGGCGACGGGGGAGCCCTTCGTCAACCTCTGGATGCACAACGGCTTCGTGCGGGTGAACGAGGAGAAGATGTCCAAGTCCCTGGGCAACTTCTTCACGGTGCGGGAGATCCTGGAGCGGTACCGGCCGGAGGAAGTGCGCTACTTCATCCTCACCAGCCATTACCGCAGCCCGCTGAACTATGACGACGAGAGCCTCCAGGCGGCCCGGGCGGCACTGACGCGCCTCTATACCGCCTTGCGTGGTCTGCCGCAGGTGGCTCCCAGCGGTAGGGAGGCGTTCCGGGAGCGGTTTAGTGCCGCCATGGACGACGACTTCAACACCCCGGTAGCCCTGGCGGTGTTGTTCGACCTGGTACGCGAGGTTAATCGGCTGCGTGCGGACGAAGAGGGCACCGCCGCGGCCCTGGGTGCGCTGCTGCGGCAACTCGGCGGGGTACTGGGAATCCTCCAGTCCGACCCGGACGCCTACTTTAAGGCACAGGGGGTAATGATGGTGCCCACAGCGCATGTTTCTGTGACCGCGCATGTTCCCACTATGGTTTCAGGATTGTCCAACGACGGTATTGAAGCGTTGATCGCTGAACGCTCAGAGGCGCGCAAAGGGAAGAACTGGGCGGAGGCCGACCGCATCCGCGACGCCCTCACCGCGGCCGGAGTGGTTCTAGAGGATGGGGCCCAGGGGACCGTCTGGCGGCGCGGCTGAGGCCTGCCCCGGCGTCGAGGGCCGGTCCAGCTTCGGGCGCATCACGGAAAAAGGCCCGGCGAACCTAAGGTTCGCCGGGCCTTTTGTTATCCGGGGGGCCCTCGGTGAGCCGCCCGAATTCGGGTCAGGCGCAGGCCTTACTGGGCGGCCGGGGCCACCGGAGCGACCGGAGCGTATCCCTGGGGGGCAACCGCAACCGGAGGCACCGGGGCGTAGCCGTAGGGGGATCCGTAGTAAGGGGCGTAGCCGTAACCGTAGCCGTTGTTACCCTGGTAGCGGTTGTAGCCGCGGCCCCAGCCGCGCCCGTTTCCGGAGGCGCTGGTGTTCATGTTCATGTCGAAGTCGCCGGTGGCGAAGCCGTCACCGAAGAACTCGTCCATCATGTCACCGAAGCCGTTGCCGTTGCTGAAGCCGTTGGACGGGCCGTTCCACCAGGCGGAGGCGGAAGCGGAGGCAAGGACCAGGGAGGTGACAGCAGCAAGCTTGACGATCTTGTTCATTGTTTATCTCTTTATGAGTTTGAAGGTTGGGTTCGGAGCGGGTGAGGCGTCGTCGCCTCGAATGGTGAGCAGTATATCAGCAGATACTAATAAAGCAACGCATTTTTTATCGGCTCGATAAAGCGAATTTGTGGTTCAGCACGGGTGGATAGGCGGGGGGGCTGCGTGTCGCGGCTGCGGTGCAAGAACGTCAGGCAGGGCGGGACCCCGATCGGCGCGGTGGGCCCGGCCAGAAGGCGTTGGTGCGGCGTGCATAGTCGGGGTACGAGGGGCGGCGCAGGGCGATGTCCCGCTCCACCAGTTCGATCCCCCCGAGGCGCAGCAGCAGCTGGACCAGCATAGGGGAGGGCAGAGCCCACCAGGCTCCAGCGCCCAGGGCCAGGAGATAGATACCCCACCAGACGCAGGCCTCGCCAAAGTAGTTTGGGTGTCGGGTGTAGCGCCACAGGCCGCGGTCTAGCACTCGCTCCCGGTTGACCGGCTGTGAACGGAAGCCCGAGGAATGGGCGCGGCGCAGAGCTTGGTAGCGGCGGTCTTCGCTCCGGTCGCGGTTGCGCAGGGTGACGAAGGCGCACAGGCGCGCCGCCCAAAGCGTCAGCACGAACAAGGCCAACAGGGACCGCCCGGCCATGGCCGGTGCCTGGGCCTGGTAATCCACCCCCATGAGGAGAAGAAGAGGGTTCTCAGATGGAGTCGACGACGCTGACGTCGCGAAGCGGGACGCTGACCGGCCAGGCGGCGATGGCCATGCCCATTGCGGCGGCCAGACCGCTGAAATAGACATCGGCGTCAAACATGGTGCCGATATCCAGCGCCGCCGCGGCTCGGGCGGTCTAGCCCTGGACGCCTTGCAAAGGCTGATCGAGGGGTAGGGCGGGTCCGCCGGCGGGGCATGACAGCCATGATGCCGCCCACCGACAAGGTTTCAGGCCGCAGGGCCGGCAGAAAAGGTTCCTCACGCCCTGCGCGGGTCGTCCTCGGGGTCGCCGAGGCACTGCTCGGCCTCATACCACATGACGTTGATCACGCCGAAGGCCAGCGCCAGCAAGACGCCAAGGATCCAGGCGAAGTACCACATGGGTGATTCCTGACGAGTGTCGTTTGAGCGTATCGATGGGTGAGCGTCCGGCTAGAGGCTGACAGCGGCCGCAACCAGGCGGTGTCGTTCAGTAAGCCAGGTGCTCCTGGGACTCGATCTCCTCCACCGTCACCCGGCGCCACATCTTGGTGTAGGTCCAAGTGGTGTAGCCGATGATGATCGGTACGAAGATCATCGCCGCCCAGAACATGATGGAGAGGGTCAAGTGGCTGGAGACCGCATCCCAGACGATCAGGCTGCTGTTGGGGTTGGTGCTGGAGGGCATGATGAAGGGGAACATGGCCGCCCCGGCGGTCATGATGATCCCCGTGATCCCCAGGCTGCTCAGGACCAGGCCGGCCCCTGGGCGGTCGAGGATGGACAGGACCACGGCGAGCCCCAGACCGACGAAGCCCAACACCGGAAAGGCGATGCTCGCGGGGTAGGTTTGGTAGTTGGCCAGCCAGGCCCCCGCCTCGCGAACCACCTCCTTGGTGAGCGGATTGGGCATGGCGTCGAGGGCCGGCATGGAGACGACTCGGTAGCCCTCGATGCCGAAGACCAGCCAGACCCCGGCCAGGCCGAAGGCGATGATGGTCACCAGACCCCAGACCCTGGCCGCCCCCTTGGCGCGGGTCGAGATGGGCTCGGCGGTGCGCAGTTGCAGCCAGATCGCCCCATGCATCGCCAGCATGGCCACGCTGATCAGCCCGGCGAGCAGGGCGAAGGGCCCGTGTTCACGAGACCAGAGAAGCCCGAAGAAGCTGCCCGTGTAATAGGGCCGCAGCAGGGTGTCCAGGTGGAAGGGGACCCCTTGGAGCAGGTTGCCGAAGGCTACGCCAAAGATCAGGGCCGGCACCAGTCCGCCGATGAACAGCCCCCAGTCCCAGCTATTGCGCCAGCGCGGGTCCTCGATCTTGCTGCGATAGTCAAACCCCACCGGGCGGAAGAAGAGCCCGAACAGGGCCAGCAGCATGGCGAAGTAGAAACCCGAGAAGGCGGACGCATAGACCAGCGGCCAGGCGGCGAAGATGGCCCCGGCGGCGGTGATGAGCCAGACCTGGTTGCCGTCCCAGTGGGGGCCCACCGTATTGATGATGACCCGCCGCTCGATGTCCTTCTTACCCAGGAAGGGCAACAGCATGCCTACCCCCATGTCCATGCCGTCGGTGACGGCAAAGCCGATGAAGAGGATGCCGACCAGCACCCACCAGAGGAGCTTCAGGGTTTCGTAGTCGATGATCATGGCGCGCTGCCTGTGTGGTGGGTCCTAGTCCGATTGCCGCTGCGGCTGGTTGGCCAGGGTAGCCGTGCCGGCGGTCAGGGGGTGCTCGCGGTGATAGCGCCCGGTGTGCAGGGAACTGGGTCCCAGGCGGGCGAACTTGAACATCAGGTACAGCCCTATGGCCAGCAACACGCTGTAGAAGACGCCGAAGGCCGTCAGGCTGATCACTAGGTCCGCCACGGTCAGGCTGGAGGCGGCGATGGCGGTGGGCAGGACCTCGCCGATGGCCCAGGGCTGACGGCCGAACTCGGCGACGAACCAGCCGGTTTCCACGGCGATCCAGGGCACCGGGATGCTGAACAGGAACAGCCGCAGCAGCCACCGCTTGTGCTCGATGACCCGCTTGGCGTTGTAGTAGAAACCGAGCACCATCAGGACCAGCATCCAGGCGCCTGCGGCGACCATCACGCGGAAACTCCAGAACAGCGGCGCGACCTGCGGAATCGAGTCCCTGGCCGCCTGCTTGATTTGCTCCTCCGTCGCCTGGGCCGGATCGGCCGTGTAGGCCTTGAGCAGGAGCCCGTAACCCAGGTCCTGCCGGTGGTCCTCGAAGACGGCCCGGTTGGCATCCGTGTCCTGGCCGCCGCGCAGGCGCTCCAGGTAGTGGTAGGCGATCATGCCGCTGCGAATGCGTTGTTCGTGCTGGAGGATCAAGTCCTTGAGTCCGGTCACCGGGGTGTCCAGGGAGCGGGTTGCGATCAGGCCAAGCAGGTAAGGGACCTTGACCGCGCCATGAGTCTCCTGGGCCTCGTTGTCCGGAAAACCGATTAGGGTGAAGGCGGCGGGCGGGGGCTCGGTCTCCCATTCCGCCTCGATGGCCGCCAGCTTGGTCTTCTGCACGTCGCCGACCTCGTAGCCGCTCTCATCCCCGAGCAGGATCACCGACAGGATCGAGGCCAGGCCGAAGCCCACCGCCACCGAGAAGGAGCGTTTGGCGAAGGCCAGGTCGTGCCCCTTGAGCATGTAATAGGAGGAGATTCCGAGCACGAACATGGAGGCGGTGACATAGCCGGCGGCGACCGTGTGGACGAACTTGACCTGGGCCACGGGGTTAAGCAGGAGTTCGCCGAAGCTCGTCATCTCCATGCGCATGGTCTCGTAGCTGAACTCCGAGCCCACCGGGTTCTGCATCCAGCCGTTGGCAATGAGGATCCACAGGGCCGAGAGGTTGGAGCCCAGGGCCATGAGGAAGGTGACAGTGAGGTGCTGGACCTTGGTCAGACGTTCCCAGCCGAGAAAGAAGAGCCCGATGAAGGTGGACTCCAGGAAAAAGGCCATGAGTCCCTCGATGGCGAGGGGGGCGCCGAAGACATCGCCGACATAGTGGGAGTAGTAGGACCAGTTGGTCCCGAACTGGAACTCCATGGTGAGCCCCGTGGTGACGCCCAGGGCGAAGTTGATGCCGAAGAGCTTGCCCCAGAACTTGGTCATGTCCCTGTAGATCTCACGGCCGGTCATCACGTACACGCTTTCCATGATGACCAGGATCCAGACCATGCCAAGGGTTAGCGGCACGAAGATGAAGTGGTATAGGGCGGTGGAGGCGAACTGCCACCGCGAGAGCTCGATCATGGTGCTGTCCAGCATGTCTGTCTCACCAGCGTTTCGGTTTGGGGGTGGGTCTCATGCCAGGGTCAGGGCGGTGGCAGGGGGGGAGTCCGGCGAGAGCATACGCGACCGCCGTCCTCGCTGAACACAAGAATCCGCAATGTCCATTGGCCTCCATCGGGTATAGGCCGGGGCCATCTGAGCGGTTGGGCTGACTTTGGTCAGGGATTGAAGAGGGTTCCCCCAGACGGTGTTAGCGACCGCTGGGGCTCGCTGCGTTGCTGGGGGGCTAGCCGCCTTTGCCCGAGGTCACTGGCACTGCCTCACCGCTCAGGTGGTGTGCTTGGTCGTGGCCCTGCTCCTGGCCGTGCTCGTGGGGGAGGGCGGCCGGCAGCGGGTCACCTGCGGCCAAGGCCCGCACCGCGGCCAGCGGATCCGATGCGGCGGTTGCGATGACCTGCACCCCGTATCGGGCCAGGCGCTGGGCGAAACCCTGGCCGTGTCCCTGGGTGATCAGGGCATCCAGGGTGAACAGGGGGTGGTCGTCGCCGTGGTACTCGTGCAGGGACATCTCCAGCGGCAGGTCGAGCCGCTCGATCTCCTGAGGCTCGGCCCCCGGGGTCGCCTCGTAGACCAGGAAGCGCCGGGTCTTGCCCGCGTGGCCTGTGATGGTCCGGAAGTTCTGGCTGGTCACGCCGATGCGCATGCGGGCTCTCCTTCGGTGCTGGATTGGATGGGTTTGGACAGGTTGCGCAGGCCCTTGGCCCACTCCTCCATGGCGGTGTTGGCCACAGGCATGGGGGCCTCCATGAAAGTGATCAGAAAGCCCTCGGCGGTCTCCGCCACTCCGATGGAGCGCGGGCGCACCGCAAGGACGTGGGGGTCTGGCAGGGTGATGCCGAAGCAGAAGACCAGGTTCCGGGCCGCCAGGATGCCTTCCCCGATCTGCCCGTAGGGCAGTGATCGGGTGTGGGCATAGTGGTCGAAGTCCGCGATGAAGCAGGCCGAGGCGTGGGCCGCAACGCACCCCTTGAGGTAGTCCATGATCTCGTCCACATTTCGGTAGCGGGTGTCGGCGCGGTCGAGCTCCAGGCAGTAGATCGGGTACTTTTCCTGCAGCAGGGTCTGTTTCACGGGCGATGTTCCTCGGATGAGGGGAAGGCCGGCCTCAGGGAGCCGGCACGCAGACGCGGCGCGCGGCCACTGCACCGGCGGTGTGCGCGAGCAGAAAGACCACCACCAGGGTCACCAGGGTGAGCAAGACCCAGGCCAGACCGGCGAAAGCGACCACGCCCGTGTGCTCGTACATGACCAGGGTGGCGATGGCGATGGCCGCCAGGGGGAACGCGTAGGCCCACCACGACAGGTAGAAGGGGATGCGCAGAAAGCGCCCGACCTGGGTTGCCAGCAGCAGGGTCAGGAAGAGGCCGCTGTAGTACAGGACTCGGGCGAAGGGGTCCAGCGCCCCGTTAAGCTGCAGGTAGGCGATGAAGCCCGCCGCCGGCGGGGCGATGAGGATGAAGAAGGTCGGCATGAGCCGCTCCGCCAGCGGGTGATGGAACAGCATGCGGTAGACGATGATGGTGAACAGGATCAGCCAGAACAGGATGCCGATGCTGAAGAAGAACCAGGCAATCTCGATGAACCCCAGGGGGACCCCGGCGATGGGTACCAGTACGTTCCCCACCATGGGGATAAACCAGGCGGGGTTGATGTGGTGGATCTCGAAGTGCTCATGGTGGATCCATACGCCCATGATGTAGAGCGTCAGGAGCAGGTGGAGGCTGCTGCCCAGGACCCACAGCACCCCGGCGACGCCGGGCCAATAGGGCAAGGTGCCCATGGCCAGCAGGAGCAGGCTGATGGAGATGGTCGGGAAGAAATTGAGGTGGATGGGGTGGCCCAGCTCGGCGAGGACGGCGGCACGGTATCGCACCAGCTTGGTCAGGTAGAGGCCGAGGAGTACGCAGAAGAGCCCCCCGGCCAGTATCAGAATGGGTGTGCCCAGGTCCGCTGGCAGGGCAAAGGTGGCCTGAGCCTTCTGCCAGGCGATGGCAAGTCCGGTCAGGCCCATGACCATGGCGAAAAAGGAGACGGGGAAATGGCGCAGCCGTGGGTCGGCCGTCGGCTCGGACATGGGCTGGGCCCTCTTGTGCATGGGGTCGGGGGGTGCCCCGAGTGTTGCGCTAAGGCTACAGGCTGTTGTCAGGCTCAGCATTGAAAATGGTCAATTCCGGGGCTGGGGCCCTTGGGGCTTTTGCGGAACACGGCGGGATCTTTTGCCGACCCTTCTACAGACCGAGGAGAGCACATGACCGCGATGGGGGCTGTCGCCGCTGGACACCCACAGACCGCCGAGGCCGGGGCCCTGCTCTTGGAGGCTGGCGGCAATGCCTTCGACGCGGCGCTGGCCGCCCTGTGCATGGCCTGCGTCGCCGAGCCGGTGCTGACCTCGCTGGGTGGTGGCGGCTTTCTCACTGCCAGGACCGGGGCTGGTGAGACCCGCGTCTACGATTTCTTCGTGCAGACCCCGCGGCGTAAGCGCGCGCTGGACGAGATTGAGTTCTACCCCATCGTCGCCGACTTCGGCACTGCCAAACAGGAGTTTCACATCGGCTTGGGTTCCCTGGCCACACCGGGGACAGTACGGGGCCTGTTCGACGTGCACCGCGAGCTGGGCAGCGTGCCCATGCGCCGGATCGTCGAGCCGGCGGTCGCGGCGGCACGCGACGGCGTGCGGGTCAACCACCTGCAGTCGTACATCTTCGGCATTGTCGCGCCCATCTATCTCGCCACCGCCGGGGCGCGGGCCCTGTATGCGAGTCCCGAGGACACGAAGAGGCTCTACGGCGCGGGCGAGCGCATGCGCCAGCCTGAGCTCGCCGATACCCTGGAGCGGCTGGCGACCGAAGGTGACCGGCTGTTTTACGAGGGCGAGATGGCGCGGGCTTTGGTGGCGCTCTGCGAGCACCAGGGCGGACAGCTCGGTGCCGAGGATCTTGCCGGTTACAGCACCCGCCGACGGACCCCGCTGCGGCACGACTACCGCGACGCCCGGCTCTACCTCAATCCCCTGCCGTCGTCCGGCGGCCTGCTCATCGCCTTTGCCTTGGCCCTGCTGGCGAAGCACGACCTTGGGGGGGGCGCGTTCGGCGCGCCGGAGCACCTGCTGACCCTGGCGCGGGTCATGGAGCAGACCAATCTGGCGCGCAGCACCGGCCCGGCCGACGAACGGCTCCTGCACGACGACTGGGTGGAACGTTACCGCCGGGCACTGCACGGCCATCCCGTCGCCACCCGCGGCACCACCCAGGTCAGCGTGCTCGACGCCCGGGGCAACGCCGCCTCGCTGACCCTGTCGAACGGCGAGGGCTGCGGCCATGTCCTGCCCGGCACCGGTATCATGCTGAACAACATGCTCGGCGAGGAGGACCTGAACCCGCAGGGGTTCCACCGCTGGCGCGAGGACGTGCGGGTCTCGTCCATGATGGCGCCGACCGTCGCCGAGCACGCCGGGCGTCTGATCGCCCTGGGCTCAGGGGGCTCGAACCGACTGCGCACCGCCATCCTGCAGACGCTCTGCAACCTAATCGATTTCGGCATGCCGCCCGACGCGGCGGTCGGAGCACCGCGCATCCATATGGAACGTGGCAAGATCAGCATCGAACCCGGGTTTGCCACCGACTGCGTGCGCCTGCTGACCGACCATTGGCCGCACCATCAATTGTGGGACGAACCCAACCTGTTCTTCGGCGGAACCCATACGGTGGTTTTCGACGGCCGGCGGTTCGTCGGGGCGGGCGACCCGCGCCGCGGCGGGGCCCTGCGCATCGTACCCTGACCGATAGTCCGCCGATGGGCAGCGGGCTACGGGCCCGCGTCCCATGCATCGAGGAGCGGAATTTGCAAACCGATCAGGGCGGCCACTGGGGGCTATTCCTCGGCGATGCGGCGCAGATTGGGGATGTCGACCAGGAAGACGTTGGGGCTGGTTTCCACCAGCAGGCTTTGACGCTTGTACTCGGCGATGGTGCGGCTGGTGGTTTCGGTGGTGATCCCGAGCATGGCGCCCATGTCCTCGCGGCTGAAGAGCTGGCACTCGCTGCTGGCACTGTCCCGTACCAGGCGCAGCAGGAGTCTGGCGACCCGCTGGCGCGCGGAGCCGGTGGACAGCTCCGTCAGCCAGGCGTCCGCCTCCGACAGTGCCCGCTGCCAGCGGGCCATCAGCTCGTGGTGCAGTTTAGGGCTCTCCTGGCCGAGGCGGCGCACGAGGCGAGCCGGGTAGCGGCAGACCTCCGTCGGCTGCAGGGCCACGGCGTCGTGCTGGTAGTGGTTGTCTAGCAGGGCCTCGAGGCCGAGGACATCGGTGGCGCGGGCGATGCGCACGATGCGCTGGCCGCCGTCCGGCAGGAACTGGATCAGCTTCAGGGCGCCGGTGCGAACGGTGAACATGTAGTCGCCCACGTCGCCGCCGCGATAGAGGACAGTCCCGGCCTTGAGATCGTACTGGTCGATGGGCTCGTGGATGTGCTCGAAGTCCGACACATCGAGCCCGGAGAACAGCACCGAGGTGCGCAGCGCACAATTCAGGCAGTTCGCCTCGCCGGACCAGGCCTCGCGCAGGGTGACATTGTTCGGCATGACGTGATCGGGTTGGTGCCCTGCAGGTGGTCTGGTGGGGGCGCACGGAGGGGCGTCCGGGTACCGCTGCGCGCCTACGTTGGTTAGCGAACAGATCTAAAGTGTAACCCAATTACCCGGCGGGATGACCGGGTCTATCGGGAGTAGCCGGTCGCGGGATCGGGGTGCCGCCCACCATTCCCCCGGCCGGCCTTTCCACGTAGCATTCCGGCCGAATCGCCGGAAACCGCCTGTCAGACTTCAGCAAGGCCCTGCCGCCCCATGCCCTTGATCTCCCTGCAAGCCATCTCCCTCTCCTATGGACTGCCGCCGTTGCTGGACGGCGTGGACCTCACCATCGAGCGGGGCGAACGTATCTGTCTCATCGGACGCAATGGGACCGGAAAGTCTACCCTGCTCAAGATCATTACCGGCGAGGTGCAGGCCGACGGCGGTGAGCGGCGCGTCCCCCAGGGGGTGACCATCGCCCGGCTCACCCAGGAGATTCCAGAGGGCGGGGAGGGGCGGGTCTTCGACGTGGTTGCAGGCGGCCTGGGAGCCTTGGCGGACCTGGTGCGGGAGTGGTTCGACCTGAGCCATCGCCTCGCCGGTGGGAACTCTGCGGGGGATACTGGCGGGGGCGACGCCGGAGCCCTGGCGCGCCTCACGGAGGTCCAGCATGTCTTGGAGGCCGGCGGCGGCTGGGACCTTGAGCAACGCGTGGAGCGGGTCATCTCGCGCCTTGGGCTGGACCCGGAGGCCGCCTTTGCGGCCCTGTCCGGCGGCCTTCAGAGAAGGGTCCTGCTGGCCCGGGCACTGGTCATCGAGCCCGACTTGCTGCTGCTGGATGAGCCCACTAACCACTTGGACATCGCCTCCATCGATTGGCTGGAGGGCTTCCTGCTCGACTTCCCCGGGGCCCTGCTGTTTGTCACCCATGACCGCTCTTTTCTGCGCCGGCTCGCCAACCGCATTCTTGAGCTGGACCGCGGCCGCCTGACCGACTGGCCTGGCGACTATGACAACTACCTGCGCCGACGCGAGGAGCGCCTCAACGCCGAGATGCTGGCCAACGCCCGCTTCGACCGTAAGCTCTCCGAGGAGGAGGTCTGGATCCGCCAGGGGATCAAGGCCAGGCGCACCCGCAACGAGGGGCGGGTGCGATCCCTCAAGGCCATGCGCGACGAGCGCCGGCAGCGCCGCGAGCTCGGCGGTACCGCGCGCATACGCCTGGACGAGGCCGAGCGCAGCGGGCACCTGGTGGTGGAGGCCGAGGGTGTGGATTACGCCTGGGACGGCAAACTCGTCATCAAGGGTCTGGACACCCTGATCCTGCGGGGGGACAAGGTTGGCATCGTGGGGCCGAATGGGGCCGGTAAGAGCACCCTGCTCAAGCTGTTGCTGGGGGAGATCGCCCCCCAGGCCGGCCAGATCCGCCATGGCACCAATCTCCAGGTCGCCTACTTCGACCAGTTGCGCGCCCAACTCGACCCGGGCAAGAGCGTCCAGGACAATGTTGCCGGTGGGAGCGACAAGGTCGAGGTGGGCGGCAAGCCGCGTCACGTGCTCTCTTATCTCAAGGACTTCTTGTTCACGCCGGAGCGCGCCCGGCAACCCGTCTGCGCCCTCTCTGGCGGGGAGCGCAACCGTCTGCTGCTGGCCAAGCTCTTCACTCGCCCAGCCAACCTGCTGGTCTTGGACGAGCCCACAAACGATCTGGATGCCGAGACCCTCGAGCTCCTCGAGGAGCTTCTGCTCGACTTCCAGGGGACCGTCCTCCTGGTCAGCCATGACCGCGCCCTGCTGGACAATGTGGTCACCAGTACCCTGGTCCTGGAGGGCGAGGGGCGGGTCAAGGACTACGTTGGCGGCTACACGGACTGGCTGCGTCAGCGTGATGCTGCGGCGCTTGCCCAGGCGCAGGGCATCGCCCAGCCGGCCCCAGTTACCCAGCCTAGGTCCGCGGCCGGCGCGGCTGGGCGCAAGCCGGCGGCCAGGCTGAGCTTCAAGGAGGAGCGCGAGCTCGCCGCGCTGCCAGGGCGCGTCGAGACCCTGGAGGCAGAGCAGGGCGAGCTGCATGCCAGGCTCGCAGACCCGGGCCTCTACCAGCAGGGCGGCGACGCCGTGGCCGCCGTGCAGGGGCGCCTCACGGCGGTGGAGGCGGAGCTAGCCGGGGTCTATGCCCGTTGGGAGGCGCTGGAGGCGGTCAAGGTCGGCTGATTGGTCTGCGCCTGCGAGGGCGAGAGAGGTCCCATCGATGTTCGTCCTGCCCGCCCCAGGCCCGGAGAACCATTACCTGGCGGAGCACATAGACCTGCTGCGCCGCAGTCTGCGCGCCCTCACCGGCCGCGACCTGATTGCCGGCGATCAAGCCCTTTGGCAGGCGGCGGAGCAGATCTACCGCGCACCCTTCGCCGTGCTTTCCCACGACACAGCCCCTGACCCGATCCTGACCTATGCCAACCGCTGTGCATTGGACCTGTTTGAGCTGACCTGGGATCAGCTCTTGAGGATGCCCTCGCGCCTCACCGCGGAGGCCCCGGACCGTGAGGAGCGCGCCAGGCTGTTGGGGCGGGTAACGGCCCGGGGCTACATCGACGACTACGCCGGGGTGCGGGTGTCGCGCACGGGGCGGCGCTTTCGTATCGAGGCCGCCACCGTCTGGAATCTGCGGGATGGAGCGGGTCGCCACCGGGGCCAGGCGGCGACCTTCGCGCGGTGGCGGCCACTGTAGGCCACTGGCCCGCGCCCGATCCCGCCTCTCGGCAGTCGTCCTGCGGTCTTCGGCCGACAAGGGCGGATGAGGGACCGGCGCCTCAGGGCCGCCGGCTGCCGCTGATGCGGGCCCGTATCCGAGGCGGGACATGTCGCTGCTGGGCGACGCTGCGGCGGTTTCCCGCGAGCCCTGCGGCCGACCGGCTTCCCCCTGCGGCTGGAGCCCTTCGGTGCCTGCGAGCTAAGGCATTGACCTTTTGTGGAGTTATCCGGCCATCGATCATGTGCGATGGTTGACAAGTATATTAGCGGACACTAATATAATCATCGAGATCGTTGCTAAGAGGTTACAAGCCATGTTCCCGATCGCCTTTGGATTCACCGCTGCCCTAGCCTTCAATGTCGTGGCCTATGCCACTTACGGGAGCGCCGCCCTGACCGACTACACCTGGGTCAGCATGGTCTCCTGGGGCCTGATCGCCGGGGGGGGCGCCGTGTATGCCCTCACGCGGCCCCTGCCCGCCTGGATGTGCCGGCTGGGGTCACGGGTCAGCGCCCTGATCTATGCCCGGCTGGGGTTGCGTGACAGCGAACCGCTGTGCGCGTGACTACGGCCTGCCTAGTCGAGGTCCGCTAAGAAGGCGGCCACCGCGGCCGCCAGCGGCCGTTGGCCAGCCAGCACCGCGGGCTCCTGGCGGCTGCGCCACTGCGACATCAGTCCCCGCGCCTGGCGCCACTCCTCGAACAGGATAGACGCTAAGGGCCCACCTTCCTCCAACATGCCCGAATCACGGAAGTCACGTTCGGTGCGGCCACGGTCGTAGGCGAGGCGGATGATCCGTGTGGCCCAACGCCCACGGTGGTGCTCCAACTGCGCATAGCTGCAGCGCGGGTCGCCGTCGAAGGGCGAGCCGACGGAGCCGACGTTGAGGATGCGCGTGTGCCCCAAGCGTCTCTCCAGCGGTTTGTGGGTGTGGGCGGTCACGAACAGGGCGACGTCCGGCGGAAGCTTGGTCGCGAGGTCCGCGTCCGGAACGCTGGCGGAGATCCCGTCGCGGTTGCCGGCCATGGTCCCATGCGTCACATGTACCCAGGCGGGGTCGCCGGGGGCGTGCAGGGTCAGGTGGTCCGGCCAGACCGCCAGGGTTTGCGCCCGGTCCCCCAACTGGGCCAGGGTCCAGTCCGTAAAGCGGCGCATTTCGGCCTCCAGGGTCGTCGCCGGGGCCTGGCGCGCGCAGCGCAGCACCCAGACCTCGTGATTGCCGAGCACCGGGAGCCAGCCGCGCCCACAACGCAAGGTCTCGAAAAGATCCAGGCAAGCCGCGCTGCTGGGGCCTCGGTTCACCAGATCGCCGTCCATGATCACCAGGTCCGGGTCCCAGGCCAGGATGTGCTCTACTGCCACCTCCATGGCGGGCAGGTTGCCCTGGACGTCTGAGAAGACGGCAACCTTCATGCCGGCCGGGGCCAGCCCTGGCTCGTCGTGCGTGGGGTCAAGCTCGTCCCGCGCGGCTTCGGGCCGACGCAGGGTTCCGGTCGCCCTAAGGCGAGCTTGCAATGGGGGGGCATGGTGTTTTACCTCCGGGGGCGGATCAAGCATCATTGTCACTCCGATGCTCGATGCCGACCAGGGCTCAGTGCGGGCCCCGCGCCTCGCCATCTGAATTTGGCGGGGCCCCGACGACAATTCGAAGGCGAACACGCGAATGATCGAAGAACAACAAGGCGACGAGCCCGATTGGGACAGCCCGCTGCAGTTTACTCTGACCCCAGGGCTTCTGATCCATGCCCTCATGGGGACCGCTACGGCGGTCCACACCGGATGGGAGAGCTGTATCGAGGAGGGGCTGGTGGTGTCCGATGTGGTCGCCATGGACGACGGTGCCGGGACCAGCATTCGCCTGGCTGAGCAGGAGTTCTACGAGGACAACAACCCCGACAATGTCTGGCACGACTGGGCCTTGGAGGTCCGCAACGGCAAGGTCCTGACTACGGCCCATTGGCAGATTCTGACGACCGCCACCCCATCTGAGTGGGAGTGGCACGGGCGCGAGGCGGAAAAGGCGTTCGAGCGTGCCTGCGTCCTGCTTGGAAAACGCGTCCGGCGCGGGCTGGTGGTCGAGGAGCCCATGCCGACAGATGCACCGCCCCGGGCAAGCCGTCACTAGGATCCAGTATGTCGGGGCCTGTGTCCGCTTGCCTTAGAGTCGGCCATGGGCCACAGTTCCACCCCCGGTGGGCCAGTCGATCACTGTGCGGAGATACGCAATGAAGGTCACCATGGATGTCGATATCACCCCGGAAGAGGTGCGCAAACTGTTCGGCCTCCCGGATGTGGAGGGCTTTAACCGCCAACTCATGGACGATTTGCGTGAGCGCATGGCAGCGGGTGCGGAGGGCTATGATCCCCTGAAGCTCTTTCAGCCCTATGTTGCCGGCAGCATGGCCGGGTGGGATCTGGTCCAGCGCCTGATGTCCGGTATTCCCGGGCCCTCGACAACGGGCAGCAAGGCACAAGACAAGTAGCCCGGTTCCGGGCATCGCGTGGGCTGGCACTGGGGCATTGTGCCGGCGGAGTGATCCAGACTATTTTGCGGTCAGCGGTCAGCGGTCAGCGGTCAGCGGTCAGCGGTCAGCCGTGTCGGAGCAACGCCTTGGTGGATTGTCCGCGAGGACGAGCGGTCATCGGAAGGGTGTGCAAGTTGGCCGCCGAAATCATCGTTGAATCTAAGCTGACTGCTGTTTTCAGCGTCATCGGCCTACAATTCGGATCAAGCCCCGGCCAGGCCCGGCGGCCGTCCCTCGGAGGTGGAACCATGGCACATCGCCTACTGATGCTCGGTTGCAAGACCATGCGCGACGGCGTCGTTGTCTCCTCGGTCTTCTTTGCCGGCGCCGTTTTGCTCTTCCTCGCCGCCCAGTACGTCGTGTCGCCCAGCGCTCCGGTGCTTGGGCACGTCGTGCTCTTCTTTGCCCTGGTGCTGATCGTGATGGCGCCGGTCATCCTGGTCTCGACCTTTCTGCTCTCGGTGTTTCCCGGGGCGAGAGAGAAGCTGGAGAAGTGCGAGCACTGACGCCCGTTGCCAGGGTGTATCGGGCGCACTGGGGAGGGGTCAGGGGCCGCTGGCTGCTGGGCTGCTGTCCTGCGCAAGCCCCAGTCCTTCGACTCGGGTCAGTTCCATCACGTAGAGGCTGCCCGCTTCGTCGCGCTCGATTCGCACCGGGAGTTGGTACAGATCCGGAGCCATCCACAGGCGGTAGTCCACGGCCCCACCATCCTTCGAACGCTCCAGGGCCCTGGTATCCCGCTCGCCGGCTGGACCCGGGAGCGATTCCCGCCCCAGGACCCTGAAGCTGTAGGTCTTGAGCCGGCCCCCGTCCGCCACCCGGTAGCTGCGCTCGCCCTGGGTTGCGCCCAGGTCTTGGCGCACCGCGAGCAGGACCGAGAGCTTGTCCTGAGCCCCAGCGGGCACCTCCATGGACCAGGGCTTGCCCTCGCTCGTGATGGCAGCGCGCCCCTGAGCCCAGTCGAAGGTCAGGTCAAGACTGCGCCCGGCCTCGGTTCCCTCGCGCCGGAAGTGGTACTCACGGGGCTGGAAGCGCCCTGCTTCTAAGGCCCCGAGGCTCTCCTCGGTCTGGCTGATGCCGTCGCCCAGTTCCAGCGCCTGGCTCATCAGCGCCACCGCGGCGTGGGGTTCGGTATGGGCCCGGTAGCGGTAGCCGCCGTTGGCGTCGATCCAGAGCTCCATGGTGATCACCCCGAACGGCAGCCCGTCCCGAGTCAGCAGGTATTCCGCCCGGTGAGGCGGGATGGGGGCATCAGCGATGGCGGCGGCGGACAGGATGGCCAGGGCCGCCAGGGCCCCCAGTGCGCATCGGTAGGTTGTCCACCCCCGCACGGTTGGCCTCAGGCCGACGTGGCGGGGCAAGGGGCATCGACGCCTAGCCGCAGCGGGCGGGTCAGCACCTGGCCATCCAGGGAGGGTCGGCCGGTCGCGTCCAGCCGCAACCGTCCCGCAGCAAACCAGGCGACGACGCGGGGGTAGATGATGTGCTCCAGTTCCAGGACCCGGGCGGCGAGACCCTCGGCGTCGTCCTCGGGCAGGATCGGGACCTCGGCCTGGAGCACCACAGGCCCGCCATCGAGCTCTGCCGTGACGAAGTGGACGCTGGCGCCGTGGACGCGTTCCCCCGCCTCCAGGGCGCGGCGGTGCGTGTGGAGGCCGCGGAAGCTGGGCAACAGCGAGGGGTGGATATTGAGGATGCGCCCGCGATAGCGCGCGACGAAGTCCGCTGTGAGGATGCGCATGAATCCGGCGAGGACGATCAGTCCGGGGTCGAAGCCTCCGATCAGCTCGGCCAGGGCGGTATCGTAGGCCTCACGGCTGTCGAATAAGCGATGATCCAGCACCTTGCCGGGGATACCGACATCCCGAGCCCGCTGCAGGGCGAAGGCCCGGGGCTCGTTGCTGACGACGGCGCGAATGTCGATGGGAAGGCCGCCGCGCTGGGCGTCGATCAGGGCCTGAAGATTGCTTCCGCTGCCGGAGACCAGAACAACGACTCCCAGGGACGGCGAGCCCCCCGGAGCAGCGGGGTGCCGAATGGGGACGACCGGCAGGGCCCCGCGCCCGCCCTGTTCCGCGGGACTCACGCCGGTCGCCCCCCCACTAGCTCGACCCGGGCGGGCGCCTTTGGCCCGCCATCGTCCCGGGCGACCTGACCCAGGACCCAAGCCTGCTCGCCGGCCGCGTTGAGGGCGTCGCAGGCCTGCTGCGCGTCGGCCATGGCGATGCACAGCACCAAGCCGACGCCGCAGTTGAAGGTGCGCATCATCTCGGCGTCGGCGATCCCGCCCTGTCTCTGAAGCCAGTCGAAGATCGCTGGGCGTTGCCAGGAGTCAAGGTCGACCACAGCCTTGACCCCGTCCGGCAGCACTCGGGGAAGGTTCTCGACCAGACCGCCCCCGGTGATGTGGGCCATGGCGTGGACGCGCAGCCACTCCATCAGGGCCAGCACCGGCTTGACATAGATGCGGGTGGGCGCCATCAGCAGGTCCGCCAGGGTCGCCCCGGGCGTCGAGCCGGCCAGTGGCTGGCCGGCGTCCGCTCCGCTGACCTCCAGGACCTTTCGGATCAGGGAAAAACCGTTGGAGTGCGGCCCAGAGGAGGCCAGCGCGATCAGCGCGTCCCCCGGATTGACGCGGTCCGGGGTGATGAGGGCGTCCTTCTCGGCGATGCCGACACAGAAACCCGCCAGGTCGTAGTCGCCTGGGGAGTACATGCCAGGCATCTCCGCCGTCTCGCCCCCGGTCAAGGCACAACCGGCACGCCTGCAACCCTCGGCAATACCAGCGATCACAGCGGTCGCGACCTCCAGGTCCAGGCGCCCGGTGGCGTAATAGTCGAGAAAGAACAGGGGCTCCGCCCCCGCCACGAGGATGTCGTTGGCGCACATGGCAACCAGGTCGATGCCTACGCCGTCGTGACGGCCAAGCTCGATGGCGAGTTTGAGCTTGGTTCCGACTCCATCGGTTCCGGAGACCAGCACGGGCTGGCGGTAACGCCCCCAGGGCAACTCGAACAGGGCCCCGAAACCGCCCAGCCCGGTGACCACCCCAGGTCTGGCCGTGGCAGCGGCCAGGGGTTTGATGCGCTCGACGAGGGCGTTGCCAGCGTCAATGTCGACACCGGCGTCACGGTAGCTCAGGGAGGGCGTGCCGCTGCGGTCGGGATGCTGTTCCACCATCGCTCTCCTGGGTTTGGGCAAGGCCGGCATTCTAACAGCCAGGCAAAACGGGGCGGAAGCACCGCGGTTTGGACACGAGACCCTCTGGTGGCTAGAATCCGGCTCCCAGGCCCCACCGAACCCGCGCTTGCCGCGCCCGAGAGTGCCCCTAGCGGCCGTATCGGAGCGCCAGGGCGGTCTTCCCACCGAGGCGGCGTCACGTGGTCGTTGTACGATCCGGTCCCTTTTGATTCCTGGTCATCATGTGCATGAGGTCCTGTGTTCTCCCCGTTACGGGCCCGCATGTCGGCCGGCGCGGTTCCCGCGGGGGCTCGGACTGCGTCCAGGCGCAGGCCTGACGAGCGCGCCGGGGGCTAGGGTGCAGCGCCGCGACATCCCCAACATCATCAGCCTGCTTCGGCTGCTGGCGGTCATCCCCATCGTGTTCCTGCTGCTGGAACACCGCTACGGGTGGGCACTGCTCCTATTCGCCATCGCCGGAATTTCTGATGGGCTGGACGGCCTCCTGGCCAAGCGGTTCGGCTGGCGATCGCGCCTCGGGGGAATCCTCGATCCCCTGGCGGACAAGGTTCTGCTGGTGGCCTGTTTTCTGGTTCTCGGCACCCTGTCGCTGATCCCGGTCTGGCTCGTGGTGGCGGCGGTCTTTCGGGATCTGCTGATTACGGGCGGGGCCCTACTCTACAACTACAGGGTCGAGGAGCTGGAGGCAGCCCCCATTGTGGCCAGTAAGGTCAACACGGTGCTGCAGATCCTGCTGGTGGTCCTGGTGATGGCCGACGCCGGGCCCCTGCCGTTGCCGGACTGGTTGATCTCGTTCCTCGTCTGGGCCTGCCTCGGGAGCGTCCTGGTGAGCGGGGCACAGTACGTCTGGATCTGGGGCCTTAAGGCCCGCCAGAAGGGGTTCCGCGACGACTGACCCGAGCCGGTCCGCTCAGATCCCAGGGGTCAACGGCGCGGCTAAGAGTTCGGGATTTTGCGCCCAGAAGGCGCGGGCCAGACGTTGCAGGGGGATGTCCAGTCGCAGGCCCAGATCCTGGGCCCGGGCAAAGAAGGCGGCCCGGCGCATTCCAGGCGGGGCATCGGCAAAGGCGAACGCGATGGAACTGCCACCTTGGACTTGCAGGTGGAGTACCCGGCCGGGGAAGGTCTCCTGCAGGGCCGCGTGGGTGCACCGGCTCTCCTGAAAATCGAGGCTCCAATGGTTTCCGACCAGCAGCCCGCTGCCGTTCAGGTGCGCCCGGCATGCCGTCAGGAGCTCAGTTCCGTTCTGGTCCGGGTGCATCCCGTCGGCCTCGTACAGATCCAGGAAGATCAGGTCGTACCGCTGTCCGGCCCCATGTACGAACGCCTGGGCATCCCCGACATGGATGCGAAGGCGGTCCGTGCGGGGCAGGGCCAGGTGACGATGGGCGCCTTCGACGACGGCGGTGCGGCATTCCACGGCCTGCAGCGTGAGCCCTCCGTCGCAGGCGAGGAGGGCCTGGGCCAGGGCTCCGCCGCCGAGCCCCAGCAGGAGCGCTGACTTGGGTGCCGGCACGAGGAGGACCCCCAACAGCATCGCCTGGGTGTAGGCATGGACCAGGCGGGCCGGATGGTCCAGGTCGATGCAGCTCTGCTCTACCTCATTGCCGAGGGTCAGCAGCCGCAGCCGATCCCGAGCGTAGATGTGGACCTCGCCCTGTACATCGCAGGAGTGCCAGATCAGGTCACCCAAGGGGCCGATGGGCTCGCACATCAGCCGCATGGCCCCCGGCCGCCGGCCTCCAGGACCCGGCGCGCCAGGGGGATGCTCGGGGCCCGCCGGGCGGCCAGGCTCTCCCGGTCCAGATCGTCCAGGAAGGCGAGCAGGCTGACGGGGTCCCGATGCAGGCGGCGCATCAGGTAGTCCACCAGGTCCGGACCCAGGCGCAGGCCGCGGCGGGCTGCCGTGGTGCACAGCAGGTCCTCGCAGTCCTGCTCGCCCAGGGGTTGGAGCCGGTAGCAGGGCCCCCACCCCAGGCGTGAGCGCAGGTCCGGCAGGGCCAGAGGCAGGGAGGCGGCGGGCTGGTCGGCGCTGACCAAGAGTCGTCCTCCGGACTCGCGCAGGCGATTGAAAAGGGTGAATAGGGCACCCTCCCAGGCCGGATCGCCGGCGACGGCCTGGACGTCGTCCAGGGAGATGTTGCCGACCTGCTCCAACCCGGCCAGGACCTCCGGGGCCAGACCGGGGTGGCGCAGCGGGAGGTACTGGGCGTGGCGCCCAGTCGAGACCGCCGCTTGGCTGGCCGCCTGCAGGAGGTGAGTCTTGCCCGTACCCGGGAGACCGCAGACGAGGGCGAAGGGCTCGCCCAAACCCCCAGCCCATGCCTCCAAGGCGGCGACCACCTCGCGGTTGGGCCCCGGGACGAAGGCCCCGAAGCTAGCCTCCGGACGCAGCTGCACAGGGAGGGGTAGCTGCTCCACGGCCGCCCCTAGCAGGCCGCGCCCCGGGCGGCGCTCATGCCTGATTCCTGGCCTGCCCGGCCTTGAGGGTCGCGGCGGTTTGGGCCAGGCGTCGGCCCAGGGCCTGGCACAGCCTGCGCTCTGCCTCGGTCAGGGGCAGGTCACTGTTGGTCCCGGCGAGGTGCGAGGGGCCGTAGGGCGTACCGCCGGCGGTGGTGTGGAACAGGTCCGTCTCGGCGTAGGGCAGGCCCAGCAGCAGCATGCCGTGGTGGAGCAGGGGCAGCATCATGGAGATCAGGGTGGTCTCCTGTCCGCCGTGTAGGCTTGAGGTGGACGTAAAGACCCCCGCCGGCTTGCCAGCCAGGGCCCCAGAGAGCCAAAGGGAGCTGGTCTGTTCTAGGAAATACTTCAGCGGCGCGGCCATGTTGCCGAAACGGGTCGGGCTGCCCAGGGCCAGTCCGGCGCAGTGGCGCAGGTCGTCCAGTTCCGCATAGGGGGCCCCGGACGGGGGCACGGAGTCTGCGGTGGCTTCACAGACGGTAGAGACGGGCGGGACTGTGCGCAGGCGGGCCTCCATGTCGGCGATCTCGCCAACCCCGCGGGCAATGTGCCTGGCCATGTCCGCGGTGGCGCCATGGCGGCTGTAGTAGAGGACCAGGATGTAGGCCATCGTCACAGGATCTCCAGCACGGCCGCGGGCGGGCGCCCCAGGGCCGCCCTGCCGCCCTTCACGACGATGGGCCGCTCGATGATCCTGGGGTGAGCCACCATGGCGGCGATCAAAGCGTCGCGGGACAGGCTGGCGTCATCCAGCCCCAACTCGGCATACTCCGGCTCATTGCGGCGCATGAGGGCCCGCGGCTCCAGACCGAGCCATGTGAGCAGGTCTGAAAGGATCTCGGCGCTCGGCGGGTCCTTGAGATACTCCACGATCTCGGGCTCGACCCCATGGTCCCGCAGCAGGGACAGGGCCTCCCGGGACTTGCTGCACCTCGGGTTGTGGTAGATGGTCACGGGCATCGGCTGGTCCCCGTCGGCGGTGGGTCCGGGCGCCCTGGGGCGCACTGGCGTTGAATCCACGGCATTATCGCTCCAAAATCGCCCGGGTCCGAGCCTTTCGATCCAGGGATGAGCAAGCTTCACCACCCATCGGAGATTCCGCCCCATGATTGCCAACCCCTTGTCTCCTGTCCGCCGGTCCCGCGTCGTGGTCCTGTCGCTCCTGTTGTTGGCGGCCATGACCGCCTGGGCAGAGCCGCGCGACCCCGGGAAGTTCTTCTTCGGTACGACCTTCGGCGATTTCTCCGAAGAACTGGCGCGCGCCAGGGAGGAGGGAAAAAAGGGCGTCCTGATCATGTTCGAGATGGACGAGTGTCCCTTCTGCCACCGCATGAAGACCACGGTCCTCAACCAGCCGGAGATTCAGGACTTCTACCGTGCCAACTTCCTGATCTTCCCGGTGGACATCGAGGGCGACGTGGAGGTGACGAACTTCTCCGGCAAGCACACCACCCAGAAGGCCATGGCCCTGGAGGAGTACCGGGTCAGGGCGACGCCGGTGTTTGCCTTCTTCGACCTGGACGGGAAGTTGGTGGCCCGCTATACGGGTGCGACCAAGGATGTCGAGGAGTTCCGTCTTCTCGGCCAGTTCGTGGCCGAGGGGGCCTATGCGTCGACCAACTTCCCGACCTACAAGCGGGAGCGGCAGAAGGGCGCGGCCAAGCCGTGACACCGTCGCATGGGTGCCGGGGTCCGTCTTGAGGGCGCCGTCCAGAGTCCTCGGTCCCGGGGATCCGATCGGGGCCGATCCACTCACCATTAGGAGTTCGCCAAGCGATGACCGAGCAGGGGTCCAATCATCAAGTTTGCTTCCGCTGTCTGGTCGGCGGCCGGGTGCAAGGCGTCTTTTTCCGTGCCTCGGCGCGGGAGCAGGCCCTACGCCTCGGCCTCACGGGCTACGCCCGCAACCTGCCCGAGGGTCGGGTGGAGGTCTTGGCCTGCGGCCCGGCGGAGGCCGTCGGGCGGCTGCGGGAGTGGCTGCGCACCGGGCCGCCCCATGCGGAGGTGACCGGCGTCGCCTGCGAGCCGCTTCCCTACCAGGCCTTTCCCGGCTTCCACATGGATTAGGGCGAGGCCCGCACCCTGCGTCTCCCCGCCCTCACCGACGGGCATATCCTGCGCCGTTACAAGCGCTTCCTGGCGGACGTCGAGCTGGCGGACGGCCGCACCGTCACGGCCCATGTCCCCAATACCGGGACCATGGCCACCTGCTGGGCCCCGGGTGCGCCGGTGCAGCTCAGTCGCAGCGACGATCCCCGACGCAAGCTTGCCTGGACCCTCGAGCGGGTGGACATGGGCGCCGGCTGGGTCGGGGTCCACACCGGCCGGCCCAATGCCGCGCTGGCGGAGGGCATCGCCGCCGGGCGGGTTCCCAGCCTTTCGGGCTATCGGGAGCTGCGGCGCGAGGTCCCATTCACCCCGGCCGATCATGAGGGGGGGCGCCTGGATCTGGGTCTCAGCGCAGGTCTTGCCCCGGATGCCCTGGTGGAGATCAAGAACTGCACGCTGCTGGACGGCGACTGCCTGCGCTTCCCGGATGCCGTGAGCCTGCGCGGGCGCAAGCACCTGGAGCTGCTTGCCGCTGCGGTGGCCCAGGGGCGCCGCGGCGTCATGCTGTTCGCCCTGAATAGACCAGAGGGGCGCCGGTTCGCGCCGGCCTGGGCCGTGGATCCGGCCTACGGTCGCCGCCTGGTTCAGGTCGCGACCTTGGGCGTCGAGGTGCTGGCCTTACGCCTGTGCCATACCGCTGACGCCTTGGAGGTGGGGGAGCGGGTACCGGTGGACCTGGTCGAGCCGTCCGACCGCGGCGCTTGATGGCACGCTGCAGCGTGGCGGTGCTTCAGCCCACAGAGGCGCCCAGGGTTGCCCGCGCAACTGCGGGCAAGACCCTGCACCGTCGCAGCGTTTACTGATCCGCGGGGTGCCGCCGCGCGGCGCGGGTGGGCCCCCAGGCCAAATGGGCGTGTTGCGCCGGCTGGACGATGCTGGGGCTACTCCTCCGTCTCCACGATGGCACCGCGCCCATCGGGCTTCTCGATGATGACGACCTTGCCCAGGGTTTCGTGCTGCCCCGCGTGGATGGTGAACTCTGGTAAGGCCTTGGAGGCCGTGACCCGGGTCTCCCCAAGCAGGTCCTGGATCAGCTCGCGTTCGGCTTCGACGATGCGCATTGGAGATTCCCCTCGTGAGTGAGTCGGCTGGTTGACGGTGGAAGGCATTGCCCGAATGTCAAAGTCTAGTCCCTGAGCCCTGCGGCTGTGGACCATTTGCTGCGTGCGCAGCCGAATGCCGAGCGGTGCCAAGAAGAGGTAAACTGCGGTCGTAGCCACCATGCGGACGTCAAGCCAGGGGTCGCCGAGATGGGTCATTGTGGTTCGTTCACGTTGGCGCCCGTCATTGAGCGTCTGTCCCCAGCCGGCGCGCTGTGCGCCGAGGTCGGCGATCAGGCGTCCAGCCGCGGGCTCCGATGGATGACGGCATTCGCGCGAACTAGATTGACCGTCCCGGTCACCGGTCGGGGTGATGAACGGGTGGACACAAGGCGTCGAACCACCACGGCGGGAGGCCGGCGGCTGGTCGCTGGCGACCGCTTTTGAAATGAAGGTCGGGGTGCATCTGCTCGCAGCGGCCGTGGTCGGGGGCAGCGCCCTGTCTAGCGGCTGGGCCGGGGCTGCCTCCGGGCCCTTCGACCTGGTCCGCGGCTGGTCTGGCGGCCCTTGGGACTACCAGTATCCCTGGGCCGGGTGCGGCTACCCGACCTTCGGTTTCGGCTCGCCCTACACCTGGGATCAACCCCTCGGCTTCGGCCAGGCCGGGCCTTACATCTGGGGCGCGCCGTTCGCCAGCCCCTCACTGTATCTGCCAACGGTGCCGGAGGAGCCGGACCCAGGCCCTGAGGTTCATCCTCCGGGCACGTCGGACCCGCCGCTCACGCCGGATGGGGCAGTAGGGGTCCCCACTGCCGAGTAGGCGGCGCCTTGCCGTCCGGCACGGGCTGGGTGCCGCCGCGGTGGCTGACATGCTTGGCTCTATCCCCCCACGCCGGCGCTCCACTGGAGCCGCCATGCAACCCTTTTTCAGTCCCACCTTCCCCTACGTTCGCAAGGTGCGCGTTACGGCTATCGAGAAGGGGCTGGAGGGACGCATCACCGTGATCCGCTGCAGCGGCCGTGTGGCGAGGCGTTGCACTTGCATCTTGTCTGGACTATAAACTGCATATTCATCACCCGATCCGCGACCGCGGAGACCCATCATGCACGGCCTCGCCCTCCGCGCGCCAGACGAGCAGGCGGTCCTCAAGAAGGCATTCCTCAATGCCGGCAAGGCCCTCGGCCTGTCCCGGGCAGAGCTGGGGGAGGTCATCGGGCGGGACCGCAGCGCCTTTGTCCGGGGCGGTATCGATCCGGCGGCCAAGGCCGGCGAGTTGGCCCTGCTCTTCGTCCGCTGCTACCGCGGGCTCTTTGTCCTGATGGGCGGGCGGCCGGAGGACATGCGCCACTGGATGCACACCCCCAACAGCGACACTGGCGGCATCCCGGCGGAGCAGGTCCGCTCCGTGCAGGGTCTTGCCCGCGTGGTGGAGTACCTCGACGCCATGCGCGGCAAGGTCTAGGCGCACCCAGCCCCATGGCGCCTCCGGGCACCCCGCCGACTGGTCATGTCTGACCTTTGGTCGCTCTGCCGCGAGACCCTGCGCATCGCCCCCCTGGCCGGTGACTTGCTGCGCCTCGTGGAGAGTCAGGAACAGGTCGCGACCAGTACCCTGGTGGACGACTTGGGCGAGCAGGCCCTGCTGGAGGACCTGCTCGACATCGCCAAGCCCCCGCGGCGCCCTGGCACCGAGGGCCTGCACTATCTCCTCGCCACCCCCTTCCGTTATCCTCCCCTGCACCATGGCTCCCGTTTCGGCGGGCGTTTCGAGCCCAGCCTCTTCTACGGTTCCCGCACCCTGGCGACCGTTCTGGCGGAGGCCGCCTATTACCGGCTCGTGTTCTGGACGGCCATGGCGATTCCGCCGCCTTCCGGGCGTCTGGTCACCCAACATGCGCTGCTGCGAGCGCGCTACCGCGGCGAACGGGGGGTACGCCTCACCGATCTGCCCTGCGCTGAGCATGAGGACGTCCTGACCCACCCCAGCGACTATGGCCCCACCCAGCGTCTTGGGCGCGCCCTGCGCGAGGCCGGGGTCGATGCCTTCGAGTTCGCCTCCGCCAGGGACCCCGGGCGGGGCCGCAATGTCGGCTTGTTCGAGCCCAGGGCCCTGGTCAGCCGCCGCCCGCTGGGATTGCAGCCCTGGCTGTGTGACACCCGGGCGGACCGCGTCGCGTTCTCGGGCGACGGCGGGCGCGCCCCGCACAGCTTCCCCGTCGAGCAGTTCCTGGTGGACGGGGTCTTGCCGAGGCCGGCTGGTTAGCACGGCTTCGCAACCCCAGGCCGAGCTTAATGGGACCATCCAGGCGCGCTCTTGTCACCGTCATCGGCCTGGCCCTGGCCCTGGCCCCTTCAACCCTGAGCGCCGCGGGGGACGGGACACTGCAGCCGGTCACCGGGCAAGCGCCCGTGGTTTCAGCGGCTGTCTCACCGCTGCCTGAGCCGCGGCCGGCGGGCCCCGGCTCAGAGGTTATCCTCCACGCCTGCTGGACTCCCGAGCAGCTCGCGGGAACCCCGCAGGACAGGGTCATCCAGCGCCGTCTCAAGCCGGATCGGACCCCGCCGCCTGACTGGGCGATCCAGTCCGCGCAGGCCGCACTGCCGACGTTGGACCCTGGGTTGCGCGGCTCCATCCGCCGGGTCGAGCCCAGGGACCCCGAGGCGCGGCTCGTGGCCCTGACCTTCGACCTCTGTGAACAGGCCAGCGAGCGTGCCGGCTACGACGCGGAGCTGGTCAAGACCCTGCGGGCGGAGGGGGTTAAGGCGACCTTCTTCGCCGGGGGCAAATGGCTGCGCACCCACCCGGAGCAGGCCATGCAACTCATGGTCGACCCGCTCTTTGAGATTGGCAATCACGCCTGGACCCACGGCAATCTGCGTGTGATACAGGGCGAGGAGGCACGGGCCCAGATCCTCTGGACTCAGGCCGAGTACCAGGTCTTGCGGCAGGGGTTACAGGAGCGCCCCTGTGCCGTGCAGGCCGGGCCCGAGGAGTGGCTGCGCATCCCGGCCTGGCCGACCCTGTTTCGCTTCCCTTATGGGGTCTGCAACCAGGGCTCACTGGACATCGCCGCCGGGCTCGGCCTTGCCGCCATCCAGTGGAGCCTTGTGACCGGCGACCCGGACAAGGGACGCAGTGCCCAGGCCATCGCTCGCGCCGTGCGCGATGGGGTCAAGGCCAGTCGGGGGACCATCGTCGTTGCCCATGCCAACGGGCGGGGCTGGCATACCGCAGAGGCCCTGCCCTTATTCGTCCCCCAATTGCGGGACCAGGGTTATCGCTTTGTCACCGTGAGCGAGCTGCTCGCCGCCGGCCGCCCGGCGGTGGCCGAGGGCTGCTACGAGGTGCGCCCCGGGGACAACACCCGCTACGACGCCCTATTCGGCCGGGGGACCGGCGGATGAGCCCGGGGCCCCTGGAGTTTCTGGTGCTACCTGCCTTGGCACCGGACCAGGCCGAGGCCGTCGGCCGCACCCTGGCCGGGATGGACCCCTGGCAGACCCTGGGGTATGGCGCCGAGGCCCTGGGCCGCGGCTTGCAGACGGTTAACCCGGACCTGACCCGGTATCTCGCGCAGCGCGACGGCGAGACCCTGGGCGTGGCCATGGTTCGGCAACCGTGGCTGCGCGGGGCCTATATCGAGCTGTTCGCCGTGCTCCCCGGCGCGCAGGGGCAGGGCGTGGGCACGGCCCTGCTGCGCCAGGTTGAAGCGGCCTACCTCGGACGCACGGGGAACCTATGGCTCCTGGTCTCGGCGTTCAATACGGGGGCCAGGCGCTTCTACGAATGCCAGGGTTTCCGGGAGATCGGCCTGATCCCGGACCTGGTGGTGCCTGGCCAGGACGAGGTGCTGATGCGCAAGGTGCTGCCGTCGGGACCAACATCCGTGATCTTCCCGAGGAAGTCCTGATTTTGGTCTAGCCTTGATCGAGCGGCGAGAACGAAAACGCTGAGAGGCTGGATGGTGTCTACCTGCGAACTTCCGGATCGGCGCCGCGTACCGTTCGGGTGATGTTCGCAGCCCGGGGCCGCAGCGGCCCTCGAAACCGTGTCCATCGGCCAATACTCGGCACCCATTGGGCCGGCGCTCCCGCGCGGCCCCGAGGAGTGACACCCATGGCCGAAGAAACTGACCGCTCCGGGTCGGATGGCGACATCGGACCGATCCTGCCGGTTCGCGCGCAGCCACCCTTGGGATTCGCCGGGCGCGTCGCCCGGATGTTCATCAACACCCCCGTCACGCCCATGCTCCTGATTGGCGCGTTGTGCATCGGGCTCGTCGGGCTCCTCTTCACCCCTCGCCAGGAGGACCCGCAGATCTCGGTCCCGATGATCGACATCGTCGTGCAGTACCCCGGGGCCGCGGCCAAGCAGGTGGAGACCCTGGTGACCCAGCCCCTGGAACGGATCATGAAGGAGATCCCGGGGGTGCGCCACGTCTACTCCGCGACCATGCGCGGGGCAGCCATCGTGACGGTGCGCTTCGAGGTCGGTGAGGACATGGGGGACTCCATCGTTAAGGTGCACGACAAGCTCCAGTCGAATATGGACCGCATGCCCCCTGACGTGCGCCCGCCCCTGGTCAAGCCAATGAGCGTGGATGACGTGCCGATGGTGACCCTGACCCTGTGGTCCGAGGAGGTCGAGGATAGCCAACTGCGCAGCCTGGCCCTGGACCTGCTGCAAGACCTTGGCTCCTTGCCGAACACGGGAAAGGGGTTTGTCGTCGGCGGACGGCGCGAGCAGATTCGCGTCGAGGTCCAGATGGACCGTCTGGCGGGCCACGGCATCACCCTGGACCGCATCGCCGGAACCATCCAGGGCGCCAATTCGGAGCTGGCCACCGGGGCCAGCGAGTCGGGCGGGACGGCCTACAACGTCTATTCCGGCTCCTTCCTGCGCAATGCCGAGGACGTCGCCCGCCTGGTGGTGGGCACCCAGGGCGGCCGGCCCATCTACGTAGGCGACCTGGCGCGGGTGGAGATGATGCCGGAGGATGCCGAGCAGGTGGTGACCCACTCCACCGGGGCGGGTTACACCGGCGACCGTCCCGTGCAGGGCGCTCCGGCCGTGACGATGGCCATCGCCAAGAAGGAGGGGACGAACGGCGTCACGGTGGCCAACGTGATCCTCGACAGGGTCGCTCAGCTCAAGGGGACCCTGATCCCCGCCAACGTCCAGGTCGAGGTCACGCGCAACTACGGCAAGACCGCCAACGACAAGGTCAACGAGCTACTCAAGGCCATGTTCGAAGCGGCCGTCATCGTCTCCGTGCTGTGCCTGGTCGGATTGGGTACCCGGGCGGCCTTCGTGGTCCTCACCGTCATCCCCATCGTCATCCTGGTGACCATCTGGTGGGCCTGGGTGGTGGACTACACCATCGACCGGGTGAGCCTGTTCGCCCTGATCTTCGCCATCGGCATCCTGGTGGACGACGCAACCGTGGTGGTGGAGAACATCTTCCGCCACTGGCTGGAGGGCGGCGAGACCTCGGTGGACAGCGCGGTGCGGGCGGTGGACGAGGTGGGCAATCCGACCATCCTGGCGACGCTCACCATCATCTCGGCCCTGCTGCCCATGGGCTGGGTGAGCGGGCTCATGGGTCCTTACATGCGCCCCATCCCGGTCCTGGGCTCCTCGGCCATGTTCTTCTCCCTGGTGGCGGCCTTCGTCTTCACCCCCTGGTTTGCGCTTCGGGTAAGGCCCAGGCTGGCCGCCCTGCATCGGGCCGAGCGGCGCGAGGAAAAGACGCATCAGTTGGTGAGCAGGTTCTACCGTCCCTTGATCATTCCCCTCATCGAGCACCGTTCCCTGGGGATTGCCTTCCTGGTCCTGACCATCGCCGGTACCGCCGGGGTCTGCGTCCTGTTCTACACCCAGACGGTGCCGGTCAAGATGCTGCCCTTCGACAACAAGCCGGAGTTCAGCGTGGTGGTCAACATGCCGGAGGGGACGGCCCTGCCGGAGACGGCCAATGCGCTCCGGCTGCTTGCTCAGAAGGTCAAGGAGATGCCCGAGGTCACCGCGGTGCAGACCTACGCCGGCACGGCCCAGCCCTTCAACTTCAACGGCATGGTCCGGCACTATTACATGCGCAACCGCCCCTGGGAGGGGGACCTGCTGGTCATGCTCAAGGACAAGCGCGAGCGGGAACTCGGCAGTCACGCGCTCGCGGTGCAGGCGCGGCAGATGCTCAAGCCCGTCGCCGATGCGCTGGGGGCCAAGATCGCGGTGGTGGAGATGCCCCCCGGGCCGCCGGTCCTTCAGACCGTGGTGGCGGAGATCTATGGCCCGACGGAGGCGGTGCGCCGGCAGGTGGCCGCCGACATGACGGCCCTCTTCGAGGAGGCCGAGGGCGTGGTGGACGTCGACAGCTACATGGCGCAGCCCTATGACTATTGGCGCTTCGAGGTCGATACGGAAAAGGCGGTACGCCGCGGGATCTCGGTGGATACGGTCAACCAGAACCTGGCCATGGCCATGGGCGGGTTCAAGGTCGGAGACGTCAAGCGCGGGGCCTTGCAGGAGCCGACGTGGATCGTCATCCAGATCCCGCTCGCTTATCGAGCCCAGCTCGACGCCCTGGGCAGCCTGCCCGTGATGTCGCCCAGCGGTGAGACGGTTCCCCTGTTCGAGCTGGGGCGCTTCGTCAAGGTCCCAGAGGACCCGATCATCTACCACAAGGACCTGCGTCCCATGGAGTACGTGGTGGGCGAGATGGAGGGACGCCTCGGGGCGCCCATCTACGGCATGCTCAACATCGAGGACCTGCTGGCCGACTACACCACCGCGGACGGGGTCAGGATCAGCGGCATGCCCATGGGCCTCATCGGACCGCCGGAGGACACCAGCACGTCCGGCTTCGAGTGGAGCGGGGAGTGGACCGTCACCTACGAGACCTTCCGCGACATGGGCCTGGCCTTCATGGCGGCCCTGGTCCTCATCTACGGCCTCATCGTCTGGGAGTTCCGGAATTTCGCCCTGGCCGGACTCATCATGTCCCCCATCCCGCTGACCCTGCTCGGGATCATCCCCGGGCACCTGATCATGGGGGCTGAGTTCACCGCGACCTCCATGATCGGGATGATCGCCCTGGGCGGGATCATCGTGCGCCAGTCCATCCTGATCGTGGAGTTCGTCAAGATCGAGGCCGCCAAGGGCAAGAGCGTGACCGAGTCGGCGGTGCTGGGGGCCGAGGTGCGCATGAGGCCGATCCTGATCACCTCTTTGACCACGGCCGGCGGGGCCTGGACCCTGATCAGCGACCCCATCTTCCAGGGCATGGCCGTGAGCATCTTCTTCGGGGCCATGGTCGGCACCCTGATGGCCGTCATCGTGATCCCGCTGGGCTGCATCAGCGCCCGGCGTCAGTTCTATATGGTAGAGACGATGGACGGGGACATCGCCCTCTCGGAGCGCTATGCGGCCATCGAGACGGAGGACCCGACTGAAGGTCTGAGGCCCTTGCGCGGGCAGGCCCCGCTGGTGGCCAACGAACGGCCAGCCGGTCCGCGGACCCGGACCAAGGGTAAGTCCCTGCCGCTGCGCCTCTGGGGCTGGCTGGTCACGGCTGTTCTGGGGGTGGTTGGCCTCTTTCGCTGGCTGCTGCGGTTCGGCAGCGCGATCCTGGGTCTGGTTCGAAGCCGCCGTTCATCCGGGAAGGTCAAGTCGACCCCACCCCGCGGGCCGGGCGGGACTGGCGGACCGGGTGGTGGTGGGCTCGCCCCGGCCGCGGCGGGGTCCAGCGGTGCGCCACCTTCTGCTGCGCCGGCTCCAACCCTGGCCGCCGGTATGGTGGGAGCTCAGCTGGCCGAGCCGGGGTCATTGCAGGGGCAGGACGCCTCCTCAGCCGGTGCGGGCTTGCAGCCGCGGAAGGCAACGGCGCCGAAGAAGCCAAGGGCACCGCGTCGTCCCAAAGCGGTCGTCGAGGCCGATGCCCCCGCGGTGCCGCCAATCCGCAAGGCCCCCCGAACCGCCGGGCGTGCGCGCCAGGCTCCCGGCGCGCCCGGGTTGGAGGCGGCGGCGTTCGAGGGTGGCGTTTCCGGTGTCGGTGCTCCAAGCGGTGGGTCCGGGGTGCGACGCGAGGGGGAGTCGGCTCGCCCTGAGGGCGGGGGCAGGCGGCGGCGTCGCTCGCCCTGATTCTGCTGCTCGATTCGGGGCTCGATCGGGGCCTGCGCAGATCGCGGCGGGGCGCCGCCGCGGCCGGCCGCTGGTAGACTTGGCTCCCACTGCCGCCCGAGGCCCGGGACGGCGGTCCGTCCATCCCCTTGCGAGCCAGCCATCATGCCCAGCGCGCCCAGCCGAGACCTGGAAACCTTCCCTAACCCCCAACCCGAGCGCGACTACACCATTCGCATCCGGGTCCCGGAGTTCACCTGCCTGTGCCCAAAGACCGGCCAGCCGGACTTTGCGGAGCTGACGCTGGAGTATGTCCCCGAGGGACTTTGCGTCGAGCTCAAGGCGCTCAAGATGTACGTCTGGTCCTTCCGGGACGAGGGTGCTTTCCACGAGGCGGTGACCAACCGCATCCTGAATGATCTGGTGACGGTCCTGACTCCCCGCTTCATGCGACTGACCGCGGACTTCAACGTCCGCGGCGGGATCTACACCACCGTTGTCGCCGAGCACCGTGCCCATGGCTGGCAGGCCCAGCCCCCAGTCCAGCTACCCTGATCCCAGTGGGGCTCCGCGCCTGTTCGATTGGGATCGACCTCGGCACCTCGGGCTGCCGCGCCGTCGCCCTGTCTGCCACGGGTCAGACCCTGGGCGAGGCCCGCATCCCGCTGCCGCCGCCGCGGCGGGACGGCCAGGGCGCCAGCGAGCAGGACCCCCTTCTGTGGTGGCCAGCGGTCGTCGCCGTCCTGCGCGAGATCGCGCCCAGGATCGGCAAACAGGCCCCGCCCAGGCTCTGCGTTGACGCCACCTCGGCGACCCTGCTGTTGGCGGCCCCGGATGGCACGCCGCTCGGGCCGGCCCTGATGTACGACGATACCCAGGCCCGCGCCGAGGCGGTCGAGATTGCCGCCCGGGCGCCCCTGGACAGTCCGGCCCGCGGGGCCGGCTCCAGCCTGGCCAAGCTGCTCCACCTCGGGCGCCGGTTGCCGGCTCGGGGACCGCGCCTGGCCCTGCATCAGGCGGATTGGGTCCTCGGCCGATTGACCGGCCGCTTCGGGGTCAGCGATTGGAACAACTGCCTCAAGCTGGGCTTCGACCCGGCCAGAGGGGCCTGGCCTGACTGGGTGACGGGCCTGGACCTGATGGGCGTCACCCTGCCCGAGGCCCGGGCCCCGGGGGCTCAGGTCGCCCCGCTTACGGGCGCGGCGCTTGCGGCAACGGGCCTGCCCCCCGGTACCCTGGCGGTGGCGGGGACCACGGACTCCACCGCCGCGGTCCTGGCCACCGGGGTACTGGCCCCTGGGGACGCCGTGACCAGCTTGGGTAGCACCCTGGTCCTCAAGGTGCTGGGGGAGCGGCCGATCAACGCGCCGCAGTTCGGCGTCTACAGCCACCGGTTGGGTGACCTGTGGCTCATCGGCGGGGCATCCAACAGCGGCGGTGCCGTGCTGCGGTGCTTCTTCGGTGACGGGCAGTTGCGCCGGCTGAGTGCGGGGATGGACCCGGACCGGCCGACCGGCCTGGACTATTACCCCTTGGCGGCTCCAGGAGAGCGCTTCCCGATCAACGACCCCTGCTTAGCGGCGCGCCTCAGCCCCAGGCCGGCGGATGATCGGGCCTTTCTGCAGGGGTTGTTCGAGGGGATCGCCCGTATCGAGGCGCTGGGATATGGGCTGCTCTGCGAACTCGGGGCGCCTCCCTTGAGGCGAGTGCTGACCGTCGGAGGCGGGGCGGCAAACCCGGTCTGGACCCGGATCCGCCAGCGTCTGCTGGGTGTCCCGGTGGCTGCTGCCGCACACCAGCAGGCAGCCTATGGTGCGGCCCGGCTGGCCTTGCGGGGTCCACCGACGGCCGGCGCCGGTCCAGTGTGAGGCGTCCGGCCCAGAGGCCAGTGGTCAATCTGGCCCTGCGTCATGGACCTGCCTGATCGCCCTCCGGCCGCGGCCCGTGGAGTTGTACCGGGGCGACGCGCCCCTTGCGCGTCCGGATGTTAAGCATCTCCACACCGACCGAGAAGGCCATGGCGAAGTAGATGTAGCCCTTGGGGATGTGCATGTCCAACGATTCCCCGATCAGGGCTACGCCCACCAGGATCAGGAAGCTCAGAGCCAGCATCTTGATGCTCGGGTGGGCATCGACGAAGTCGCCGATGGACTTGGCCGCGAGCATCATGACGCCCACGGCGATCATGATCGCGATGACCATCACTGGCAGGTCGCGGGCCATCCCCACCGCGGTGATGACCGAATCCAGCGAAAAGACGATGTCGATGATGGCGATCTGACCCAGGACCATCCAGTAGCCGCTGGCGGGGCGGATCGCCGTCTCGCCCTCGGCACCTTCCAGGCTGTCCCAGATCTCCTGGGCGCTTTTCCAGAGCAGGAAGAGGCCGCCGAAGAGCAGGATCAGGTCCCGCCCGGAGATGTCCTGCTCCAGGACGCTGACGAACGGGGCCGTTAGCCGCATCATCCAGGCCAGCGACAGCAGCAGCGCGATTCGGGTGAGCATGGCCAGGGCCAGGCCCTGAATCCGGGCACGGTTGCGCTGGGCCTCTGGCAGGCGCCCCACCAGGATGCTGAGGAAGATGATGTTATCGATTCCAAGGACGATCTCGAGGGCGGTGAGGGTGACCAGGGCCAGCCAGGCCTCAGGGCTCGCGATCCACTCGAACATGGGTATGGGTATCTCCGGGGCTGGGTGAGGCGGTGATAGCTACCAGGACCA
>JBFZCW010000053.1:0-5843 GCA_041307765.1 Chromatiaceae bacterium
AGCGCGGTCCGCCTCCCCTCCGAGCGACTGCTCCGTCCGGTCCCCCGGACGCGCTCGCTCGCCCCTCATTCCGCTCGACCTCGGTCGTTCCCGTGGCCTCGGCGGGCTGCGATCCGACCTCGTCTGGCCCTTGCAGCTTGCCATCCCGACGCTGACAATTCCGCCTCGGAGCGGCTTCCCGGCCTGTCGCGGGCCATCGCCGTTTACGCCCTGGCGGCACCCACCGTGATCGTCTGCGCCCGCCGACCGGTCAACGCCGGCCCCCTGTCATTTACCCTGGCCGCCGAGGGCATATGAACGAACCGCCTCACGTCATGAGTGATCCCGGTTACGAGCCGGGTCTCGAAGCGGGTTTCCGGACGGACTTCCCGCCGGGCATCGAGCCGCTGAGGTCAGGCTACGAGGCGGAGGCGCTCCGCATCCCGCCCCACAGCGTTCAGGCCGAACAGTCCCTGCTCGGGGCCCTCATGCAGGGCGGCAATACCTGGGAGCGCGTCGCCGACCAGGTCAAGGAGGGCGACTTCTACCGCCGCGAGCACCGTACGATCTTTGACGCAATCAAGTCCCTGGCCGAAGGCGACGAGCCCTGCGACCTGGTGACGGTGACCGAGACCCTGGAGCGGCGGGAGGAGTTGGAGGACGCCGGTGGCCTGCCTTATGTCGGGCGCCTGGTCCAGGCGACGTCGTCCGTGGCCAACATCGAGGCCTATGCGCGGATCGTCCGCTACCACTCCGTGCTGCGCCAGCTCATCGCGGCGGGGACCGACATCGCGGACCTCGCCTACAACCCCAAGGACCGCAAGCCCCCGGAGCTGTTGGACGAGGCGGAGCGCAAGGTCTTCGCCATCGCCGAGCAGCTCACCCGCGGCGGGGGTTTCGCCCCCATCAAGTCCCTGCTGGTCAAGGCCATCGAGCGCATCGACCGCCTCCACCAGAGCAACAACGCCATCACCGGGCTGCCGACGGGGTTCGGTGACCTGGACGAGCGTACCTCGGGTTTGCAGAACGCGGACCTGATCATCGTGGCCGGGCGACCGTCCATGGGAAAGACATCCCTGGCCATGAACATTGCCGAGAACGTGGCCATCGAGACCCAAAGGCCAGTGGCCGTCTTCAGCATGGAGATGCCTGGCGACTCGTTGGCCATGCGCATGATGTCGTCCCTGGGGCGCATCGACCAGCACCGGGTGCGAACCGGCAAGCTCGAAGACGACGAATGGCCGCGGTTGACCTCCGCGGTCAACATGCTCTCCAGGACCAAGATCTACATCGACGACACCCCGGCGCTGAGCCCCACGGAGGTGCGCGCCCGTGCCCGCCGCCTCAAGCGCGAGCATGGGGACCTGGCCCTGATCGTGCTGGACTACCTCCAGCTCATGCAGGCCCCGGATCAGCGGGAGAACCGGGTGGCAGAGATCTCCGCCATCTCCCGCTCCCTCAAGGCCCTGGCCAAGGAGCTGGACATCCCGGTGATCGCTCTGTCCCAGCTCAACCGCAGCCTGGAGCAGCGGCCGAACAAGAGGCCGGTGATGTCGGATCTGCGCGAATCGGGCGCCATCGAACAGGATGCCGACCTCATCGTCTTCATCTACCGCGACGAGGTCTATCACGAGGACAGCAAGGACAAGGGGGTGGCGGAGATCATCATCGCCAAGCAGCGCAACGGCCCCATCGGAACGGTGCGCCTGACCTTTCTCGGCAAGTACACCAAGTTCGAGAACTTCGTGGACAACTACTACGGCGACCCGAACTCGTGATCGCGCCAGCGGGCGCCGCTGTGACGGCCCCGATCACGGCACCAGCGGCCGTCACGGGTCCGCGCGCGCGCATCGACCTCTCTGCCCTGGCGCACAACCTTCGGGTCGCCCGGCGCCTGGCGCCGCACAGTCGCACCTGTGCCGTGGTCAAGGCCGACGCCTACGGGCACGGAATGGTGGCCGTGGCCCGCGCCCTCCCGGGTGCCGATGGGCTGGCGGTGGCCAGGGTCTCCGAGGCCATCGGTCTGCGCGAGGCGGGGATCGCTGGACCGCTGCTGGTCCTGGAGGGGGCCGGGTCGCGGGAGGAGCTGCTTGCGGCGGTGCGCTACGGCATCCAGGTCGCCGTGCATCGGGAAGGCCAGGTCGCCTGGGTCGAGGAATGCGCCGGACTGGACGACCGCGCGCCCCTCGGGCTCTGGGTCAAGGTGGATACGGGGATGCACCGCCTGGGCCTGGACCCCGGTTCGATCCCGGATGTGTTGGCCCGGCTGGGGGCCTGCCCCGGGGCGCGGGTGCTCGGGCTCATGACCCACCTCGCGAATGCGGATACCCCGGAGGACCCCCTGTCCGAGGCCCAGTGCCGGCGGCTGCAGGCATTGGGCGCCGGCCGCGGGCTCGCCCTGTCCATCGCCAACTCCGCCGGTGTCCTGGCGGTGGCGGGCTCGCGCACCGACTGGGTTCGGCCGGGGATCATGCTTTATGGGGCCTCGCCCCTGTCGGGACACAGTGCCGCCGACCTTGGCCTCCGGCCGGTCATGACCCTGGTCACCGAACTGATTGCCGTCCAGCCTCTGCGCCGGGGGGATGCCATCGGCTACGGTGGGACCTGGTCCTGCCCGGAGGACATGCCGGTCGGGGTCGCCGCGGTGGGCTATGGGGACGGCTATCCGCGCCAGGCCCCGACCGGCACCCCGGTCCTGGTGCGGGGTCGCCCCTGTCCGCTGGTGGGCCGGGTGTCCATGGACATGATTCACCTGGACCTGCGCCCTGTGCCCGACGCCTGTCCCGGGGACCCGGTCACCCTGTGGGGTGAGGGGCTGCCGGTGGAGGACGTGGCCGGGCGGGCCGGGACCATCTCCTATGAGCTGCTGTGCCGTGTTACCTCCAGGGTGCCCCGGGAGCAGGTCACGGCATGAGCGGGCAAGCGACCGGTGGGCCGGGGAAGGGGCCGTCGAAAGGTCGGGTCGCCTATGTCTGCAATGCCTGCGGGGCGCGCCTGCCCAAGTGGGCCGGCCAATGCCCGGACTGCGGAGCCTGGAACGTCATCGCCGAGGTCCCGGACCGTCCCACGGGCGAGCCGCGGCGCGGCGGCTATGCCGGGGCGGCCGGTGCGGCCCAGATCCAGAGCCTGTCGACCTTAGCGCCGGAGGCGGTCACCCGCATCGGAACCGGGGTTGCGGAGCTGGACCGGGTCCTGGGCGGCGGCCTGGTCCCGGGCTCCGTGGTCCTGCTGGGCGGGGACCCCGGGATCGGCAAATCCACCCTGTTGCTTCAGGCCTGCGCCGCCCTGGGGACCGCGGACCCGGTCCTCTATGTCAGTGGGGAGGAATCTCCCCAGCAGGTCAGCCTCCGCGCCAGGCGCCTGGGTCTGGCGGGGCAGGGCATCCGCCTGCTGGCGGAGACCTGTGTGGAGCGCGTCCTCTCGGCGGTGGAGGTCGAGTCCCCTCGGGTCATGGTGGTGGACTCGATCCAGACCCTGTTCACCGAGCTGCTGCCCTCGGCCCCTGGGTCCGTCTCCCAGGTGCGCGAGACCGCCGCGCAGTTGGTGCGGTACGCCAAACAGGCAGACACCGCGGTCTTCCTGGTCGGGCACGTCACCAAGGAAGGGGCCCTCGCTGGGCCCCGGGTCCTGGAGCACATGGTGGACACAGTCCTCTACTTCGAAGGCGAGGCCGGCGGACCCTTCCGCCTCGTGCGGGCGATCAAGAACCGCTTCGGCGCGGTCAACGAGCTAGGCGTCTTTGCCATGACCGACAAGGGCCTGCGGGAGGTCAAGAACCCCTCGGCTATCTTCCTCTCACGCCACGAGGTGCCCGTCCCCGGGAGCGTCGTCATGGTGACCCGGGAGGGGACAAGGCCCCTATTGGTTGAGGTCCAGGCCCTGGTGGACGAGAGCCCGCTGGCCAACCCGCGGCGGGTGACCCTGGGGCTGGACGCCAACCGGCTCTCCATGCTGCTGGCGGTGCTGCACCGTCACGGGGGTATCGCGATGTTCGACCGCGACGTCTTCGTCAATGTGGTGGGCGGGGTGCGCATCACCGAGACGGCGGCGGACCTGGCCGTCCTGTCCGCCGTGCTGTCCAGCTTCCGTGACCGGCCGCTGCCCGTGGACCTCGTGGTCTTCGGCGAGGTCGGGCTGTCGGGGGAGATCCGTCCTGTGCCCAATGGCCCAGATCGGCTCCGTGAGGCAGCCAAGCACGGCCTGCGCCGCGCCATCGTCCCGGCGGGCAATGTCCCCAAGGGCGGGGTGGAGGGGCTCGACATCCTCCCCGTCCGCGGGCTGCGGGAGGCCTTGGATGCCCTGTAGGGCCTGAGTCGGGCCGAATCGGCTGATTTGGTGCGCGACTCAGGTTGGGCAACCCACCCAATAGCGAAGGGCCGCGGGGCTGGGTACTATAGCCAGACCCGAGTCCAAGCCGTTGCGAATCCTAGCCCGAATGGATGCCGATACCCTTCGCCTCATCCTGATTGTCGTCGGTACCGCGCTGGTACTCGCCCTCTACCTCTGGGAGCGCAGCCGCGCCGAAGATTACGGTGACGACGGGCTCCCGCTGACGAACGGCGAAAAGCAGGAGCCAAGCTTCGGCTATATCGAGGCGGCGACTGATCCGGCCGAAAACGAGCTGGCGGCCACCGTCACCGAGCTCAAGGGCCAGAGAGAGGCAGCGGCTGTCGCGAACCTCCAGGCCGCCTCGCGGCGCGCCGCTGCGATCCCGCAGGCGGCCGTGCACCTGGTCGCGGACGCCTCGGCGGAGCCTGAGCCAGACGAACCCGGTGGGTCCAACACCCTGATCCTGCAGCTCGGCATCCGGGCCAGGGCAGAGGATATGCGGGGCCCCGATATCCTCGATGTGGCCGCGCGCTGCGGGTTGCGCCCTGGCGAGCTCGGGGCCTTCCACCACAAAGTCATGGTCAAGGACAACGGCGCAGCCACGATCTCCGGGGCGCAATGGGGCGATGAGGAGGGGGAGGAAGAGGAAGTGGAAGAGGAAGAGGAGGGCGAGGAGACCCGCACCCTCTTCAGCATGGTCAGCATGGTTAAGCCAGGCGAGTTCCCCTTCGATGCCATGGAGGACTTCCGCACCCGCGGCCTGCTCCTTTTCGCCGTCTTGCACCGAGGCCCGGATAACCTGCAGATACTGGACGACATGATCGCAGCGGCCCGGCGCCTGGCTGACGAATTCGATGCCGAGGTCTTGGACGAGCGGCGCAAGCCCCTGACACCGATCATGGTGGATGTCCTGAGGGCCCGGGTGCTGGAGTTCAACCGCATGCCGGCGTTCCTGCGGCGATGAGAGGGTCCCAGGCGGCGTCCCCGCTCGCGGCTGGTGATCCGGCGACGCAGGCGGAGGCGCTGCGGTCCCTGATCCGCCGGCACAATTACCTCTACTATGTCCTTGACGCGCCGGAGATCCCGGATACCGAGTATGACCGTTTGGTGCGTGACCTCCAGGCCCTGGAGGCTGCTCACCCGCAGCTGGTGACTCCGGACTCCCCGACCCAGCGGGTGGGGGCCGAGCCCCGCTCGGAGTTCACCCAGGTCCGCCACCGCCTGCCCATGATCTCGCTGGACAACGCCATGGACGACGGCGAGTTGGCGGACTTCCATCGGCGGGTGACAGAGTCCCTCAAGGCTGGTGTCGAAGTGGTGTACACCGCCGAGCCGAAGCTCGACGGCCTGGCAGTGAGCATCCGTTACGAGAACAGTATCCTGGTTCAGGCCGCAACCCGCGGCGATGGCAGGACAGGGGAGGATATCACCCAGAACGTGCGCACCATCCAGAGCGTCCCTCTGCGTCTTCTCGGGCCGGACTGTCCGGCCGTGATCGAGGTTCGCGGCGAGGTCTACATGAACCACGCTGGCTT
>JBFZCW010000054.1:0-2754 GCA_041307765.1 Chromatiaceae bacterium
CGGATGTCCACCAGGCCGACCCCGCCCGGCGGGCTTCCGACGGTGAGATTGCCGCACCGGAGCGCCCCGCCGCTGTCCAACGTGATGGAGCCCCGGCCCGCTTGCCCCACGGTAAGGGAGCTACCCAAGTCAACCCCCAGGAGGGATTCGGCGCCGAGGACGCGGATCGTCGAGGTTTCTCCCCCGAAGCCGTCCACAACCACATCGCTCATCGCCCAGAGGGAGCCGCGGGTGGTGATCAGGACGTGGCCGCTTCCCGAGTTGGCCCCGGGCGCCACGAATTGGAGCGTGTTCACGGACCCCAGCCCGTGCTGCTCGAAGACCAGGGTGCCGGTGCCGCCCCAGGAACCCGGCTCCGCGCCGTTGGCGCCGCCCAGGGTCAGCGTGGTGCACTCCAGGCGTGTGTCGGGCCACGCCGCATCAGTGCCCACCACGCGCACCTCGCCGCTGCCCCCCGAGTTCACGCCCACGTCCAACTGAGGGAGGTGGAGGTCCTGCAAGTCACGAATGGTGAACAGCCCCTTGCCGGAGAGCCCCACGGCGGCCCCATAGGTGACGGAGAGGTTGGCGGCCGGCCCGGAGACGGTCATCGCCCCATCCCCGGCCGCCTGCTCGCCGAGACGCAAGTCCCCCACCTGCAAAGTCCCACCGTCCTCCAGCGTGGCCTCTCCCCGGCCGTCGCGCCCGACGATGAGCTTACCCGTCCCGACGAGGGAGTCGGTCCCCGCGATGCGTAGGGTGGAGGTGGCCCCGCCGAAGCCGTCAACGGCCAGATCGTTCAGCACCGCCAGCGAGCCGCCGGACCTCACCTCCAGGTGCCCGCTTCCTGCGTTCGCCGCGGGCCCCCCAAACTGGATCGCGGGGAGTGAGCCTTCCCCGTACTGCTCGAAGATCAGGGTGCCGGTGCCGCCCCAATGGCCTGGTCCCGCTCCGTTGGCGCCGCCGAGGGTCAACGTGACGCCATCGAGGCGCGAGTTCGGCGAGCCCGGAGCGCCAGTTCCCGTCACTCGCACCTCGCCGATTCCTCCCGCGTTCACGCCGACGTCAAGCACGTCAACGTCGCCCAAAGCCAGCAACCCCCTATCGCGAACGCTCAAGGAGCCCTTGCCCGACAGCCCCACGGAGCCTAGACCGTACTCGACATCGAGCAGGGCACCCACCCCGGAGATAAGCATCGCCCCGTCCCCGGCCGCCTGCTCGCCGAGGGTCAGGTGCCCGACCCGCAAGGCCCCTCCGTTCTCGATCGTGGCTTCTCCGCGGCCGTCGCGCCCGACGACGAGCGTGCCCATGGGTCTGTTCACATCGAATACGGAATCGGCCCCCGCCACACGCACGGTCGAGGTCGCCCCGCCGAAGCCGTCCACAACCAGATCGCTGCCCACCCAGAGCGAGCCGCCGCTTGTCACCTCCACGTGCCCACTCCCAGCGTTCGCCGCGGGGACGCCGAACTGGAGCGTAGGCATTGCCCCCAGTCCGTACTGCTCGATGATCAGGGTTCCCACGCCCCCCGGCTGCCCAACTCCCGCGCCGTTGGCGCCCCCGAGGGTCAGGAGGCACTCCAGGCGCGAATTTGGCCAGCTTGGGGCCCCCGTTCCCGTCACCCGCACCTCCCCACTTCCCCCTGGGTTCAGGCCGACATCTATGGCGTCCAGAGTCAGCGACGCCTGGTCGCGAAGGGTCAGCGAGCCCTTGCCCGAAAGCCCCACGGCGGGAGCGCCGTAATCGATGCGGAGTTGGGCGCCCGGGCCTGAGATTGTCATCGCCCCATCCCCTGCCGCCTGCTCGCCGAGACGCAGGTAAGCGACCTGCAGCTTCCCCGCATCGCCGAGCGTGACCTCCCCACGTCCGCCGCGCCCGACGACGAGCGCATCGGCACCAAACCAGGAGTCGGTCCCTGCCACAAGCAGGGTCGAGGTCGCCCCGCCGAAGCCGTCCACGGCCAGATCACTGCCCCCCCAGAGCGAGCCGCCGCTGGTCACCTCCACGTGTCCACTCCCTGCGTTCGCCGCGGGCACGCCAAACTGCATCGTGCCGACTGCTCCCTGCCCGTACTGTTCGAAGACCAGTGTCCCCACGCCCCCCGGCTGTCCCGCCCCCGCGCCGTCCGCCCCACCCAGCGTCACGGTAAGGCATTCCAAGCGCGAATTCGGCCAGGGTGTTACCCCGTCCCCCGTCACCCGAACCTCGCCGCTCACCCCGGGCCGCAGGCCCACGTCGAGGATGAGACTCCAGGTGGGGGACCAGACCAGCGAGACTCCGCTGATGAGGAGGCGGCCAGGAGCCGTGTCGCCCACGGCGAGACGGGTAAAGCTCAGGTCGGCGCCGCCGGTCGCCGCGATCGTGTCATTCGTCGTGAAAGGCGCCGATGCCTCCGTCGTCGCAAGGCCGACGATGGTCAGCGTATCCCCGGCCGTGGGCGGCTGGACGGGACTCCAGTTGCCCGCCTTGAACCAGTCGGTGTCCACCCCACCGGTCCACGTCAGCAGCCCGGCAGACACCGCAGCAGGGAGAAGCAGGACGGACCAACACGTCACGAAGACGGCAGCGCCTCGCCGAACGCAGTGCGTCACGGAACAGGTCTCCTTGGTGCGGCAGGACATCCGGGCCTCCCCAGCGCGCAGATCACTGGTCGAGATTATAGCGGTGCAGGAACCCGCGGTCAAACGCGCTTGCGCGCGCGCAAGGCATTCCTATAATGGCGGGTGTCGGCCGCTCGGCAAGCCTTCATCGCAGATAGGAGCCTACCCGTGAGAA
>JBFZCW010000055.1:0-24748 GCA_041307765.1 Chromatiaceae bacterium
GTCTTCTGGTCGGTCTGTGTGGGTCTATTGCATCGTCCTGACACGCGGCGAGCGCCGGGCAGGCGTCCGCAGCTTACCAGACCTGATACCGACAGGTGGCGACTGCGTGCGCGGCCGCTGCCAGATGCCTTGCCCTTATCGCCGCCGAAGGCAAAGGCGCCGGAGCTCTGTCTTGATGCCCGTTAGGTCCGCGCTGCCCGCCTCGCGGTAACGCGCGGGAAGGTAGCGGGCCATGAATGCCTCGACGCCCTCGCTCAGGTCCGGACGCGCAGCGACCACCCGCCTGGCGTAGTCCAACGGTCCCTCGCTCGGTCCTCGCGGCAGGCCAAAGCGCGCGAGGCAGTCGCAGAACTGCTGATAGATCCGTTCGAGGGGCTCGCGCCGGTCTGCCCCACGCACCAGGGCCAGGGTCAGCAAGCCCAGAACGACCGTCGCCACCACTACCATCGCGAGCGCGAGGCCGTACTCCCGCAAGTGGCCAAGTCCGATCGCTTCGAGCAAGCGTTCCTGCCGGGCCAGGGAGAAGTCCAGGACCCAGTCCTGCCAGGCGACCCCGGCCGCGGAGGCAAGCAGCCGCATCCGGTGTACAGCGCGAACCAGGATGCCGGTCTCGTCGAGCTGGAAGCGCAGTGGGGTCCCCGCGCCGAGGCGGTCGAGGAGCCCCCCGCGCTCGACGCGTTGCGGTGCGATGGCTGCGGTGGGATCGACCCGCACCCAGCCTTGTCCCTGAAGCCAGACCTCCACCCAGGCGTGGGCCTCGGCCTGGGTGACCAGGTACCAGTTGCCCCAGGGGGCGCGCTCCGCCCCCTGGTACCCGAGGACGATGCGGGCCGGGATACCGGCGATGCGCATCAGGAGGGCGAAGGCCCCGGCATAGTGCTCGCAGAAGCCTCGCCTGGTCTCGAAGAGGAACTGGTCGGCCGGGTTGTCGCCCAGGGGTGGAGGAAGCAGGGTGTAGTAGAAGTCCGTGCCCCTGATGTGGGCCAGGGCCCGGTCGATCACCTGCCGCGGACCGCCGCCAGCCTGCCAGCCGGCGACCAGGTCGCGCATCCGTGGCGTGATGTTGCCCGGGAGCCGCAGACCCGCCGTCTCCTGGTCCAGGTCCAGGGGGCCGGTGTTGTAAGCCGTGGCCGAGACCATCCGGTAGCGTGTCGCCTTCGTCACCCGCTGCGCAGCGGTGAGCTGAAAGTCGCCGTCCAGGGTCGCGGTCCCTGGGGCCGCCAGCGGCATGTCCAGGGCATAGAGCCACGGCTGATTGGTCTGCTCCAGGACCACCTCGTAGTCGACCTGGCCGCCCGCCTCCGCAAGCCGGGGACGGGCCTCTGGCATGGCCCCGCGGGGCGCCCTGGTCCACCGGCGGCCGTCAAAGTCCCAAAGGACCAGCCCCCGCCAGTAGAGCCGATCCTGGGGTGGGGCTGGGCCGTCGAAGCGGGCGCGAAACGCCGGCTCCCCCGAGATCACCAACTCGGCCACGGAACCTGGTTCCATGGAATCGCTCATCCCGGTGACGCTGCGTTGCTGCTGATCGCCGAGGTTCCACAGCGGCGCACTCAGGCGTGGGAAGAGCAGGAACAGGACCAGGGCCAGGGGCAGTGCCTGCAGGGCGAGGGTGCCGGCGACGCGCAGGGAGCGGACCAGCGGGCGGCCTTCGGGTCGAGCGGTGAGGTCCGCCATGATCGCCACGTCTGCGATGAGCAACGCGCTCAGGTACAGGGCGAGCCAAGCCGACTGGTCGAACAGGAAGTGGCTGACCAGCAGGAATCCGAACAGGACCGCCAGCGCGCGCAGGTCCCGCGGCGTGCGCAGCTCCAGGGTCTTGAGGGAGAGCATGACGACCAGCAGTGCGGTCCCGGCGTCGCGTCCAACGAGGCTGAAATAGGCATCGAAGGCAATGCCGAGCCCGGCCAGGGTTAGCGGCAGCAGCATCCAGCGTCTGGGGGTCAGCGCCGGCCAGCGCACGGCGGCGAGGCGCAGCACCAGGATGACGCCGACGAAAGCGCTGACCTGGGGCGAGAGGTGACGAACCAGGGGCAGACAGGCCGCTGCCAGGAGCAGCGTGGCCGCCGCGATTCGCGGGCCATCCAGATGGCCGGCCGGCGGCGAGCCGTCACTCATGGCCGTAGGTGGCCAGGGCGGCGAGGCAGCGGTGCTTGTGGTCCTCGCCCTCGCCGAGCGGGATCTCACGGCCGGGCAGCCGCAGGCCAAAGGCCAGGCCCTGACTTGCCGCGTCCAGGACTTGGCGGCAGAGTTGTCCGAGCCGCGCCTCCAGGTCGGCGCCCTCCATCTGCCGCAGGTCGAGCCAGACCTCCACCGCCTGTTCGCCGCCGAACTGTTTGAGGACCAGCCCGCGGCCCCGGGCCAGGGCCTTCCAGTCCAGGTGCCGGGGGGGGTCCCCTGGGCGGTACCCGCGGGACCCGACATAGTCCCCGGCCCCTTCCCCCAGTCCACCCTCCGGGCCGAGACGGCGCGCGGGGGCAAGCGGGAGGTCCGGGGCCCGTGCTGTGGGGCTTGGGTACACCAGGACGCGGGCATCGGTGCGGGCATAGCACCAGGCGCGGAAGAGCCCCAGCGGGTAGCAGGTGTCGATGCGCACCTCCGGCAGCCTGAGCCAGCCGCGTCGGCCGGTAGGAAGCCCGACCTGCACCCGCGCCAGGTCGTGCCCGGTCAGGATCACAGGGGGGTGGCCCTCGTCCCCGGCGCGCACCACCAGATCGCCGCGGGGGCCGCGACGGTCGTTGTGCAGGTCCACGGCGAAGCTTGCCCTTTGGCCCGCGAAGACCGGCGGCCCGCCGCGCGCCTGGGCGCGTAGGCCGAGCAGGGTAAACCAGGTATGGTGCATGGCCACCAGCGCGACGGCGGCCAGCACGAAGGTGAACAGCAGGCCCAGGTTGTTCTGGTAGTTGAGCGAGCCGAGCAGCATCAGGGTCAGGACCACGCCCTGGGCGACGCCCATGGCCGTCGGCAGGATGTAGATCTGCCGGGCCGAGATTTGGGCCATCCCCTGGGCGTCGCAGGGGGCGCGACGCAGCAGGGCGTCGAAACGCCGCCGAGCGACGGAGCGGGCGCCAGCGAGCCCCATGCCAGCCTCAGGGGACGGGGACCCTGGCGAGGATGTGTTCGGCGATGTCCTCGTGCACGTCGCTCGCCAGGTCCGCGCTGTCGGACAGCCTGTGGGGCAGGCAGGCCGGCAGCACCGCCTGGACGTCCTCCGGCAGCACATAGTCCCGCCCTGCCAGCAGGGCCCAGGCCCTGGCCGCGCGCAGCAGGCCGAGCCCGGCACGGGGCGACAGCCCGTAGGCAAACCGGCTTGAACTGCGGCTGAATACCAGGATGGCGTGGCAGTAGTCCACAATCGAAGGAGACAGGTGTACCCGCGCCGCCTCCGCCTGCAGTGCGCTCAGGGCCTGCGGCGTCACCATCGGCGCCACCCGCTCCAGCAGGGCGCGGCGGTCCTCCCCGGCCAGCAGTTCCTTCTCCTGGTGCGCTGCCGGATAACCCAGGCGGATGCGCATCAGAAAGCGATCGAGCTGGGACTCCGGCAGCGGAAAGGTCCCGACCTGGTGGTGCGGGTTCTGGGTGGCGATGACAAAGAACGGCCTCGGCAGAGGCCGGGTCTCGCCTTCCACTGTGACCTGGTGCTCCTCCATGGCCTCCAGCAGGGCGCTCTGGGCCTTGGGGGTGGCTCGGTTGATCTCATCGGCCAGGACCACTTGGGCGAACACGGGGCCGGGGTGGAAGCGGAAGGCCTCCGCGCTGCGCTCGTAGATCGAGACGCCGATGATGTCCGCGGGCAACATGTCGCTGGTGAACTGGATGCGCGAGAATTGCAGCCCCAGCAGGCGGGCCAGGAGTTGCGCCAAGGTGGTCTTGCCGACGCCGGGGAGGTCCTCGATAAGCAGGTGCCCGCCTGCCAGCAGGCAGCAGACCGCCAGCCGGATCTCGCGCCCCTTGCCCAGGATCACCCGGTCCGCGGCATCCAGCACGGCGTCCAGGGCGGTTCGGACGGGGGCGGTCTTGAAGAGCTGCATGGTGACCCCTTGCGGCGAGCGCCCGGGCGCGACCGGGCGCGGATTTCTAAAACCTTGGTTTTACAACATGTTGCGCGCCAAGCGCGGACGTTACTATATCGCGTTTTCGGGCAACGTACAGGGCAGGCGATCATGTTCGTGAGCGACATCTACGACGTCGTGGTGGTGGGCGGCGGGCACGCCGGATGCGAGGCGGCCCTGGCCGCGGCCCGCAGCGGGGCGCGTACCCTGCTACTGACTCACAACCTCGAGACCCTGGGTCAGATGAGCTGCAACCCGGCCATCGGCGGTATCGGCAAGGGCCACCTGGTGCGTGAGATCGACGCCCTGGGCGGACTCATGGGACGCGCCGCAGACGCCGCCGGCATCCAGTTTCGCGTCCTCAACGCCAGCAAGGGCCCGGCCGTTCGGGCTACCCGCGCCCAGGCCGATCGGGCGCTCTACAAGGCCTTCGTCCGACAGGCCCTGGAGCGGCAGCCGAACCTGGATCTGTTCCAGCAGGCGGTGGACGACCTGATCCTGGAAGGGGGCAGGGTCTCCGGCGTGGTCACCCAGCTTGGCCTGCGCTTCCCCGCCCGGGCGGTGGTCCTCACGGTCGGGACCTTCCTCGCCGGGCGTATCCACGTCGGGCTCGCCAACCACGAGGGCGGACGGGCAGGCGACCCGCCGGCCAACACCCTGGCCCGGCGCCTGCGGGAGCTGCCCTTCCGTGTGGACCGCCTCAAGACCGGCACCCCGCCCCGCATCGATGGGCGCACCATCGATTACTCGGTTCTGGAGGCGCAGCCTGGCGACGATCCGCTGCCGGTCTTCTCCTTCCTCGGGCGGCCGGAGGATCACCCCCGGCAGGTGAGCTGCCACATCGCCCACACCAGCGAGCGCACCCACGCCATCATCCGCGCCGGGCTGTCGCGCTCGCCCATGTACACGGGGGTGATCGAGGGCGTAGGCCCGCGCTACTGTCCCTCCATCGAGGACAAGGTGGTGCGCTTTGCCGAGAAGGCCAGTCACCAGGTCTTCGTCGAGCCCGAGGGGCTGACCACCTGCGAGGTCTATCCCAACGGCATCTCTACCAGCCTGCCCTTCGACGTCCAGAACGACCTGGTCCGCTCCATACGGGGCTTTGAACAGGCCCGCATCACCCGCCCGGGTTATGCCATCGAGTACGACTATTTCGACCCCCGCGATCTGAACCCGAGCCTGGAGACCCGTTTCGTCCCCGGCCTCTTCTTCGCCGGGCAGATCAACGGCACCACCGGCTACGAGGAGGCCGCCGCCCAGGGCCTGCTCGCCGGGATCAACGCTGCCCGCCAGGTGCGAGGCGAAGCGCCCTGGAGCCCGCGCCGCGACGAGGCCTACCTGGGGGTACTGGTGGACGACCTCACCACCCGCGGCACCAGCGAGCCTTACCGCATGTTCACCAGCCGCGCCGAGTACCGGCTGCTGCTGCGGGAGGACAACGCGGACCTGCGCCTGACCGAGATCGGCCGGGCACAGGGACTGGTCGGCGAGGCCCAGTGGCGGCGCTTCGCCGCCAAGCGCGAGGCCCTGGAGGCCGAGCGCGAGCGCCTGCGCGGGCTCTGGGTGAGACCTGACCCCGGGCAGGCCGCGCTTCAGCGCGAGGTCTTGGGCGATGAGCTGCGCCGCGAGGCTCGCGCCCTGGACCTTTTGGCCAGGCCCAGGGTCGCCTACCGCGGCCTGATGCGCCTCCCCGGCCTGGGTCCGCCCCTGGACGCCGGCGAAGACAGCGCCGCCGTCGCCGAGCAGTTGGAGATCCAGGCCAAGTACGCTGGCTACATCGGCCGCCAAGGGGATGAGATTGCCCGCGCCCGGGCCCAGGACGAGCAGCCGGTGCCGGGCGACTTCGACTTCCAGGGTGTGCGTGGCCTCTCGGCCGAGGTACGCGAGAAGCTGATCCGGGTGCGCCCGGCCACCCTCGGGCAGGCGGCCCGGATTCCCGGGGTGACGCCGGCGGCTGTCTCTCTGCTGCTGATTCACCTCAGGCGGCGGGGGGCTGGATGACCGCACCCGGCGCAGGACCGCTCGCGTCTCGCCGAGCCTTCCAGGCATCGCTATCTCCGGATCATCTGCCGTTTCGGAGGGGCGAACCGTCGAGACGATTTTAATGTTCTGTTCATCCAATGCTCAGGTTGGTTTCAGGATACGCCCCTAGTCCGGGTCCATGTTGGTGCTTGCCCATTGGGGGCCTCTGAATTTAAGGTAGAAATCATCATGCTGAAGTACGCACTCGCGACCCTGAGCCTCATCGTTGTCTCGCCTCTCTATGCCGACGATATTCAATGTACCGGCTCCATCGCCGCCCGGACGATCGACGGCAGTGTGATTGTGCCGCCCGGCAAGTCCTGCACTCTGACCGGCACCTATGTCACGGGCAACGTCGAACTGCAAGACGGAGCCAAGGTGCTCATACGCAAGGGCGCCAAAGTCAACGGCAGTGTCCTGACCGACAGCGCCGCCCGTGTCCGCATCCGCGACAGCGAGATCGGCGGAAACGTTCAGCTGACGGGTGTCGATTTCAGCGAAGAGAGCTCCGTCCTCAATAGCAAAATTGGCGGAACCGTGGACTGGAACGACAATGGCGCCACATTCTTGATCCGATACAGCGAGGTGGATTCGGACGTCAAGGTCAACCAGAATAGTGCGCTCGCCCGCGTCTTCGACAACGTCATCGCAGGCAATCTGCAGTGTCAGGGCAACGAGCCGGCCCCGAAGGGCGCCCGCAACGTCGTCCAAGGCAGCAAAGAGAATCAATGCAGCCGGTTCTAGCCAAGGGTCCCAGGGCGGATCGGGAGTCCAGCCGCTGTCGGCCCTCTTCCGCCCCTGCCATGCCAGGACTGTGTCCGTCCTTCTCTGAAAACCGCACAAATCGCGTGCTGTCACGTAAGATCCCGGTCATGTGGCGCGGCGTTCGCCGGGGCGGACCTTCGGGAGCGGGTCCGCCCTATCCGTTCGGCGAGTCGGCGAATCAATCCTTCGTCAACGACCTCCCGAGCGCACCGCGAAGGGGCTGGGACAGGTGACACTCTCAAGCCGGATCGTACTGACCTATAGCTTGCTGCTCGTGCTGGCCATCGGCGGGGCAGCCCTTGCCGCGCTGAGCGCCCATCGGGCGTCATTCGAGCTGGAGCAGTCGAACCTCGCGAACCGGGTCCCTCAGCGCTATCTCGCGCTGTCGAACCATGCCTATCAGCTCTTCAAGCAGTTCGGCGATGCCATCCTGATCGGTGACCGCGATCTCGGCCATGGTGAAGCCGACTTGCTCTCTTCGATCCGGGCGGATTTCGACGCGCTCCGGTACGATATCGGCAGAGAGATTGGCCTCGTGGGCGAGGATGAGATCGAAGACTATGCGGCTCTCGCGGAGATCGAGCGCCTGCTCGACGGGTTGATTGCGGAGCACCACTCGATACTTGACCTGAAAAAGAGCGGTGCGCCACTCGGTGACCTCTCGCAGCGACTCACTCGGATGCATGACGAGGTCATCGACAAAGACTTCAACCGATTGATTCGGGAGGTAATCGAGGAAGAGGCGCAGGAGGTGAGTGAGGCCCAGGCGGCTGCGGCGAGACGAATGGACCTCTTGGACACAATCGCAGTCGCCTTCCTGTTGATTGCCCTCGTCTCGGCCTCTGCGACGGTGTGGACCTTGGTCCGGGATATTCGGGGCCCGCTCCTGCTGCTCTCCAATGGGGCTAAGGCGCTCGCCGCGGGCGACTTGGCTCATCGCATCGAACCCAGCGGTCCCGGCGAGCTCCGGAACCTGGCCCACGCCTTCAACGCGATGGCGGGGGAGGTTGCCAGGCGCGAGGCAGAGATCGCGGGAAAGAACCGGGACCTCGAAGCGGCTATCGCCGGCAGGACGGTGGAATTGGAGCGGGCCCTGGATGCGCTCAAGGGTACCGAGGCCAAACGTCGCCAGCTACTCGCCGATGTCAGCCATGAGTTGCGTACCCCGCTGACCATCATACGCGGGGAAGCGGATATCGCCCTGCGCGGGCCCCCGAAGGCGCCGGACGTATATCGAGAGGCTTTGGAGAAGACTCGATCCGCGGCCGACCACAGCGCCCGAATCGTGGACGATCTTTTGTTCGTCGCCCGAAGGGAGGCGAGCGGGGCTCGGCTCCGGCTCGATGAGGTCGATCTGTCCAGGCTCCTCGCTCGGATCGTGGAGGAGCGCAGCAATCTGGCGGCGTCTGGCGGGATCACGATGACCTATGAAAGCGGGGTCACCGAGGCCATGGTACGCGCCGACTCGGTGCGCATCCGTCAGGTGATGCTGATACTGATCGAGAACGCCATGCACTACGGGGGCGAAGCGATTCGCGTGGGTCTGGAGCAGGTGCCGTCTGGCTACGTGGTGTCCGTATCCGACAACGGTTCAGGGATCACGCAGCAGGACCAAGAGCAGGCCTTCGAGCGGTTTTTCCGCGGTTCCAATGCGGCGCAGCGCTACGACCGGGGCACCGGCTTGGGGCTGCCGGTAGCCAAAGCGATTGTCGAGGCGCATGGCGGTGAGATCGTGCTACGCAGCGAGCCAAGTCATGGCGTGACAGTGGTCTTTTCTCTGCCGACTCGACCCGCGTTGAGGGCAGTGTCGTGAATATCCTGCTGGTCGAGGACGAGCGTCGGATTGCGGACTTCATCCAGCGTGGTCTGAAGGCCGAGGGGTACACCGTGATCTTGGCCCCTGACGGCGAGTCCGCCATGGGTATGCTGGCGAATGATGATTTCGATCTGGTCGTACTGGACCTGATGCTTCCCGGTGCCTCCGGGCTCGATGTCTGTCGCCAGATGCGGGCGCGCCAAGATTTCACGCCAGTGTTGATGTTGTCGGCACTGGACCGCACCGACGACCGGATTTCGGGGTTGCAGCTTGGAGCCGACGATTACCTCGTTAAGCCGTTCGACTTCGACGAGTTGGTGGCCAGAATACAGGCGTTGCTCCGTCGATCCAGAGGGACCATGGCCAATGAGCGCGATCGGCACGTCTTGCGGCTTGGAGGTGTCGCCTTTGACTCGCGCTCTTTGGAGGTGACCTATCTGGGCCAAAGGATCACGTTGACAGACAAGGAGCGGCAGATTCTGCATTTGCTGCTCGTGGGGCCCGATCGGATTCACTCCCGCGAGCGCATCATCAATGCGGTCTGGGGCAGCACCGAGGACCCTTTGACCAATATCGTCGATGTCTACGTCGCGCGATTGCGCAAGAAGCTCGGGGCTGCGGGCAAGGCCATAGAGACGGTTCGGGGTGTCGGTTACAGGCTCTCCTCGTCTGGACTCTGACGCACCTCGGTCAGGCCCTAAGGCCGCGCCAACGGATGCTCGACGCGGGCGCCTCGGGGCCGGCTTGACAACCCCCTACGACATCGGCACGGTCCGCAACAAGCCTGCCAAGCGGCTCTCCCGCCCGCGGGCGGTTTCCGGGTTCGCCGTGTCCGAGAGGGTTGGAGCATGCTCATCGACGTCAATCACGAAAGTGAGCTCAGCAAACAAGGCTACGGGCAGTTCAACACGACGACCTGTTGGCTGGCCTGCTACCGGATGCTCTACCGCTGGAAGGATCGCGACGAGGGGAAGATCCTCGGGAAACTCGAGGCCGCGGGTCTGAGCGTCAAGGACCTGGGGGCGCGCGGCATCGATCCCCAGGAACTGCCTACAGCCGGATCCGCGCTCGGTATGTGCGGTTGGGATGGCCGGCTCGCCAAGGCCTGGGACCTCGAGCAGATCGTGTACCTGCTCCACGACTACGGTCCCCTGTTTTTCACCTGGGACTACGGTAGCTCAGGGCATGCCCTTCTGATCGTTGGCTTCGACAGCCGGAACCAGCAGTTCAAGGTGTACAACCCCTACAACCGTTTCGAGGTGGGCACAGTGGACGTGGAGTGGATGACGGCGGATATGTTCCGCTCCAAGCTGCTGAAGGCGCGATGGGCGCTGCAGGCCTGGTGGTAACCACGCCCACGACTCAGACCGCTCCAATCCCAAGCCCCAGGCTGGCTGCCGCAACCGCCAGGCTGGCCAGGGTGACGGGCACCCCCACCCGGGCGTGATGGCGCCAGCCGATCTGGATGCCGCGCCGCTCCGCCGCTTGGACGACGATGATATTGGCGATGCTGCCGACGATGAGGAGGTTTCCGGCCAAGGTGCTGGACAGGGCGAGGACCATGCCCCCAGCCGGGTGGGTGGCGACCGGCAGCAGGAGCATGACCGCGGGGACGTTGGAGACCACATTGCTTAGCAGGAAGCTGGCGCCGAAGAGGGGTGCGAGGGCATGCAGGTCCAACCCCGAGGCGGCCAGCGCGGCCACCGCCTGTGCCGGAATCCCCGTCTCCTGCAGGGCATGGTTGACCACGAAGAGTCCCATAAAGAGGACCAGGAGCTCCCAGTCCACCAGCCCGAGCATCCGCCGGGAGTGCATCCGCCGGCTGGTCATCAGCACGCCCGCGCCTGCCAGGGCCATTAGGTCCCGCGGCCAGGGGGCCAGCAGGAAGCCGCCGAAGAGCAGGGCAGCCACCGCAAGCCCCTTGACGGTCTGCCAGCGATTGAGCGGCCGGCCTGGCTCCTGGTTGGGATGCTGGCCAATCCCCATCTGCCCGGTCCCGATCTGCCCGGTCTCGATCCGGGCGTCTCGCCCGTTTGAGACCGCTGGGTCTGCAGGCACGCCGTCCGGGATCTGCCAGCGCCCGCGGGTCAGGGCCAGGACGACGCCCCAGGTGAGGATCAACCCCATCCCCACTGGTAACGCGGCTTGGGCCAGATAGCCGGCAAAGGACAGGTTCAGGGTCTCGCCGATCAGGATGTTCTGGGGATTGCCGATCAGGGTCGCTGCAGACCCGATGTTCGCGGCGCAGGCCAGCGCCAGCAGGAAGGGCACCGGGTCGAGGCGCCGTGCCAGACAGATGTCGGCCAAGACCGGGGCCATGGCGAGGCACACGATGTCGTTGCTGAAAACCGCCGCCAGGCCGGCGGTGACCGCAATGAGGGTGCCAAGGAACGCAGGCGGCCCCATCCGGAGGGCCCCCAGCCGCCGGGCGACCCAGTCGTAGAAACCGCCCATGCGCAGTTGCGCCGACACCACCATGAACGAGAACAACAGGGTCAGGGTCGGTAGGTGGATGGCGGCCCGCGCCTTTTCCTCGGTCACCGCCCCCGTCGCCACGAGGGCGATCGCCCCGAGCAGCGCAACGCCGGTGCGGTCGAGCTTCAGGAGCGGCAGGCCGCCCAGGATCATGCCGACATAGACCAGGACGAACACGGCGACGACGAAGAGGGTCATGGCGGGACCAACGGGGCGCTGGGAGGGGCGCAGTTTACGCCCAGGGCGCCCAGCAACGCTGCTGTCCCTGCGCCCGCGGTGAGCGATACAACTGGCCGCCGCAGCTCGGTTGCGGCTTTCCCAAAGGGCGCACTGGCGCCGTTTCGGGGTTGCCGCCTTGCCGGTGACCCGGGGGGTGGCTATCCTCGCGGCCACCGCCCAGTCTTCCCCGGATCGGATTGCATATCTCCAGCGCAGGGCCCTTATCGTTCGGCGAACCACACGACCGGGCCCTGCGGGACCGGCTCGACGCCGGCCTCGCGGCCCTCGGCCTGACGGCCGGGGAGACCCAACGGGCCGGGCTGATTGCCTACCTCGCCCTGCTCGCTCGGTGGAATCAGGCCTACAACCTCACGGCGGTGCGCGACCCACTGGAGATGGTCGGCCGCCACCTGCTCGACAGCCTGTCGGTGGGCCCCTACCTCTTCGGCGACTCGGTCCTGGACCTCGGGAGCGGGGCCGGGCTGCCAGGCATCCCGCTAGCCCTGCTCTACCCGGACCGCCGCTTCTGGCTGCTGGACGCCAACGGCAAGAAGACCCGTTTCATCCGCCAGGCGCTCATGAACCTGGGATTGACCAATTGCGAGGCGGTCCAGGCGCGCATGGAGTCGTATCGGCCTGCGCGAAAGTTCGCTACCATTGTGGCCCGCGCCGTGGCCTCGCTTTCTGAACTCAGGGCCTTGGGCGAGCCGCTCCTCGATCGCCCTGGCCGCCTGCTCCTGATGAAGGGGCGGACGCCCGAGGCCGAGATGGAAGATCTGACCCCCCGCCCCGACGCCCTGATGGTCCACCGCCTGGAGGTCCCATTCGTGGTCGGCGAGCGCCACCTCATCGAGGTCCGAATGGACTAAGCCCATGGCCAGAATCATCGCCATCGCCAATCAGAAAGGTGGCGTCGGGAAGACCACCACCGCCGTGAACCTCGCCGCGTCTCTGGCCTCCATGCAGCGGCGTGTCCTGCTGCTCGATCTGGACCCGCAGGGCAACGCGACCATGGGATGCGGCGTGGAAAAGCAGGCCTGCGAGCGCACGACCTGCGATGTTCTGCTGTCAGGCGCGACCTTCGCGGATTGTGTCCAGCGCGTCGCCGAGCCCAACCCAGGGTTCGACCTGCTCCCGGCCAATGCCGATCTCACCGCTGCGGAGGTCGGGCTCCTGGACTCGCCAAGGCGCGAGCGCAGCCTGGCCCAGATCCTGGCCCCGGTAGCGGCCGAATATGAGTTGGTGGTGATCGATTGCCCGCCGTCGCTCAACATGCTGACCCTCAATGCCTTGGTCGCCGCCGATGGTGTCCTGATCCCCATCCAGTGTGAGTACTACGCCTTGGAGGGGCTTTCGGCCCTTCTCGACACCATTGGCCAGGTGCGTGCCACGCGCAACCCCGGGCTCCAGGTCGAGGGTATCCTGCGCACCATGCATGACCCGCGAAACAACCTCGCGAACCAGGTCTCGACCCAATTGATCAACCACTTCGGCGGCCAGGTCTACCGCACCATCATCCCGCGCAACGTGCGTCTCGCCGAGGCCCCCAGTCACGGCCTTCCGGTGATGCTTTACGACAAGGTCTCCCGCGGGGCCGTCGCTTACCTGGCCCTGGCGAGCGAGGTCCTGCGCCGCCAGGAGCGCCCGCTGGCGGCGGCCTGAAACCATGTCTGGGGAGTCACCACAGATGAATGCCAAGCGTCGCGGTCTGGGCCGAGGGCTTGACGCTCTCCTGGGGGGGCTGAGGGAGCACCAGCACGACGGGGAGGAGGTCGCGGTCGGTACCCTCGACCGCTCTGCCGCGGGTGCCCCGGTGACTCATTTGCCGGTGGACCTGATCCGTCGTGGCCGCTACCAGCCGCGCCGGGATTTCGACCCCGACAGTCTGCGTGAGCTGGCCGACTCCATCACCGCCCAGGGGGTGATTCAGCCCATCGTGGTGCGCCCGGTCGGCGATGGACACTATGAGATCATCGCCGGCGAACGGCGCTGGCGCGCCGCTCAGCAGGCAGGCCTCACCGAGATCCCTGTGGTGGTACGGGAGGTCGACGAGCAGTCCGCGGTTGCGATAGGGCTGATCGAGAACATCCAGCGCGCCGATCTCAACCCGCTGGAAGAGTCCGCGGCGCTCAACCGCCTGCTCCACGAATTCGGGCTGACCCATCAGCAGGTCGCCGCGGCCGTGGGCAAGTCGCGCACCACGGTCACCAATCTGCTGCGCCTCCTGGAGCTGAACGACGACGTCAAGGGCTTCGTGGAGAGCCGCAACCTGGAGATGGGCCACGCCCGCTGCCTGCTGGGGCTCAAAGGGCCGCGCCAAAGCGAGGCGGCCCGCGCCGTCGTCGCCCGCGGGCTTTCCGTGCGCGAGACGGAGCGGTTGGTCCGCCGTCTCCAGGAGGAGCACCAGGGCGAGACGGAGCGGCGGCCCAAGCCGGAGCTGGACCCCAATATTCGCCGCCTTCTGGCCGACCTCACGGACCGCTTGGGGGCCAGGGTCGAGATCCACCAGGGGACCAAAGGGGCTGGGAAGCTCCTGATCGCCTACAACAGCCTCGACGAGCTCGACGGCATCCTCGGCCACATCAAGTGATCCGGCCCGCCGCCGGCGCTGGGCGGCACCCTGGCTGGCGGATCTTGCGCTTCATCCAATCCCCACAGCCGGCCCCCTGGCCGTCCTTATGACCACATCACCGCGTTTGACCACCTATACCCGCATCCCTATACTGCGCATCCGGCACGGCAGGGGCGGTCCTGCACTGGCCTGACAGACCATGCAGTCGTCGACCTCGACCCAGCTCACCCAGCCCAAGCTGGCGCGGCGGGTCCTGATCCTCCAAGCGATCCTGACGTCTGTGGCGAGCGTCGGCGCCATGCCTTTCGGATCCTTGACTGCTCTCTCGGTGCTGATCGGGGGAAGCGCTTGCCTTGTCGCCAATGCGGCGGTCGTCCTGTGGGTTTTCCGGGACTACCGCGCCCAAGCGCCGGGGGCGCTCCTGACGCGGTTCTACAGCGCAGAGGTGGGCAAGATCGCGCTGTTGCTCGGGCTCTTCGCCGCGGCCTTCGCGGCCATCGATGGGCTCGATCTGCCGTGGCTGCTCGGCAGCTATTTCGTCATTCAGGTGATTCCGCCGATCCTTGCCGCCCAGAACGCACAGAGTCCACCGCGCAGACCACAGGCGCCCGACCAGGTGAGATAAACACAGATGTCCTCGTCCGCGACCCTCACTTCCCAAGAGTACATCCAGCACCATCTGACCAACCTGACCTTCGGTCACCTGCCGGGGCACGGCTGGGGCTTTGCCCACAACAGCGCCGATGCCGCCGCCATGGGCGTCTGGGCCGTCAACGTCGATACCCTCTTCTTCTCCCTGCTGCTCGGCGGGCTGTTCGCCTGGTTCTTCAAGAAGGTCGCCGACAACGTCACCGCGGGGGTTCCTGGTCCGGCCCAGAACTTCGTCGAATGGGTTGTCGAGTTCGTCGACGAGAACGTCCGCGGCTCCTTCAGCGGAAAAAATCCCATGGTCGCGCCCCTGGCCCTGACCATCTTCTGCTGGATCCTGCTGATGAACATCATGGATCTGATCCCGGTGGACCTGTTGCCCTGGCTGGCGGGCATGGTGGGTGTCTCGCACCTGCGCGTGGTTCCCACCACCGACCCCAACACCACCTTCGGTATGGCCCTGATGGTGTTCGGCCTGGTCCTCTACTACAGCTTCAAGATCAAGGGCGTCGGTGGCTTCGTCGGGGAACTGGCGCTCCAGCCCTTCGGCAAGTGGGGCATGCCCGCCAATCTCCTCCTGGAAGGTATCAGCCTGATCTCCAAGCCGGTCTCGCTGGCCCTGCGTCTGTTCGGCAACATGTATGCCGGTGAGATGATCTTCATCCTCATCGCGATCATGTACGGCGGCGGCGTCGTCCTCGGCGCCACCGCCGGGGTCCTGCAATTTGTCTGGGCGGTCTTCCATATCCTGATCATCACGCTCCAGGCCTTCATCTTCATGGTGCTGACCATCGTCTACCTCGACATGGCCCACCAGGAACACCACTGACCGTCCTTTCCCTTCCATTCTCGTCACGTCAACCTGAGGGTATTACTGATGGAACTCGAAGTCGCACAGGCCTTTGCAATGGCGATCAAATTTATCGGTGCCGGCCTCATGCTCGGCTTGGGCGCTGTGGGCGCGGGTGTGGGCATCGGCGTGCTGGGCGGGCGCTTCCTGGAGGGTGCAGCCCGTCAGCCTGAGCTGATTCCCATGCTGCGCACCCAGTTTTTCATCGTCATGGGCTTGGTCGACGCGCTGCCGGTCATCGCGATCGCCATGGGTCTCTATCTGATGTTTGCGGCCTAGTCTTCGGTGCGACGACCTTCGACATCGCCCCCAGTCGTCCGCAACGAGGCACACAGATGAATTTCAATCTGACGCTGATCGGCCAGATGATCTCCTTCGCGGTCTTCGTCTGGTTCACCATGACCTACGTCTGGACTCCCATCGTTCGGGCCCTGGACGCACGCAAGACCAAGATCGCCGAGGGCCTGGCGGCGGCCGAGCGCGGCCACCACGAGCAGGAGCTCGGGCGCAAGCGCGCCGTGGAAACTCTGCAACTGGCGAAGGGCCAGGCCGCGGAGGTCATCGGGCAGGCCCAGCGGCGCGCGACCGAGATCATTGAGCAGGCCAAGCTGGACGCCCGTGCCGAGGGCGAGCGCATGCTGGTCGCCGCCCGCGCCGAACTGGAGCAGGAGACCAACCGCGCCAGGGAGGCCCTGCGCGAGAAGGTGGGCGAACTCGCGGTGGCGGCGGCGCAGAAGATTCTCGAGAAGGAGATCAATGCCGCCGCGCACAAGTCCATCGTCGACTCCTTCGCGAAACAGATCTAAGGCGGGACCATGGCCGGAGATATCACAACCATCGCACGGCCCTACGCCGCGGCGGTCTTCGAGCGGGCCAAAGAGACCGGCCAGGTTCCCGGCTGGTCTGACGCCCTGGGGCTGCTCGCGACCATCGGAGCCGACCCCGACATGGCCCGTCAGATTTCGAACCCCAATGTGCCGCGGGTGACCCTGCGGGACATCGTCCTCCAGGTTGCCGGAGACGCCCTCCCCGCAGAGGCGGCCAATCTCGTCAGGCTGCTGGCGCAGAACGACCGGTTGGTCGTGCTCCCCGAGCTCGCGCTGCTCTTCGAGGCCATGCGTACGGCCGAGCAGGGGCTGCGCGCCGTCCGTGTCCGCAGCGCCTATGCCCTCACGAAGGCGGAGCAGCATGCCCTGACGGACGCCTTGTCCGTCCGGCTCGGGGGCTCGGTCGATCTGACGGTCGAGCAGGACAGGGCCCTGATTGGGGGGGTCGAGATCCGCGTCGGGGACCTGGTGATCGACGGTTCGATCCGCGCGAAGCTGGACAAACTGGCCACCCAACTGGAATTTTGAACGGGAAACCGCCATGCACCTGAATCCTTCCGAAATCAGCGATCTCATCAAACAGAAGATCGAGCAGTTCGATCTCAAGACCGAGGCCAGGACCGAAGGCACAATCGTCAGCCTGACCGACGGCATCGCGCGCGTGCATGGCCTGTCCGATGCCATGTCCTACGAGATGCTCGAATTTCCAGGCAACACCTTCGGGCTAGCCTTGAACCTGGAGCGCGACTCCGTCGGCGCGGTAGTCCTGGGCGAGTACAAGCACCTTTCCGAAGGCGACTGGGTGCGCTGCACCGGCCGCGTTCTGGAGGTCCCGGTGGGCGAGGCCCTGCTTGGGCGCGTCGTGGATAGTCTGGGCGCCCCCATCGACGGCAAGGGTCCCATCGACGCGACACAGACCTCCCCCATCGAAAAGGTTGCTCCAGGCGTCATCACCCGCCAGTCGGTGGACCAGCCGGTACAGACTGGGCTCAAGGCCATCGACGCCATGGTCCCGGTCGGGCGCGGGCAGCGCGAGCTGATCATCGGCGATCGCCAGACCGGCAAGACCGCGGTGGCCATCGACGCCATCATCAACCAGAAGGGCACCGGCGTTAAGTGCATCTACGTCGCCGTCGGCCAGAAGAACTCCTCCATCGCCGGCGTGGTACGCAAGCTCGAAGAGCACGGCGCCATGGCACACACGATCATCGTGGCAGCCGCCGCCGCGGAGTCCGCCGCCAAGCAGTACATCGCCCCCTACGCAGGCTGCGCCATGGGCGAGTACTTCCGTGATCGTGGTGAGGATGCCCTGATCATCTACGACGATCTGACCAAGCAGGCGTGGGCCTACCGCCAAGTCTCCCTGCTCCTGCGCCGGCCGCCGGGTCGCGAGGCTTACCCCGGCGACGTCTTCTACCTCCATTCCCGGCTGTTGGAGCGCGCCGCGCGTGTCAACGCCGCCTACGTTGAGAAGATCACCAACGGCGAGGTCAAGGGCAAGACCGGCTCGCTGACCGCGCTGCCGATCATCGAGACCCAGGCGGGCGACGTCTCGGCCTTCGTGCCCACCAACGTCATATCCATCACCGACGGCCAGATCTTCCTGGAGACCGACCTGTTCAACGCGGGTATCCGCCCGGCCATCAACGCTGGCCTCTCGGTCTCCCGCGTCGGCGGCTCGGCTCAGACCAAGATCATCAAAAAGCTCGGCGGCGGTATCCGCCTGGCACTGGCCCAGTTCCGCGAGTTGGCGGCGTTCTCCCAGTTCGCCTCCGACCTGGACGAGGCGACCCGCAAGCAGCTCCAGCGGGGGGAGTCTGTCACCGAGCTGATGAAGCAGGGCCAGTATGCCCCACTGAGCATCGGGCTCATGGCCTGCTCCTTGTTCGCGGCCAACGAGGGCTACCTCGATGACGTGGACAAGAAGAAGGTCGTGGACTTCGAGAAGGCCCTGCATAGCTACATGCTCTCGGCCCAGGCGGCGCTGATCGAGCGGATCAACTCCACCGGGGACTACAACGCCGAGATCGAGCAGGGTCTGCACGCCGCGATCAAGGACTTCAAGGCGAACAACACATGGTAGGCAGCCGCCAGGGTCCGACCCACAGCGATGTGGCCGTGCCGCAGAACTTAGGATGCCGGGAGCTGCTCGCCTCCAGCCGCCAGCCCCGCGGGGCCGGGCAGCGCGAGGCTTCCTGTTCGAATCGATCGCAACCCGCTGTTTGGCGCGGTGCCTGCTACCCAGGTGCTGGCTGCTGGAAGCTGGAAGCTGGGAGCTAATCAATGGCCGGCGCGAAAGAGATACGCACCAAGATCGCCAGCATCAAGAGCACGCAGAAAATCACCGCCGCCATGCAGACCGTGGCGGCGTCCAAGATGCGCAAGGCTCAGGACCGCATGGCGGCGTCCCGACCCTATGCCCAGAAGATGCTCCAGGTCATCAGCCACCTGTACTACGCATCGCCTGAGTATCAGCACAGCTTCATGGCCAAGGAGCGCCCGCGCAGGAAGGTCGGCTACATCGTGGTGTCCACCGACCGCGGGCTCTGCGGCGGCCTCAACAACAACCTGTTCCGCAAGTTGATCCAGGAGATCAAGGCGCAGCGCAAAGACGGCATCGAGCCTGTCTTCTGCACCATCGGCGGTAAGGCCCTGGGTTTCTTCAAGCGCTTCGGCGGCACGGTGCTGGCCCAGGCGACCCGGCTGGGCGATCAACCCCGCATCGAAGACCTGATCGGCACGGTCAAGGCGATGCTCAATGCCTATGAGAACGGGGAGATCGATGCCATCTACGTCGTGTTCAATGCCTTCGTCAACACGATGACCCAGAAGCCGACCATCCGGCAATTGGTACCGATCATCTCCGAGGAAGTGGAGACCCAACAGCACCACTGGGACTACATTTACGAGCCCGACGCTCGGGCGGTCCTCGACCAACTGTTGCAGCGCTACATCGAGTCTCTGGTCTACCAAGTCGTGGTGGAGAACGGTGCTTGCGAGCAGGCCGCCCGTATGGTGGCCATGAAGTCGGCCTCGGACAACGCGGGCAACCTGATCGATGAGCTGCAACTGGTTTACAACAAGGCCCGCCAGGCGGCGATCACCCAGGAGATCGCAGAGATCGTGAGCGGCGCGGCGGCGGTCTAGGGACCGGCCCGGGCCCCTGCGGCAACCGCCGTAGCGCACCAGACTCCTGCGATCGTCGGTGGCCCACACCAGAATCGACTTGCATCCAAGAGCCGAAAGGCGAGAAGAGGAAACAGTTATGAGCACCGGTAACGTCGTGCAAATCATCGGCGCCGTGGTGGACGTCCAGTTCCCGCGGGGCGAGATGCCCAAGGTCTACGAGGCGCTGGATGTCCCGTCGGCGGAGCTGACCCTCGAGGTCCAGCAGCAGCTCGGCGACGGTATCGTGCGCACCATCGCCATGGGTTCCACCGACGGTCTGCGCCGCGGCATCGAGGCGGTCGGCACTGGCGCACCCATCAGCGTCCCCGTCGGCCAGGCGACCCTGGGCCGCATCATGGACGTCCTTGGTCGCCCCATCGACGACAAGGGCCCTGTGCCCTCCGACGACCGCTGGCCCATCCATCGCGCGGCGCCCAAGTTCGAGGATCAGGCCAGCAGCACCGCCGTCCTGGAGACCGGAATCAAGGTCATCGACCTGGTCATGCCCATCGCCAAGGGCGGCAAGGTCGGGCTCTTCGGCGGCGCCGGGGTGGGCAAGACGGTCACCCTGATGGAGCTGATCAACAACATCGCCAAGGGGCACGGCGGCTTCTCGGTCTTTGCCGGGGTCGGTGAGCGCACCCGCGAGGGTAACGACTTCTACCAAGAGATGACCGAATCCGGGGTTCTGGACAAGGTTGCCCTGGTCTATGGCCAGATGAACGAGCCTCCGGGCAACCGTCTGCGCGTGGCCCTCACGGGGCTCACCATGGCCGAGTACTTCCGTGAGGAGGGGCGCGACGTGCTCCTCTTTATCGATAACATCTATCGGTACACCCTGGCCGGCACCGAAGTCTCGGCCCTGCTCGGGCGCATGCCGTCCGCGGTGGGCTACCAGCCAACCCTGGCGGAGGAGATGGGCGTACTGCAGGAGCGCATCACCTCCACCCGCACCGGGTCCATCAGCTCGTTCCAGGCGGTGTACGTCCCGGCGGACGACCTGACCGATCCCTCCCCGGCCACCACCTTCGCCCACCTGGACGCAACCCTGGTCCTCTCCCGCCAGATTGCCGAGCTCGGCATCTACCCAGCCGTGGACCCGCTGGACTCCACCAGCCGCATCCTCGACCCCCACGTGGTCGGTCAGGATCACTATGAGACCGCCCGCCTGGTCCAGGGGACGCTGCAACGCTACAAGGAGCTCAAGGACATCATCGCCATCCTCGGCATGGACGAGCTCTCCGACGAGGACAAGCTGGCCGTGGCCCGGGCGCGGAAAATCCAGCGCTTCCTGTCCCAGCCTTTCTCGGTGGCCGAGGTCTTCACCGGCTCCCCCGGAAAGTACGTCCACTTGGCTGACACCATCGCGGGCTTCAAGGCCATCGCCAGCGGCGAGTACGACCACCTCCCGGAGCAGGCCTTCTACATGGTCGGCGGTATCGAGGAAGCGGTCGCCAAGGCCGAGAAAATGTAACTGGCTGAACGCACCAGGGGCACACCATGGCAATGACAGTACATGTGGACATCGTGAGCGCCGAGGGGGCCATCCACTCTGGTCTGGCGCGGATGGTTTTCGCCCCCGCGGAGATGGGGGAGGTCGGCATCGCGCCGCGCCACTCGCCCCTGATCACCCGCCTCAAGCCCGGAGACGTGCGAGTCGAGCACGAGAACGGCGACATGGAACACTTCTATGTCTCCGGGGGTATCCTCGAGGTTCAGCCGTCCATCGTGACCGTCCTGGCGGACACGGCCGTCCGTGCACACGACCTCGACGAGGCCGCAGCCATGGAGGCCAAACGCCGCGCCGAGGACGCGCTAGCCGGGCACGCGGCGCAGTTCGAGTACGCCAAGGCCCAGGTCGAGCTCGCTGAGGCCATCGCCCAACTGCGTGCCATCGAGAAATTGCGCAAGATGAAGTGACGGGACCGGGCTCGCGAGCCATGTCCCGAGCAAGACCCGGCCCCCGCCCATGGGCGGGGGCCCTTCGTTTTGGGCGCCGGGGCTTGCCGTCCCCGCGTGCCGTTGGGTTACACTCCCGGCTTTTCCACAGCAAGGCCCGTCTCACCCACATGACCGACCAGTCCGTCAGCCCAGGGAAGTTCGTCTCTATCACCTACACCATGCGCGACGCCGACGGCAAGGGGCTGGAGCAGAGCGTTCTGCCGGGGAGCGACAGCCGCGGGGGCAGCACCGAGCTGATCGGCGGCATGGACCGGGCCCTGGCCGGCAAACGGGTCGGCGACGAGGTGGAGATGTCGGTCCCGGCGGGCGATGCCTTCGGGCCCCATGACCCCGATCTGACCTTCACCGACAATCTGGCCAATGTCCCGCCGGAGTTTCGCTTCGTGGGGGCCGAGGTCCCGATGCAGAACGACGCCGGGGACGTGAAGACCTTCTATGTCACCCGCATCGAGGATGGCCGCCTCACCGTGGACGGCAACCATCCCCTGGCCGGCAAGCCGCTCCAGATCCGGATGACGGTGCGCGAGGTCCGTGACCCAACCCCGGCGGAGGTGGCCCAGGACCGCGCCGGTCCCGCGGCGTCCGGCCTGCACTGAGACGAGCGGACCAGGATGCGGCCCCGCTGCTCACCGGAAGTCCCCGATCTGGGAGGCCCGACGCCATGACTCTCGGCGTCGTCGTCCTCGCAGCGGGCCAAGGGACCCGCATGCGCTCGGACCACCCCAAGGTCCTGCACCCCCTGGCCGGGCGGCCTCTGCTCGCCCATGTGCTCGATGTTGCCCATGCCCTTGGGGCCGGGCGCGTCTGCGTGGTCTATGGCCACGGCGGCGAGGCGGTCCCGGCCGCCATGGTCGGGTATGACTGCGACTGGGCCGAGCAGGCCGAGCGGTTGGGTACGGCCCACGCCGTCATGCAAGGCATGCCGGCGATGGCAGGGATGGACCGGGTACTGGTGCTCTACGGCGACGTCCCCCTGATCCAGGCGGAGACCCTGACCCGTCTGGCCGCGGAGGCCGACGACGTGCCCCTCGGGTTGCTGACCATGCGGCTGGCCGACCCCGCCGGCTACGGGCGTATCGTGCGCGCCCACGACGGGCAGATCCTTCGCATCGTGGAGCACAAGGACGCCACCGAGGCGGAATTGGGGATCGACGAGGTCAACACCGGCATCATCATCGCCGACCGGACCCGGCTCGACGCCTGGCTGGCACGGGTGGGCAACGCCAACTCCCAGGGGGAGTATTACCTCACCGACGTGGTCGCCCTGGCCGTGGCAGAGGGCGCCGAGGTCGCCTCCGTCCAGCCGTCCCACGAGGAAGAGGTGGCCGGCGTCAATGATCGGGTGCAGCTCGCTGCCCTGGAGCGCTGGTATCAGCGCCGCGAGGCGGAGCGGCTCATGCGCGCCGGGGTGACCCTGCTCGACCCGTCCCGTTTCGACCTGCGCGGCCGCCTGGAGACGGGACGGGACGTCGCCATCGACATCAATTGCGTCTTCGAGGGCGAAGTCCGCCTGGGGGACCGCGTCCGCATCGGCCCCAACTGCTTCCTGCGCAACTGTGCCATCGGCGCGGACACCCAGGTCTTCGCCAACTGTGTCATCGATGGCGCCAGAGTGGGTTCCGGGGCCCTGGTCGGGCCCTTCACGCGCTTGCGCCCCGACGCCGAGCTGGCGGACGCGACCCACGTCGGCAACTTCGTGGAGATCAAGAAGGCCCGGGTGGGCCAGGGCAGCAAGGTCAATCACCTGACCTATGTCGGCGATGCCCTTATCGGTAGTGGAGTCAATGTCGGCGCCGGCACTATCACCTGCAACTACGACGGTGCCAACAAGTACCTCACGGTGATCGGCGACGGGGCCTTCATCGGCTCCAATACCGCGCTTGTGGCCCCGGTGACCGTGGGCGAGGGGGCGACCATCGGAGCGGGCTCCACCATCGGCCGCAACGCCCCGGCCGGCAAGCTCACCCTGACCCGTGCGCCTCAGGTGACCATCGACGGGTGGCACCGCCCGCAGAAGAAGCTGGCGGGAGCGCCCCCTGGACCCGACACCCCCAAGCCCTGAGAGGCCATCTGCATGTGCGGAATCGTCGGCGGCATAGCCCAACGTGAGGTCTCGGCCATTCTGTTGGAGGGCCTGCGGCGCCTGGAGTACCGGGGCTACGACTCCGCCGGGATGGCGACCCTGGCCGGACCCGGCGACCTACGGCGCCTGCGCACCTTGGGCAAGGTGGAGCGGCTGCGCGAGCAGATGGACATCACCCCGTTGCCAGGCAAGCTCGGTGTGGCCCACACGCGCTGGGCCACTCACGGTGAACCATCGGCCCGCAATGCCCACCCCCACGTCAGCCGCGGGCGCTGCGTCGTGGTGCACAACGGGATCATCGAGAATCACGAGACCCTGCGCCGCGCCCAGATCGCCGCGGGGCACTCGTTCACCTCCGAGACCGATACCGAGGTCGTGGTCCACGCGGTCTACGATGAGGTCCTCGCGGGCCACGGCCTGGTGGAGGCCGTTCGGCGGACCGCCCGCCAGCTCCAAGGGGCCTATGCGCTAGGCGTCATCGATGCGCAAGACCCGGACCGCCTGGTCGCTGTCCGCTTCGGCAGTCCGCTGGTCGTCGGTATCGGCTTCGGCGAAAACTTTATTGCCTCGGACGTCGCCGCCCTGCTCCCCGTCACTCAGCGCTTCATCTTCCTGGAGGAGGGGGACCTCGCCGAGCTGACCCGTGACGCTGTGACCATCTGGGACCGCGACGGTCATCTGGTCCAGCGCCCGATCAAAGAATCGTCTCTTAGCGGCGACGCTGCAGAGCGCGGCGAGTACCGCCACTACATGCTCAAGGAGATCTACGAGCAGCCGCGGGCCATCGCCGACACCCTGGAGGGGCGCCTGGCCGGGGCCAGGGTCCTGCCTGAGGCCTTCGGGCACGAGGCCCCCGGGATCTTCGCGGGCATCCAGGCGGTGACCATCGTCGCCTGCGGGACCAGCTTCCACGCCGGCTCCGTCGCCCGGTACTGGATCGAGTCCTACGCCGGACTCCCCTGCACCGTAGAGGTCGCGAGCGAGTACCGCTACCGCAAGCATGTGGTACCCCAGGACGCGCTGTTCGTCACCATCTCTCAGTCCGGCGAGACCGCCGACACCCTCGCGGCCCTCCGCCTGGCCCGCCAGAGCGGCTATGCCACGACGCTGTGCATCTGCAACGTCCCCGAGTCCTCCCTGGTGCGGGAGTCCGACCTGGTCCTGCTGACCCATGCCGGGCCCGAGATCGGGGTCGCCTCCACCAAGGCCTGCACCACCCAACTGGTGGCCCTGTTGCTGTTGACCCTGACCGTGGGACGCTACCGCGGGGTGGACGATGCCACCGAGGCCCA
>JBFZCW010000056.1:0-4161 GCA_041307765.1 Chromatiaceae bacterium
GGTCAGCTCGTCGCGGTGCTCGCTCCCCTTCTGCACGACACAGCCGAACCCAGCCCCGATCTCCACCCCCTTGACGGCGTTGATGCTCATCAGGGCATGGGCGATGTCCGCATCCAGGCGGTCGAAAATGGGCTCGCCAAGCCCCACCGGAACGCTGCTGGCCACCACGGTCACCTCAGCCCCGATGGAGTCGCCGGACTTGCGCATGGCATCCATGTAGGCCTCCAGTTCGGGGACCGCCTGAGCGTCCGGCCAGAAGAAGGGGTTTCGCTCCACGGTGTCCCAATCGAAGCCGACATGACGGAAGGGCCCAAGCCGCGACAGGTAGCCGCGAATCAGGACCCCGTGGCGATGCCGCAGATACTTCTTGGCGATACCCCCGGCGGCCACGCGGATCGCCGTCTCCCGCGCCGAGGAGCGCCCGCCGCCGCGGTGGTCGCGGATGCCGTACTTCATCGTGTACGTATAGTCCGCATGACCGGGGCGAAACTTGGCTGCGATCTCCGAGTAGTCCTTCGATCGTTGGTCCTCGTTGCGGATGATCAGCCCGATGGGGGTACCGGTGGTCACCCCTTCGAAGACCCCAGAGAGGATCTCCACCGTGTCGGACTCGCGCCTCTGGGTGGTGTGGCGGGACTTGCCCGGCCGGCGGCGGTCCAGATCGACCTGGAGGTCCGCCTCGCTCAGTGGCAGCCCGGGCGGGCAACCGTCTACGATCGCGCCGATGGCCGGGCCGTGGCTCTCGCCGAAGCCGGTCACCACGAAGAGCTTGCCGAAGCTGTTACCGGACATGGTTCAGACAGGAGCCAGTGGGCAGTAGTCAGTTGGCAAGGCCGGGCTGCCTCCTGGCGACTCCCCACGCAGAACTAATAGGCCGGCGGCGCGACCGGGTCCTGGGCCGTCAGCCAGGCGTTGCCCTTTGCCAGCACGTCCCGGCTCAGCGTGCTGGTGGCCTGATGCAGTTTGACCCCGTTGATGATGTAGTCGTAGCGGGAACTCAGGTAGTCGAACTCCGCCTGAAAGAGAGACCGCTGGGCGTTGAGGACATCCACCTGGGTGCGGGTGCCCACCTCCAGGCCGGCTTGGGTAGATTCCAGGTTGCTGCGCGCCGAGACGACCGCCGCCTGCCGGGCTTGCACGTCGCTGATGGAGGAGATGATGCCGCGAAAGGCGTCCTTGACGCTCTGGATGACCGCCCGGCGTTGCTGATCCAGTTGGTCCTGGGCGGCGCGCAATTGATAGCCGGCCTGGCGCGTTCGGGATTCCACGGCCCCGCCCTGGTAAATCGGTACGACCACCTGCAGTCCGACATAAGCACCATCCAGGTCCGTGTTGAAGTCCGCCGTCGAACGCGCCCAGTTGTAGCCAGCGCTGGCCTCCACAGTGGGATAGTGCCCGGACTTCTGGATCTCGATCCCCTTCTTGGCTGCCTCCGCCGCCTGGGCTGCCGCGATGATGGCGTAGTTCCCCTGCAGGGCCGCGTCCACCCACTGGTTGATATCGTTGGGCTCCGGGGGCGCCAGGGGCAGCTTCTCCCCCAGCCGGGAGAGGGGGACATTGATGGGCCCGACAATCTTACGCAGCGCCTCCCAGCGATTGTCCATGGCGTTCTGCGCCAGGATCAGGTTGGCGCGTGACAGGTCGTAGGCCGCCTGGCTCTCGTTGACGTCCGTAATGGCCACCAGCCCGACCTCGAAGCGTTGTTTCGACTGTTCAAGCTGGCGCTCGTTCGCCCGGACCAGGGACTCCGACACCCGCACCGCGTCCGCCGCGCGCAGGACCTCGAAGTAGGCCGATGTGGTCCGCGCCATCAGGTCGACCTGGGAGTTGTTGTACTGGGCCTCGGCCTGGGCGATGGTGTTGTCCGTCTGCTTGAGCTGCATCCAGTTCGCCCGGTTGTAGACCGTTTGGGTGATGACCGGGCTGATCGAGCCGTCCACATAGCTGTCGCTGCGCTTGAAGCTTCCTGCGCTGGTGTTGCCGGTGGTCCGAACGTTGTTGTAGGTCGTCTCCCCCTGGATACCGATATTCGGCAGCAGCAGCGCCTTGGCCTGGGGCTTGACCTCCCGGGTCGCGTACAGATTGGACTCCGCCTCTTTCAGCACCGGGTCGCTCTGCACCGCCAGGTCGTAGATCTGCAACAGGTCCTCCGACCGAGCGAGGGGCGGGGCGGCCAGAAGCAGACCGGCGAGCAGCACGGGGAGCGGAGAGCGTGTCATGGTGCGACCTGTGGGGAGCGGAGGCGCCGGGCGGCGGAGCTGCCGGGATTATAGGCGGGGGCCGCACCCAGCTCAATTCGCCGACCGGCGGCCGCTGGGCCGCCCAAGGCCCCTTTTTCCCTCAAGCAGATAACGGCACCTTAGAATGGGAACAGGCCCAAGCGACAGATGCCGACCCAGGCCTGGTCGCTGCAACCCGATGCCCCAACTTCCGAGGCCATAGGCCAGAGCCACGTTGTCCCGCCACCATGCCCAGCCAACCGCGCAGCGTCCGCAATGCCCCCTATACCTGGGCCGACATCACCGACATGGTGCTGAGCCACCGCCGGGACCTGGTCGTGGCCAATCTGGTCGCGATTCTTGGGACCGCGGCGGCGGTGCCCATCCCGCTTCTGATGCCGCTGCTGGTGGACGAGGTCCTGCTGTACCGGCCGGGGGCCATGGTGGCGGCCATTGATGCCGCCTTTCCCAGCTCCTGGCACGGCGCCCTGCTCTCCATCTCGGTCATCCTGCTGGCCACTCTGGTGCTGCGGCTGGCGAGCCTGGCCCTTGCGGTATGGCAGACGCGCAGCTTTGCGCGCATCTCCAAGGACGTCATCTTCCGCATCCGCCGCGACCTGCTCGACCGGCTCCAACGGGTCTCCATGGCCGAGTACGAGACCCTCGGCAGCGGGACCGTCGCGAGCCACCTGGTGACCGACCTGGATGCAGTGGACGCCTTTGTCGGCACCGCCACCGCCAAGTTCCTGGTGGCAGTCCTGAGCATTCTCGGCACGGCTGTCGTCCTGCTCTGGATGCACTGGCAGCTCGGGCTCTTCATCCTGCTGCTCAACCCGGTAGTCATCTACATCACCACACTGTTCGGGCGAAAGGTCAGGGAGCTCAAGGGGCGGGAGAATGCCGCCTACCAGGCATTTCAGGAGTCCCTATCCGAGACCCTGGACGCCATCGCACAGATTCGCGCAGGCAACCGCGAGGGCTTCTATATCCGGCGGACCATCGCCCAGGCGGACGACATCCGGGCCTTCTCCACCGCCTTCGCCTGGCAGAGCGACGCGGCCAACCGTCTGTCCTTCACCGTCTTTCTCTTCGGGTTTGATGTATTCCGCGCGGTGAGCATGCTCATGGTGCTGTACTCGGGCTTGAGCATCGGCGAGATGCTCGCCGTCTTCGCCTACCTCTGGTTCATGATGGGCCCGGTGCAGGAGGTCCTGAGCGTCCAGTATGCGCACCAGGCCGCCTCGGCGGCCCTCAAGCGGATCAACCGCCTGCTGACCATCGGCCTGGAGCCGAGCTACCCGCACCGGCAGAATCCCTTCGCCGGCAAGCCCACCGTGGGGGTATCCCTGCGCGGCCTGTCCTTCTCCTACGGCGAAGGCCCGACGGTGCTGGATGGGATCGATCTCGACATCGTCGCGGGGGAGAAGATCGCCTTGGTGGGGGCGAGCGGCGGCGGCAAGACGAGCCTGGTGCAGATCCTGCTAGGCCTGTATCCGGCACGCTCCGGCCAGGTCCTCTACGACGGGGTCCCGGTGGAGGAAATTGGCATGGACCTGGTGCGCGACCACGTCGCCACCGTCCTGCAGCACCCCGCCCTGTTCAACGACACGGTGCGCATGAACCTGACCATGGGGCGCGACATCCCTGATGAGCGCCTGTGGTCCGCCTTGGAGGTGGCGCAACTCTCCGACGTCGTCGCCGACCTCCCCGAGGGCCTGGGAACCCTGCTCGGCCGCGGCGGTGTGCGTCTCTCCGGCGGCCAGCGCCAGCGCTTGGCGGTGGCCAGGATGGTCCTGTGCGACCCGTCTGTGGTGATCCTGGACGAGGCGACCTCGGCCCTCGACACCGAGACCGAGGGGCGCCTGCATCAGGCGCTGCGCGGCTTCCTCGCCGGGCGCACGACCATCGTCATCGCCCACCGCCTGAGCGCCGTGCGCCAGGC
>JBFZCW010000057.1:0-9065 GCA_041307765.1 Chromatiaceae bacterium
TGTGCTCTTCCGATCTGGGTTCCAAGTGGGTCCTCTGCTCGCCGATCTCACCGGCACCGGCGGCATCGCAGGCCGCGGCGACCTCAGCGTCTCGCTTGCCACCGCTGGTGCTGATCGCGCCACCCTGACGGCCCGTTTGCAGGGTACAGTCGCCCTGCACCTCGGAGAAGGGGCCCTCGTCGGCGTCGATCTCGGGGCCCTGATCGAGGGCGCCAGTTCGTCGGTCGCTGGCCGACCAGCCCAGGGGCAGGTCCTGGACGCGTCTCCTCGGACCGTCTTCGACGACCTCTCCGCCAGCGCGGTAGCGGCCGACGGGGTCCTGCGCTGCGACGATCTGGTCGCCCACGGGCCCTGGTTCCGTGCGACAGGCAGCGGGACCCTGGGCCTCGCCGATGGGCGCCTGGACGCTCGTGTGCTCCCGGTGCCGGTCAAGCCGCAGCGGGGCCGTGGTCTCAAAGAGTTGGAGGGGATACCGATCCCGGTCATCGTGACCGGGACCTTGGGAGCCCCGGTCTGGCGGGTGGATCTCGCCTCCGCCCTGCGGGAGGTCGCCCGGCGCAAGCTCGACGGCCGGGGCGACAATCTGATCAGGGAGCTCGATCGGCGCAGCGGGGTGAAAGGCCTGGGTGACATGCTGCGCGGCTTGCTGGGGCACTAAGCCATGTCCGCACCCCTGGCCACTGCGTCCTTCTGCGAGCTGGTCCTTTGCTGGTTCGATCGCCATGGGCGCAAGGACCTGCCCTGGCAGCGCAACCCCACCCCTTACCGGGTCTGGGTCTCGGAGGTTATGCTTCAGCAGACCCAGGTGGCCGTAGTCATCCCCTATTTCGATCGCTTCATGGCCTGCCTGCCGACGGTTGCGGCCTTGGCCGCCGCCCCGTCGGACGTGGTCCTGCACCTGTGGTCGGGGCTTGGCTACTACGCCCGGGCACGCAACCTGCACCGCGCGGCCGGCATCATCCTGTCGGAGCACGGGGGCGAGGTGCCGACGGATCTGGCGCGGCTCCGGGTACTGCCTGGGATTGGCCGATCCACCGCGGGGGCTGTCCTGTCCCTGGCCCTCGGGCAGCGCCACGCGATCCTAGATGGCAACGTCAAGCGGGTCCTGGCGCGTTGCTTCGCGGTGCCGGGTTGGCCGGGCCGCGCCGAGGTGCTGGCGAAGCTGTGGGACCTGGCGGAAGGCTGCACCCCGGGCGATCGGGTCGGCGCCTACAATCAGGCCATGATGGACCTCGGCGCGACGGTCTGTACGCGATCAAGCCCGGCCTGCGAACGCTGCCCTCTGGCTGGCCGCTGTGCCGCGCTGGCCTCGGGCAACACCGGGGCCTTTCCTGAACCGAAGCCGCGCTGCGAGGTACCGGCGCGACAGGCGTGGATGCTCATTGTGCGCAACGCGGCCGGGGAAGTGTTGCTGGAGCGCCGACCGCCGGTTGGGGTCTGGGGCGGTTTATGGAGCCTCCCCGAGTGCCAGCCTGGCAGCGATCCTGCGGATTGGTGCCGCAGCCAATTGGGGGCGAACCCGGCCCGGGTTGAAAAGCTCGCATGGCGGCGCCACTCCTTCTCCCACTTTAGGCTCGACATCCTGCCCGTGGCGTTAGACCTCGCCTCGTCCCCGTCGGTTGTTGCGGACGGCGGGCGACGTATCTGGTGCGATCCCCAGCGTCCTGGACCGCTGGGGATCGCCGCCCCGGTGGCCCGGCTCCTCGCGGAGCTCGGCCGCCAAACTCCTGAACCCAAGCCATTGAACGGAGACGCTCCATGACGAGATTGGTCCACTGCATCAAGCTTCAGCGTGAGGCCGAGGGTCTTGCGCGGGCACCTTACCCAGGGGAGCTTGGCAAGCGCGTCTATGAGCACGTTTCCAAGCAGGCGTGGGCGGATTGGCTCCGCCATCAGACGATGCTGATCAACGAGAATCGCCTGAGTCCGATGGACCCCAAGGCTCGCAAGTTCTTGGAAGGCCAGATGGAGAAATACTTTTTCGGCGAAGGAGCCGACTTGCCGCCCGACTATGTCCCGCCAAAAGCTTGACGGGTGCTCCGCCGGACGGTTTAATGCGGCGCTTCGCCGGTAGCCAAACCTCGTCGGCCGGATCCGACCCTGGGGTGTGGAAGCGCAGCCTGGGGCTTGCCCCGAGCGAAGCAACAACACCGGCCTAGTACACAGGTTTTGCCCAGGTAGCTCAGTTGGTAGAGCAGGGGACTGAAAATCCCCGTGTCGGTGGTTCGATTCCGCCCCTGGGCACCATATCTCCCTTCGCCTCGGGGCGCATTCGCCGCATTCTAGGCTACCGTTCCCATGTCGTTCCTGCCCCCGCGTCCTACCGCTTATCCGTAGACGGGTGGCGCCAGCGATTGGTCGCCTTTCTCAATCCCGCAATCCGAGTGGCCAGATGCGCTACAGTCCTTGGTCGGCCTTCGTACAGCCGATGCAGGGTCAGCGTCGCCGCGCGGTGCGTCCGCACTTGTCCGGGTTGCGGAGCAGGACATAGACGGCGCCCGTGCCGCCGTCGCGGCGGGTGGCCGAGCAGAAGGCGAGGACGTCTTCGCGCAGGCGCAGCCAGTAGTTGACTTTGCACTTGAGGATGGGCTGCCGTTCGGCGGAGCCGAATCCCTTACCATGAATGATGCGGGCGCAGCGGGCCCGCATCCGGGCGCAATCGTCGAGGAACTCAGTCAGAACTCGGCGGGCAGCGTCAACAGTAAGGCCGTGCAGGTCCAACTCGTTCTCCACCTTGAGGTACCCCCGTTGCAGGTCGTGGACCAGGCGGTTCTGGACGCCGGGACGCACGAATAGCAAGAACTCTTGGGTTTCGACCTCAGCCTCGGACAGTCCGACAGGCCCGTCGGGGTCTGCGAGGTTCGCCGGCTGGGGGATCGGCAGCGGTGGGGGACGGCGCCGGTAGGGTTCTGCCAGGTCGTGGTCCAGTGGCTCGGTGTCCGCTACGGCGGTACGGAAGAGCTCGCGTTCGCCTTGCGGAAGTTGCTTGCTCATGATCCCTGGGGCCGTGGTACAAAGCCGAGTGGAAAGTATATCAACGGGCCATGGGTCCGCCCCCCCGCCCCCGGGTGGGTGTCGGGGACCTCCCCTTTGACAGTATGATGCCGTTCGACTGCCCGGGTTCAGGCATGGGGCCCGGCTGGCCTCAGGACGCCGCATCCGGTGACATCTATGTTGCCCCATGCCGGCCCAGGGCATCCCCCAACCGACACCTGTCGCCGATGAAAATTCTGCTCAGCAACGATGACGGCTATCAGTCTCCCGGCTTACGCGTCCTGGCCGAGGCCCTGCGTGCCCTGGGGCGGGTCATCATCGTGGCGCCAGAGCGCGATCGCAGCGGTGCGAGTAACTCGCTGACCCTCGATGTTCCCATCCGCGCCCACCGTCTGGCGGAGGACTTCTACCGGGTCGATGGGACGCCCACGGACTGTGTCCACCTAGCCATCACCGGGCTGTTGGCCGAGGAGCCGGACCTGGTGGTCGCCGGCATTAACCACGGGCCAAACCTGGGCGACGACGTGATCTACTCGGGGACGGTCGCGGCAGCGACCGAGGGGCGGTTCCTCGGCCTGCCGGCCATTGCGGTTTCCATGGGTAGCCACGAACCCAGGCACCTGGAGACCGCCGCCAGGGTCGCGACTGACCTTGTCGCTCGCCTCAAAAACGAGCCCCTGGAGCCGAGCATCATTCTGAATGTCAACGTCCCAGACCTGCCCTATGAGTCCCTGCGAGGGCTTGCGGCGACCCGCCTGGGGCATCGACACAAGGCAGAACCTGTCACGGCCGGGTTGGATCCCCGCGGGCGGACCATTTATTGGGTCGGTCCCGCCGGGCCGGAGCAGGACGCAGGTCCAGGGACCGATTTTCATGCCATGCGCGAGGGCTTCGTGTCCGTCACCCCCTTGCAGGTGGACCTGACGCGTCACTCTGCCGTCGCCCCGCTGGAACGTTGGCTGCGCGGATGGCATTGATGGCCGGTGCCTGCGAGCAGGGGAGTGGGATGACCTCCCAGCGCACCCGGGAGCGTCTGGTGCAGCGTTTAGTGGAGGGGGGCATCACCCACCAGGGGGTGTTGGAGGCGATGCGCAACCTGCCGCGGCACCTGTTCGTGGATGAGGCCCTCGCGAGTCGTGCCTATGAGGACTCGTCGCTCCCAATCGGACATGGCCAGACGATCTCCCAGCCCTACACAGTGGCGCGCATGACTGAGGCCTTGCTGGAAGGTGGGCCGCGGGCGACGGTCTTGGAGATCGGAACCGGATCGGGCTTCCAGACTGCGGTGCTGGCCTCTCTGGTGCGCCGGGTCTACAGCCTGGAGCGCGTCGCCGCCCTGCACGAGACGGCAGGGCGGCGTTTGCGCCTGCTCAAGCTGCGCAATGTGCGCCTACGCCACGCCGACGGGCACCTGGGGTGGAGTGAGTACGCCCCGTTCGACGGCATCCTGGTGACGGCCGCCCCCGAGGGCATACCCCGGGCCTTGGTCAACCAACTGGCCCCCGAGGGGTGCATGGTCCTGCCCATCGGTCGCCAGGGTCAGCAGGTGCTAGTGCGGGTGACCCGAACCGAGGCGGGTTACGAGCACGAGATGCTCGAGCCGGTGATTTTCGTGCCCTTGCTTGGAGGCGTCGCCTGATGCGTATCTTTTCGGCTCTCTACAGTAAGGTGATGTCCTGGTCGCGGCACCGTCACGCTCCCTGGTACCTCGCCGGTTTGAGCTTCGCGGAGTCATCCTTCTTCCCGATCCCGCCGGATGTCCTGCTGGCCCCCATGAGCCTAGCGAACCCTAAGCGCGCCTGGTGGCTAGCGGCTCTCACGACCGTCGCTTCCGTGGTCGGAGGGCTCGCGGGCTACGCGATCGGGGTCTTCGCGTTTGATCTGATTCAACCCCTCGTTACTGAGGGTGGGCGTTACCATGCGGCCTTCGGGCAGGCGAGGGACTGGTTTGCCGAGTGGGGCGCCTGGGCCGTTTTCGTCGCCGGCTTCTCACCCATCCCCTACAAGGTGTTTACCATCGCCGCCGGGGTGCTGTCCATGGCCCTGCTGCCATTCACCGTCGCATCCCTGATCGGGCGCGGTGGCCGGTTTTTCCTGGTTGCGGCCCTGATGGTCTGGGGCGGTGCGCGGATGGAGGCGACCCTGCGTACCTATGTGGACCGCATCGGGTGGGTCATGCTGCTGTTGATCGCTGCCGTTGTGGTCTGGTCGCGCTGAAGCGGAAGCTTGCTATGGGAGTCTGGCCAAGGTCCGCCGGATTGGTCCAGAGTCCGGGCTTGGCGCAGGCGCCCGACCCTGGCGGGTTTGCCCGAGCTGCCGTCCTGTTGTTGGCCCTGCTGGTTGTGGCGATTGGGGCGCTGTCCGGATGCGCCACCCGGACGCCTGCGCCCGTGTCCGGTTGGGACGAAAGCGCTCCGGCTCCAACAGGCTATTACCGCATCAAGACCGGGGACACTCTGAGCGAGGTGGCGGAGCGCCTTCGACTGAGCTTTGCGAACTTGGCCCAGTGGAACGGGCTAAACCCACCCTACAAGATCGTTGCCGGAGGGCTGCTGCGGATCGTCCCGCCCGGCGCGGGTGAGGGGAGCAAGGTCGCATCCGATGGCCCGATGGCAGAAGGGAATTTGGGAGGGGGCCAGTCCCCAGCGGGCCAGTCTGCGGTGAAGGCAGATGTCGCTCCGGTCAAGGCGACACCTCCCTCGGGACCTGGGACCAGGATTCGGTCCGAGGTCGGCGCGCGCGCGTCGGGCTCGCGTCTGAGCTGGCAATGGCCCCTGAGGGGGCCGGTCAGAAGGAAGTTCGCCCCTGCCGACCGCACTCGGTCAGGGATCCGCATCGGCGGGCGACCGGGGGCGCAGGTGGTCGCCGCTGAGGGCGGCTCCGTGGTCTATAGCGGCAGTGGACTCAAGGGTTACGGCAACCTTATCATCGTCCAACACAATAAGAACTATTTGAGCGCCTATGGCTTCAACCGCAGGCTCCTCGTCCGCGAGGGGGACCACGTAAAGCGTGGCCAAGCCGTCGCGGAGGTAGGGCAGGCGGGGGGGGATTGGTTGCTGCATTTTGAGATCCGCAAGAACGGCGCCCCCGTCGACCCCATGGGTTACCTGCCGAAGTCGAGGTGATCCGCCCCCGTCCCGGAGGATGCAGTGCATGGTGACCACCAATGAGCAAGATGTGCTGGAACTCGATGCGGCGATCGACCCTGATGTCGAACCGGATATCGGGGAAGATTTGGTCGACATATCGGAGGATATCGGCGACAGCTCGGTGATCTCCGAGCCGCTCAGCGAGGACGTCGAACGCGTCCAGGTGGCCGAGGACGATATCCCTGAGATAGCTGATCGCGCGCGGTTTGCTGCGGGGGACGGCGACTTCGACGCCACCCGTCTTTATCTCAACGAGATCGGCGGCTCCAAGCTGCTGACGGCGGAGGAGGAGGTCCTCTTCGCGCGCCTGGCGCAACGCGGGGACGACGGCGCCCGCCAGCGCATGATTGTCAGCAACCTTCGACTGGTCGTAAAGATCGCCCGGCGCTACCTCAACCGCGGTCTCCCGCTGTTGGACCTCATCGAGGAGGGGAATCTGGGTCTGATCCGCGCCGTGGAGAAGTTCGACCCAGAGCGCGGCTTTCGCTTCTCAACCTATGCGACCTGGTGGATCCGCCAGACCATCGAACGGGCGATTATGAACCAGACCCGTACCGTTCGGCTGCCGATCCATGTGGTCAAAGAGATTAACGCCTACCTCAAGGCTGCGCGCCACCTTGCCCAGCGGCTCGATCACGAGCCGACCTCCGAAGACGTCGCCCTGATGCTCGACAAGCCGATCTCGGAGGTCAAGCGCATGCTGGGCCTCAATGAACGCATCGCCTCGGTGGACACGCCCTACAGCAAGGACGCGGACAAGCCGTTGGTGGACATGCTGCAGGACGATTCGGCGGATGATCCTACCGACCGTATCCACGACGAGGATCTTCGCCAATATCTGGATGCCTGGCTGCGGAAGCTAAACGACAAACAGCGTGAGGTTGTCGAGCGTCGCTTCGGCCTGCACGGCTACGAGCATTCCACCCTGGAGCGGGTCGCCCACGAACTGGGGGTGACCCGCGAGCGGGTTCGGCAGATCCAGATGGACGCCCTGCGTCGGCTGCGCGACATCCTCGAAAAGGACGGCTTTTCGGTCGATTCCTTCTTCAAGTAACCCGCCGGCTTGTCCGCGCGGTCGCCGGTCTCGCCGGCATTCTGGACACAGGCCCCTTGACGCCCGCCCGCCCCTGTGAAGCCTTTCTGTGCGCTGCCGCTAGCCCTGCGGCACGTGGTCAAAATCAAGAAGATTTCCGGCAAATACCCTGCACATCAAGGGTAACCACACCGTCCATATTGACTTTCGGCCCTGAATCCAGTGTCATAGCGGGCGCTGCGCTCAGGGAACAATGGGGCGCGCTGACCATGGGTCGGACGGCCCACACACACTTATCATTTTCCCTAAATTCCTTCGGGGAGGAACTATGGAAGCGCCACTTGAACAGAGGTACAACTTCGCAGTTGTACGCTGGTTCACCGTCGCGGCAGTCGTCTACCTGGTGGTAGGCGCACTCGTCGGGGTCTATATCGCTTCGGAGCTGGCCTGGCCGGTCCTGAATTTCGATAGCCCGTATCTCTCGTTCGGGCGCCTCCGCCCGCTGCACACCAACGCCGTTATCTTTGCATTCGGCGGCTCTGCTCTGATGGCGACCTCCTTCTATTCGGTCCAGCGTACCTGCGGCGTGCGGTTGTGGAGCGACAAGATGGCGTGGTTCACCTTCATCGGATGGAACCTGATCATCGTCTCCGCAGTCATCTCTCTGCCCCTGGGCCTGACCCAGGCCAAGGAGTACGCCGAGCTGGAGTGGCCCATCGACATCGCGATCGCCGTGGTGTGGCTGAGCTATACATTCAATTTCATCATGACCATCGCGAACCGCAAGACCTCGCACATCTATGTGTCGAACTGGTTCTTCCTCAGCATGATGATAATGATCACCTACCTGCATGTGGTCAATAGCCTGGCGATCCCGGTGGGGATGTTCAAGTCCTATTCCCTCTTCTCCGGGGTCCAGGATGCCATGATCCAATGGTGGTGGGGCCACAACGCGGTGGGCTTCTACCTGACCGCCGGCTTCCTCGGGATGATGTATTACTTCGTTCCCAAGCAGGCCAATCGTCCCGTTTACTCCTATCGTCTGTCGGTCATCCACTTCTGGGCTTTGACCTTCGGTTACGTCTGGCTCGGTGCCCACCACCTTCAGTACACGGCCCTGCCGGACTGGACGGGCTCCCTGGGTGCGGCGGTGTCCATCGCTATGATCATCCCCTCCTGGGGCGGTGCGGTGAACGGCATGATGACCCTCTCCGGGGCCTGGGATAAGCTGCGTACCGACTACATCCTGCGCTTCATGGTCATGGCCCTGGCCTTCTACGCCATGTCTACCTTCGAGGGCCCCGTCATGTCGCTCAAGACCGTCAACGCCCTGTCCCACTACACGGATTGGACCGTGGGTCATGTGCACTCCGGTGCCCTGGGCTGGGTCGCGGGTATCGCCATCGGCTCCATCTACCACCTGATGACCCGACTCTGGTACACGCAGATGTGGTCGGAGAAGCTGGTCAACGCCCACTTCTGGACCGCCACCATCGGTACCGTGGTCTATATCGTGGCCATGTGGGTCTCCGGCATCATGCAGGGTCTGATGTGGCGCGCCTACGATGAGTACGGCACCCTGGCCTACACCTTCGTCGAGACGGTGGATGCCATGCACCCCTACTACGCCATGCGGGCCGTCGGCGGTGCGATCTTCCTGACCGGCGCCGTGCTCATGCTCATCAATGTTGTGATGACCGTGCGCCAATCCGTGTCCCAAGGCAGCTTGCAGCAGGCCCGCGCCGCTGCGGCCGCGGCTTGATTGAAGGAGGTCAAGACAATGGCTGAGAATACGGCACCCAAGGGCCTCCAGGACCGCTTGGAGCGGAATATCTGGGGGTTGCTCATCGTTACGGCAATCGCCCTGTCCGTCGGCGGCATCGTTGAAA
>JBFZCW010000058.1:0-9045 GCA_041307765.1 Chromatiaceae bacterium
GTTGTAGGACATGGCCAGACAAAACTCGGTGGGGGCCTCCAGCAACTCACCGAGCTTCTCGATGGGCAGCACCCGCCGATCATCCGCCAATGGGTGTATGACCACCGTGGTGTCCTTGCGCGCCTCCACCACCTCGTCCAGGTAGCAGATACCACCGGCACGCACCGCCCGGGCCAGGGGGCCATCGACCCAGATGGTCTCACCGCCCTTGACCAGGAAGCGCCCCACCAGATCGGAGGAGGTGAGGTCGTCGTGGCAGGAGACGGTGATCAGCGGGCGCTTGAGGCGCCAGGCCATGTACTCCATGAAGCGCGTCTTGCCGCACCCCGTGGGGCCCTTGAGCAGGATCGGCAGCCCGTTGGCGTAGGCTGCCTCGAAGACGGTGATCTCGTCGGCCACAGGCTCGTAGTAGGGCTCGACCTCGATGAAGTATTCCTCGGGCTTCAATACCCTCAGCTCATGCTGTTGCAACGCTGCTCTCCGACTGACCAGTTGATTGAACGTCGCATTTGGGGGTGTCCGGCGGCGCAGGCAAGGTCCGCGTCCGGGCCGGGGCAATGTTGAAGTGCTGCGGCCTGCGTCTTCCGTGCGGGTCGCCAGCGGGGCCGGTCAGTCCAGCCAAAGTCCCCGAATGGCAGCGACACCCTGAGCCCCATGCCGAATGGCGGTGTCAAGGTCGGCCGGGCCCAAGCCGCCGAGGGCGTAGACCGGGAGGGCCGCCAGGTCCACCAGTTCGGCGAAACGCGTCCAGCCAAGGGGTTTGGCTTCCGGGTGGGTAGCCGTAGGTTGCACGGAGGCGAGGAGCGCATAGTCCAGGCCGAGGTCTGCCGCGCGATGGAGGTCCCGTGCGTCGTGGCAGGAGGCCCCACACCAGCCCCCGGCAGCCCCCAGCGCCCTGGGTCGCCGGGTGAGGCGCCACAAGCGCTCTACGGTGAGGTGCAGGCCGTGGCCTGGTAGGTGGGAGGCGAGTTCCGGGTCGGCGTTGAGTATCAGCGTGGCCCCGGACCCTTCGCACAGTTCGAAGGCGGCCGCGGCCAGCCGGGCGTAGCCGGCAGGGGGCAGCCCGTGGGCGCGCAACTGGACGAGCCGCACCCCACGCCCTAGGGCCATCGACAGGCGCCTGAGAAAGCGCTCCGGCGTGGCGGGGTCGGTTCCGGTGATGAGATAAAGCGGTGCGAGCCGCAGGGCCGAAATGATGGGCCGGTCTGCAGCGGGGAAGGCCGCGGGGTCCATGGTGTCGGGGTCCAGCCACGCCAGCGGCTGGCCCTCGCGCCCAGCGGGCTCGCCCGAGTACGCGGTGACGCGGTGGACATCCAACAGGATATGGCGGTCGCCGTAGTCGTGAGGAACGCGGATCAGGGGGCGGGAGGCGAGCACCTGGACACCCAGCTCCTCCCAAAGCTCCCGGCCGAGTCCCTCGGTCGGGGTCTCGCCGGGCTCCAGCTTGCCCCCCGGGAACTCCCAGAGTCCACCCTGATGGACGCCTGTGGGGCGGCGCGCGACCAGGATGCGGCCCCGGCCGTCCTCGATCGCGCCCGCGACCACGTGGATTCGTCGTGTCGCCAAGGCGGCGTCTTCCACCGGAGTGCCGCGCTAGCTGCGGTACTCGGCATTGATGCGGACATAGTCGTAGGACAGATCGCAGGTCAGAATCCGTGACCCCGCCTGGCCGCGGCCGAGGGCGACGCGGATGAGGATCTCCTGCTCGGCCATTACCGCCCGCCCAGCGGCCTCCGTGTAGTCGGCGGCTCGCCCGCCGTCGCAGACGATGAGGGTGTCTCCGAGCCAGATGCGGACCCGGTCGATGTCGAGCCCGTCCACTCCCGCGCGCCCCACGGCAGCCAGGATGCGCCCCCAGTTGGGGTCGGAGGCGAAGAGCGCCGTTTTGACCAGCGGTGAGTGGGCGATGGCATCGGCGACCCGCCTCGCCTCGGAGGCGTCTGCAGCCTCCTCGATCAGGACGGTGACGAGCTTGGTGGCCCCCTCGCCGTCGCGGATGATGGCCGTGGCCAGCTCTTGGCACACGGCGGTGACTGCCTCGCTCAGGCACTGGTAGTCCGAGGACTGATCGTCGGTGATGGACGGGTTCCCCAGCGTCGCGGCGGCGGCCAGCACGCAGGCATCGTTGGTGGAGGTGTCGCCGTCCACGGTGATGGCGTTGAACGACACGTCGACAGCCCCCTGGAGGCAAAGCCGGAGCAGTTCGATATCCACGGCAGCATCGGTGGCGAGATACGCGAGCATGGTTGCCATGTCCGGACGGATCATCCCCGCTCCCTTGCAGATCCCTGTCAGCGTTGCGGTGGCGCCTTCGCCCGCTCCCGCCAGTGCGAAGCGCCGGGAGACGAGCTTCGGGACCGTATCCGTGGTCATGATGGCCCGGGCCGCCGCTTCCCAGCCGTCCTCCCGCAACGCGGCAAGGGCCGCCGGCAGGGCGGCGGCGAGGCGGTCCACCGGCAGGGGCTCGCCAATGACCCCGGTCGAGAAGGGCAGGACTTCTTCCGAGGCGCAGCCAGCGAGCTCGGCGAGGGCCCCGCAGCTGGCAATGGCGTCGGACAGGCCGCGGTGCCCGGTGCCGGCGTTGGCGTTCCCGGAGTTGACGAGGAGGTAGCGGGGAGCCGCCGCGGCGACGTGGCGCCGGGCAACCACCACGGGGGCGGCACAGAAGGCATTGCGGGTGAAGACTGCGGCGCAGGTCGCTCCGGCGGGCAGCTCGATCAAGAGCAGGTCCTGACGATCCGGGTAGCGGATGCCGGCCGCGGCGGTACCGAGTCGAACGCCCGGGACTGGATGAAAGGCGATGCTCATGGGCGTTTCCCGTCAGCCCGCCTTGCCGTGACAATGCTTGTACTTCTTGCCCGAGCCACAGGGGCAGGGCTCGTTTCGGCCGACCTTGCGCTGCTCGCGCACGAAGGGCTCGTGGTGCGCCTCGGCCATCGGTCGGCGCTGTATCAGGAGCTCCCCCTCCGGCTCGGGCTCGGGCGGGGCGTTGAGACCATGGAATTCCTCGTGCTTGAACTGGAACTCGTGCTCGTCGCTTTGGACCGGGTTGAGGGCGGCCAGCTCGTCAGGGGTCTGGATGCGCAGCTGTGCGAGGGTGTTGACCACCTCCGCCTTGATGCTGTCGAGCATCGCGGAGAACATCTCGAAGGCCTCGCGCTTGTACTCCTGTTTGGGGTTCTTCTGGGCATAGCCCCGCAGGTGGATGCCTTGGCGAAGGTAGTCCATGGCGGCCAGGTGGTCCTTCCACTGGGTGTCCAGGGTTTGGAGCATGACCGCCTTTTCGATCTGGCGCATGACCTCGGACCCGACGGCCTGTTCCTTGTCCGCATACTGCTGGGCGACGCGGTCGTGGATGCGGCGGCGCAGCGTATCCTCGTTGAGGTCGTGCTCCTGGTCGAGCCATTCCTGGATGGGCCAGTCCCCGCCGAAGGTCTCCGCGAGTGCCTTGCTCAGGTCCGCGATGCGCCACAGCTCCTCCAGGCTCTCCCGGGGAACATAGGCGTCGATCAGGTTCGCCAGGACGTCGTCGCGCATGGCAGCGACCGTGTCGGCGACGCTGTCGGTGTCCATCAGCTCGCGGCGCTGCCGGTAGATGACCTTGCGCTGGTCGTTGGCGACATCGTCATATTCGAGGAGCTGCTTGCGGATGTCGAAGTTCCGCCCCTCGACCTTGCGTTGGGCGTTCTCGATGGCCTTGGTTACCCAGGGGTGCTCAATGGCCTCGCCGGGTTGCATCCCGAGCTTCTGCATCAGGCTGGAGACGCGCTCGGAGGCGAAGATGCGCATCAGATTGTCTTCGAGAGACAGGTAGAACCGGCTGGAGCCCGGGTCGCCCTGACGCCCGGAGCGCCCCCGTAACTGGTTGTCGATGCGCCTGGACTCGTGACGTTCGGTGCCGGTTACATGCAGGCCGCCGGCAGCGATAACCTCGGCGTGGCGTGCCTTCCATGCCGCGCGGAGGGCCTCACGGTCCGCGTCTGGACCGGCCTGGTCCAACTCGGCCTCCAGGTTGCCTCCGAGGACGATGTCGGTACCGCGGCCGGCCATATTGGTGGCGATGGTCACGGCCCCGGGGCGCCCGGCCTGGGCGACAATGCCCGCCTCGCGCTCATGCTGTTTCGCGTTGAGGACCTCGTGCGGGATGTCCTGCTCGTTGAGCAGCTTGTCGATCAGCTCCGAGGTCTCGATGGAGGCGGTACCCACCAGGACCGGCTGGCCGCGGGTCACGCAGTCGCGGATATCCTCGATGATGGCATCGTATTTCTCGTTTTGGGTCAGATAGACCAGATCGCCGCGGTCTTCCCGGATCATCGGCTGGTTGGTTGGGATAACCACCACCTCAAGCCCGTAGATCTGCTGGAACTCGTAGGCCTCGGTGTCCGCCGTGCCGGTCATGCCGGAGAGCTTGGGATAGAGGCGGAACAGGTTCTGGAAGGTGATCGATGCGAGGGTCTGATTCTCCTGCTGAATGGGCACCCCCTCCTTGGCCTCGACGGCCTGGTGCAGCCCCTCCGACCAACGCCGGCCAGGCATGGTGCGGCCGGTGAATTCATCCACGATGATGATCTGCCCGTCGCGGACAATGTACTCCACGTTCTTCTGGAACAGGGCGTGCGCGCGGAGCGCCGCGTAGACGTGGTGCATGAGGACGATGTTGCCTGCGTCGTACAGGCTCTCTCCCTCGGCGAGCAGGCCCATCTCTGTGAGCATCTCCTCGACCTTCTGGTGCCCGTCTTCGCTCAGGTACACCTGGCGGGCCTTCTCGTCCACGGAAAAGTCGCCGGGACCGAAATCGGGCTTGCCTTCCTCGTTGGTGATGGGTGACTGCCGGGTGAGCCGGGGGATGATGGTGTCGATCTGCTTGTAGAGGTCGGTGCTCCCCTCCGAGGGGCCGGAGATGATCAGCGGGGTGCGGGCCTCGTCGATCAGGATGGAGTCCACCTCGTCGACGATGGCGTAGAAGGGATCCCGCTGGGTGCGCTGCTCCGGCGTGAAGGCCATGTTGTCGCGTAGGTAATCGAAGCCGAACTCGTTATTCGTTCCGTAGGTGATGTCGGCGGCGTAGGACTCCCTGCGGGTGACCGGGCGCATGTACCGGTAACCCTGGTTCTCCGGCGGCAGATAGTGGGGGTCGTAGAGGTAGGAGGCGCTGTCCGGACCCATGCCCCCCGAGGAGTTGATCACGCCCACGGTCAGCCCCAGGAAGTCGTAGACCCTGCCCATCCAGGCCGCATCGCGGCGCGCCAGGTAGTCGTTGACGGTGACCACGTGCACGCCCTTGGCTGGCAGGGCGTTGAGGTAGGCCGCGAGGGTGGCGACCAGTGTCTTGCCCTCACCGGTGCGCATTTCGGCGATCTTGCCGTCGTTCAGCACCATACCGCCGATGAGCTGGACGTCGAAGTGGCGCATGCCCAGGGCCCGGACAGCGGCCTCGCGAACGACGGCAAAAGACTCCGGGAGCAGGTCGTCCAACTTGGCGCCGCCGGCCAAGCGGGCGCGGAATTCGGCGGTCTTGGCCTTCAGCTCCGAATCGCTGAGTGGCTGGACGCCCGGCTCCAGGGGCGTGATCCTGGCAACGACCTTGGACAGCCGCTTGACCAGGCGCTCATTTCGGCTACCGAAGATCTTCTTGAACAGGTTGGTGACCATAGGACAGACCGACGTGAAAAAATGCGCGAATCATACTGGAAAAGCCAGGGCCACGCAGGGTTGGGCGGAGCCCCGATGGCCCTGCCCGGAGGGGGAGATCGACCCCGAACCAGCCGATCAGGCGTATGCGGGGACGGGGGGGAGGAGGGTCGAGGGCCTGGGGTGTCGCAAAGGTCTGCAGAGGCCCTTGCGACGCCCCGGGGTGTCAGGTGTCGCGGTCAGCCGTCCGCTCGGCCTTGGGACGGGCGGGTATCGGCTGCGAGATTGGTTCGGTCGATATACGTCAGGGGATTGACCTGCTTGCCGTCCACCAGAACCTCGAAGTGGACGTGGGGCCCAGTGGAGCGCCCAGTGGAGCCCAGGGTTGCGATGGTTTGGCCGCGCTCGATGGCCGCGCCCTCGCTGACTAAGAGCTTCTGGCAATGCCCGTAGCGTGTGACAAGCCCGTCATTGTGGCGGATCTCCACCAGATTTCCGTAGCCGTTCTGCTTGCCGCTGAAGGTGACCACACCGTCCGCCACTGCGACCACCGGCGACCCTCGCGCCCCGGCGAAGTCGACACCCTTGTGGAAGGCGCTGCGGCCTCGGTAGGGGTCCTTGCGGAATCCAAATGTGGAGGTGATGTAACCTGACCGGACCGGCCAGCCCGAGAGGGCCGACTGCTCCCCCGAGTCCCCGAGGTGGCGCTCCATGATCAGTTCTTCGAGGAGGGTGAGCTTGCCTTTGCGGTCGTCGAGCTCGCTCAGCACCTGGGCGAGTTCTTCTGCCAGGGCGTCGATGGCGGCGGGGCGGTCGGAAGGGTCGGTTTCGGGACCGCCCTGGGGCGGAGGGTTATGGAAGTCGAACTCCTCCTCGTCGAGGCCGGCCATCTTGACCAGCCGTTCTCCGAGGGCATTCAGGCGCAAGATCTCCGCCTGCATCGCGCCAACCTGGCCTGAGACGGCATCGATGTGGACGCCGAACTCTTGTTCCTGCGCGCGGAGTCCCTCGCATTCCTGGTGAACGTGGGACTCTGTCCCGGCCTCCAGTTCCGCTCCTTCCGTCGTCACTGAGGAGGCCAGGCCAATACCCCCGAGTCCCGGTCCCACCAGCCCCTGGCTTCCAAGCCAGGCCCCGACTCCCCCTGCGACGACCGCTAGTACCGCGGCCGCCAAAATACCCACCAACGCATTGCCTCTCGCGGACCTTCTACGGTCCAACGGTACCAGGATGTATCGCTTCATCTAGTGCCCCGGATAAATAGATTTTGTGCAAGGTACCAGGTCAGCACCTCTGGGTTCAAGGTTTTTCCGCCGGACGGCGCCCTCGCTGGTGCTCGCTGAGGTATGCGTCACCCCGCGGGTTGGCTATAGTACCGGCCATCGCCGCAGTCCTCGTGCCTCGCAGGGCAGACACGCCGGATGTCAGAAAAAATATTTCATATCAATAAGTTTCTTCGCAGTAATCAGGCTGCGGCGGGGCTCCTGGAAGGCGTAGAGCGTGACGGTCGCCTGGTCAAGGAAGTGCAGCGGGCTCTGCCGGCGGAACTGCGCCCCCACTGTCTGTATGCGACCCTGGATGGAAGGCGGCTCTCGTTGCTCACCGACGGCCCCGTGTGGGCCTCCCGGTTGCGTTTTGCGGTGCCGGATGTCCTGGCGGGACTGTGCGCACAGGGCGTGATTGCCACCGAGGCGCGGGTGCGGGTCACCCCCGCCAAAGGCACGGGGGCGCCGGTGGATGGCGCAAGGGCAGCGCCAACTCTGTCCCAGGCGACGGTGCGGCACCTGAAGATGGCAGCCGCAACGATCGATGACGCCGACCTGGCGGCAGCCTTGCTGCGGCTGGCTGGAAAGGGGGCGGTGTCTGGTCAGGAAACCGCCAAGGGGCGCGGTCCGTAGGAGATAGGCGCGGGCTCTGTGTCCTCGAAGGTGACCTCCTCCCAAGCCTGCGGGTCCGCGATCAGCGTCCGCAGCAGCCGGTTGTTGAGGGCATGCCCTGACTTGTGGCCGCGAAAGGACCCTATCAGGCTGTGCCCCAGGAGATAGAGGTCGCCGAAGGCGTCAAGGATCTTGTGCCGGACGAACTCGTCCTCGTAGCGCAGTCCTTCGTCGTTCAGGACTCGGTAGTCGTCCACGACGACCGCATTGTCCAGGCTCCCGCCCAAGGCCAGGTTCTGCTGACGCAGCGCTTCGATGTCGCGCAAGAATCCGAAGGTGCGGGCGCGGCTGACCTCCTTGACGAAGGAGGTGGTGGAAAAGTCCACCGTGGCAGTCTGTGATCGGGAGGCGAAGGCGGGGTGATCGAAGTCGATGGAAAACTCGACCTTGAACCCATCATACGGCTCGAAGATGGCGTACTTGCCCGCCTCTTCCACCGCCACCCGCCGTTTGATACGGATGAAGCGCTTGGGTCGACTTTGCTCCTCGACGCCGGCCGACTGGATGAGGAAGACGAAGGGCCCGGCGCTGCCGTCCATGATGGGGACCTCGGCCGCGTTGACTTCTACGTACGCGTTGTCGATCCCAAGCCCCGCCAGGGCAGACAGCAGGTGCTCGACAGTCGAGATGCGTACGTTACCCTGCGTTAGGGTGGTCGACAGTCTGGTGTCCCCCACGTTGCACGGGGTTGCCTTGATTTCCACCAGGGGGGTCAGGTCCACGCGCCGGAACACGATCCCGGTATCTGGGGCCGCTGGGCGCAGGGTTAGGTCGATCTTCTCGCCGGTATGCAGACCGACGCCGGTCGCTCGAATCACGTTCCTGAGGGTCCGTTGCCTGATCATCGCTCTGTGTCTCCGGTCGCATCCTGATATGGACTCGTCCGGATCCGACACCCGGCTGGGCGCACCGCACAAGGGGCAAATCCTGCGGCAACGCGTTGGCCAGCGACTTCTGGTATCTTCTCCGGCCCCAGCGCGGCGGTCGGGCATCGCTGCCTCGATCGCCGCCTTAGGGTTTTCCCGTATTAATATCAGTCGAAGACACAGTTTGCAAGCGAATCCTCTGATTAGTCACGTGATCCGCTGGCATCGATTTCGTCTCTAATCGGCCTGCCGCCTCAGGAACGCCGGGATGTCAAGGTAATCCAGATCGGATTCCCCTCCCGCTTCGGCCAGGGCCTGGGCGCCGGCGGCGTGGACCCTGCGGTAGTAGGCAGGGCGGTCCATCTCACGATAGTCCGGCGTACCTCCATCGTTCCGGCCGCCAGAGACCACACGCATGGCCGGTTCGTCCTTGAACGCAGTGCGCAGCGTGGCCGCACGCCGGTCACCCAGCCCGGTAGCTACCACGGTGACGCGCAGCTCGTCGGCCAGATCCATGTCGATGACGGTCCCGACGACCACCGTGGCGTCGTCGTCCGCGAAGTCGCGTACCGTGTCGCCAACCTCGTGGAATTCGCCGATGGCCAGGGAGG
>JBFZCW010000059.1:0-4913 GCA_041307765.1 Chromatiaceae bacterium
GATGACTCCGTAGATGGCGATGCCCTCCGCCAACCCCACTAGGATCACCACCCGCCCGAACAGCTCCGGCTTCTCCGCCAGGGCCCCGACCGCAGCCGCCCCCACCGAGGCCACCGCGTAGGCCGCACCGAGTGCCGACAGACCCGTGGCCAGGGCCGCTGCGACATAGCCCCACTGGAGCACCCCTGCATCGATGGACTTCACCATCACCTCGCCCTCCCCAGCGAGTGCGGCCGGGTGCCAAAGAAGTAGGCTGCCCAGGCCCGCCAACACGGCAACGCCGAGGACCAGCCCGGCCGTAAGCAAGATTTTTTGTTTCATTTCGATTCTCCAGTCTTTGGTTTCGGCCGCCGGCTCCCGATGGTTCGCCTACGGTGGTTGGTTGATCGTTGCCTACTCCGGGATGCCCGCCTGCGGCTCGAAGGGTGAACATGCCCGACGCGACCCCAAGCTACGGCGGTCTGGCCATGGGCCTATCGTCAGCCGACCGCCTCCAGCTCCGGCGGTGCAGGGAGCGGCCGGAAGACCCGCCCAGAACCGCGCAGAAAGCGGTTGAAGAACTCGAACAGCACCAGACGGGTGGCCTGGATAGACACCACTAGGCCCTCCAGGGCGATGATGAGCAGATTGCCCAGGACCATGATCAGCAGGCCGGCCCACAACGGGGCGGCATCGGCCATGGTGACCACTGCCGCCGATAGGCTGGCGTGCGCCAGGGCGAAGGCCCCCACCCGCGCGAACGAAAGGGTATTGACCAGGATCTGCATCCCACCCTCCAGCAGGTGCCCCAGCGCCGCCACGGCTCCCAGCAGCCGGTGGTGAACCAGGAAGCTCCCAATCAGGTACCAACCGGCTCCGAGCAGCGGGAGCCAGGTCCAATCGGCCCCGAAAGTCACCCGAGCGATCACCCCGAGATAGAGGGCAAGGAAGCCCAGATCGACCAGGAGCCAGCGAGTCAGCTCACCTCGCCAAAGGGCGCCAAGCCCGGAGAGGAGTTGTCCCAGGCTGAGCAGGCCGACGGCAAAGATCAGAGGGACGACCAACACCTGCAGCGGGTGCAGCAAGGGGTGCACCCATAGGGCCGGGATCAGGTCTTCGCGGGCGAACAGGCTGCCGAACAGCAGCCCAAAGACCATAGCCGCTACGCCCGCCGGGAGCAGAATCCCCGCCTCCGGGTAGCGCCCGCGCAGGTGCCACCCCAGGGCAAACAGGACCAGCCCCTGGCCGACGTCGCCAAACATGTAGCCGAATAAGAGGGGTACGACAACCGCCAGCACCGGGGTAGGATCCGCCTCGTCCATGCCCGGGACACCGAAGGCGCGCACGAAGGGCTCGAAGGGTCTGACCCACGCCGGGTTGTCGAGGACCTGAGGCGGCCTAGCGCCGGGCGGCGGGGTGGTGAGGCGCACCAGGGCCCGCGTGCGGGCACGGTCCAGGGCAGCGGTCAGCCTGGCCCCGCTGAGGTCGTCGGTCCAGCCCGTGATCCAGACGAGGTGATCGCTGGCCGCCTCCAGGGAGCCGACCCGCTCGGCGAACCAGGCGAGCCACCCCAGGGCGCCCAGCACATCCTCGAGACCGTAGTCCTCAAACAGGCTATCCAATTCCGCGTAGAGGTGGACAATCCGCGTGGACAAGAAGCTGCGGCGTGCCGCGATGCGGACCACCGATTCCCGGGCGCTGCCCTTGAGCCAGGCGGGACGCTCGATGACCCGGCCCTTCATGGCCTTAATCTGGTGTTTGACCTGATCGAGGCGGTCGGCCGGGCCCAAGATCATGTAGCAGCGCTCGTCCTGCCAGGGCACGCTGCGCGGTATCACCCAGTCCGGGAGCTTGGGGTCAAGGTCTGCGGGCAGGATGGTGCAGAATGTCCCGAGCACAGGACCCGTCTGGGTGACCAGCGCAAAGTCCAGTGGGCCCTCCGCGACCCGGGCGAGGATCTGCCCCAGCCACTTGAGGCCAGTCAGCTCCTCCTCGCAGGACTGCAGGGTGTCGATCAGGGGGTCTGCCTCCTGCCGCCAGGCATGGATGCGTGCCAGGCCCCGCTCGATGGCGACCGCGGGGGCCTCGACCAACGGCTGGCGCCGCAACACTCCGCGCGCCCAGTACCGCTGGTAGCGCCCATAGAGATCCGCGTACTCAGCCAGGCCCGAGGCGAGGTCCGCAACGGGGCAATGCGTGGGCGCGCGCTCCCGCACCTCCACCTCGACGGCCCCAGTGGCAGCGAGTTCGGCGAGGGTGTGCACACCCTCGCCCCGCGGGCACAGCACTTCGAACCACCGGGTGGAAGCCGGACGCAACATCAGCCCGCCTCCCCCAGGGAGAATAGGGCACGCTGCATCAGGGCGGCGCGCAGGCGCTCGAGGTCGAGGGCCACTAGGGCAAGAAAGGCAAAACCCGCCGCTGGCTGAAGCCCTAGGCGGTGGAAGTCCATGCGCAACCGCTCACGCAGCTCCCGGCGCAGCGACCAGGCAGTGTCCGACCCCGCCTGAGCGAAGGCCCGAGCATGGCGAAGCACTGAAGCCGCTAGCCCCTCCACCCCGCCGAAAAGCGCCTTGTCGTCCGCGGGCCAGAGGCGTTGCCACTCCGCCCGCCAAGCCTCCGGAAGCCCCTCGGCCGGGGCGGTCAGGGCAACACCCCCGACGGCTACCAGGGCCTGCGTGTCCAGTACCCCGTCAGACCTGCGAGGGACACCCAGGGACGGATCGCTATCGACCCAAGGGGGCAGGGGATGACCCCGCGCGACATGGCCGAGGAGGGGCAGCAGCGGGAGCCATCGAAGCCAGGAGAACGCGGGGCGCCAGGACGGCGGCACCCACTGGGTGACCTGCCTGACGTTGTCGACCCAGATCGCACGCAACCCGCGGTCCAGATCGTGGGCATCACTCAAGGCGGAAAAGCCCTTGACCCAGCCGCGCAAGGCACCTTCCCGCGCCTCCTCCACGAAGGTGCCAAGCGTGCGCGCCCCAGCCAGTCGCTGCCAATCGTCCTCCCCCGGAAGATCGGCGTACCGCGCCTGGATGCGGGCCTGGGTGTAGGCGAAGCGGCGAGGGCTCCTCATGATGAGCCTGCCCCGAGAATCTCGCCCGCCAAGGTCTCGACGGCCTTCGCCAGGGCCTCGGGAATGGTTGCGGCGTCCTGCGGGGCGCCTTGGATCGGTTCGTCGAGATCGGCGCCCGCCGGCACCTCTGCCAAGTCCGCAAGGGCACGTGCAATGGCGGCATCGGCGATGCGGTGGGCAGCCTTGATGCGGGCCTCGCTGCGCCCGGACAGCGCCCGGGCCCTTGTTTCCGCCAGCGCGACGATGCGTGCCGCCTCTGCGCGACACTCGGCCACCGCCAGACGGGCGTCGCGCTCCGCCGCCAGCACCCGGTTCATCGCCTCGTCCACCGCGGTCTGCCCGCCCTGGGATTTGTCGCTGCTGGTCATGCTCGCAACCGATACGATCAGAAAAAAGGCACCCACTGGACCAACCAGAAGGTAAGAGGCCCGTTTGACAGCACGGCAAGCGGGGGAGCGAGCAGGGTTGGGCTCTTGCGCACGTACGGTCCCTGTTGGCCCGCCTAAACAGCTCGGCGGGTGGGGGCTTGCGTGGTGCAGAGCGCCGCTGACGCGGGCGCCCGACATCCGTAATGGACGCACCACACAACGGCAGTCTAGCACCCCATTGGACAACCGGCGGGTACAAAGCAGGAAGGGCTTGACGCCTGTCAACCCCAGCGCAGGCACCAACCTGGCGTTGCGCTTCCAGGCGGGCATTTTTTTTGTGCTTGCCTTAAGCTACGCCCCTCCTAAGGCTGACGAGGCAAAGGCGGTGGACGACACCCTCCAAAGGCTGCTCGATGCGGAGATGCGCGCCGAGAAGATCGCGCAAACGGCCGAGGCCGAGCAGGGGCACATCATCCAGGCCGCACTCAAGGAGGCTCAGGCGGAGGACGAGCGCTTCATCGCCCGCGTCCCGGACCTGCACCGCGGTTACATCGCCAAGGCCCAGGAGCGCGCCGAGCAGACCGTCGCGGAGCTCAAGCGCCGCTACGACGAGCGCCACGTCCAGCTGCGCAATATGGCAGAGGAGCGCGAGGGGGAGGCCCTGGCAGCCGCCTTCCAGGTCCTGATCTCCCCCGAGCTGTGACGCCCCGCCGACCCCAGGCCGGGCAGGTGCCGCGACCCCGGCCCTGCCCGCCAGGGTCGCGGCGCCCCGGGCAACCCCAGCGGATCCCAGCATGAGTCAAGCCGCCGTCCAGGCCTATCTGCACACCCGCGTCTCTGTGATGTCCACCCACCTGTTCAAGCCGGGGGAGCTCGCCGAACTGGCGGGGCTCGGCCTGAGCGACCTGGCGGGGCGTTACGGTCTCACTGCGCTACTCGACGATCAGGTCACCACCCAGGCCAAGAGCCGCGCCGTGGAACAGTCCCTGATCACGGTCCTGCTCTCGGAACTGACGATCCTGGTGCGGCCCATGACCGCCACCGAGCGGGCCCTGATCATGGCCTGGGGGCGCAAGTTCGCCCTGTTCAACCTCAAGACCCTGATCCGCGGCAAGCTCTACGACCTCGATCAGAAGGAGATCCGCGAGAACCTTTACGACCTGCCGCCAACTGTCCGCCTCTCCCACCAGGAGTTGTTCCGCGCGGAGAACGTCCTGGAGCTGCTGCGTCAGCTCGAACAGGGCCCACATGCCCTGATCGCCCGCCAGGCCCGGGAGGCCTACGAGCAGCGCCGCGAACCCTTCGCACTGGAAGCGGCCATCGACCAGCGTTACTACGCCGGTCTGGCCCGCCAGGTGATGCAGTTCCACGATACCAACCTCCAGCCCCTGCAACACCTGGTCGGCACCCTGCTCGACCGCGAGAACATCCAATGTCTGCTGCGCTTCCGGTTCTCCTACAAGCTCTCGCCGTCTGAGACCTTCTAC
>JBFZCW010000060.1:0-3788 GCA_041307765.1 Chromatiaceae bacterium
GGCCTGCGACCCCAAGAGCTCGCACGCCTTGAACGCGCAACTCGAATCCGTCCGGGACAGGGACACGATGGCGCAGCCTTCGCCCGACTGCCAGATCGACAACGCATCAGTTGGTCCATGTTTCCGATGACCCGCAGCGGGCGCCCATTGGTCCAGATTGTCATGCTGAGTCTTGCGAACAACCCACTTGCCTGCCGCCTTAAGCCTGAGAAGTTTATTGCGCTGACTGTGAAGTAAGACTTCCCACTCGCAGTGGGACTGATGTCGCATTATTGACCGGCCGGTCTTGGCGGCGACTGCGAATCCCACCTTCCCGGTGCCTTTACGAAAATCGGTGTAAGCGATTGAAGGATGGGCTGAGCGGTCATGGCACGGATACTGCCCGTACCAGTTTGTGCCCGCGCATTGCCGGGATACCACCAATACAACATCAACCGGAGGAGATGACGATGGCCACGCTGCAAGAAGAGATCCAAGGCCGTGTACAGCAGTACGATCACTGGGCGACGCGGCGCCGGTATGGGCCCGAAGGACACAACAACCGCCGGCTCTGGGTGCTTGCCTGTATGGACGAGCGGCTTCCCGTGGACGAAGCCCTGGGGATCCGCGTGGATACCCCGGCGGGGGGCGGCGACGCGCATTGCTTCCGCAATGCCGGGGGTATCGTCACCGACGATGCCATCCGCTCAGCCATGCTGACCTGCAATTTCTTTGGCACCAGGGAGATCGTGATCGTTCAGCACACCCAGTGCGGGATGCTTTCCGCCAACGCCGCGGACCTGGAGAAGGCACTGCGGGAACGGGGTGTCGACATCGACCGCCTCATCTTGGATCCGACGCTGCCGGAGCTCAAGCTGGATCCCGGTGGCTTCGCCAAATGGATCGGCATGATGGACGATGTGGACGAATCCTGCATGAGGACCGTAGAGGCATTCAAGAGTCACCCGCTTATCCCCAAGGACGTCACCGTGAGCGGCTGGGTCTGGGAGGTCGAGACGCGGCGGCTACGGGCGCCCACCAAGGATGCCGAAAAGCGCGCCCGTACGGATGTGACCTCGGCCCAGTTCGGAGTGAACAGCCCGCAGCCGCCGCGCTGGCGGTAACCGACTCGGCAGCAATGTGCTGCGGGGCGGCCCCCTGGGGCCGCTTCCGCAGGCCCTTCCCAGACCTGTCCCAGACCGATGAGGCTCCACATGCCCACGTACGACTATCGTTGTCCCAACTGTCGGACCCAGTTCCAGGCGCACCATGCTATGAGTGCTTCGGGGCCGGAGTGCCCGGTCTGCGGCGCCCTTCCGCAACGGGTCGTCCTAGCCGCGCCCGCGGTTCACGGTCACATGGCGCGGGGCCGGGAAGCCGCCGCCCGGACCTTCGAGAAACAGGGGACCCCGACCGGACATGGCCCAGGATGCCCCTGTTGCCACTAAGGGAAGGGCCGAATCGTCTATTGTTTGCGAGTTGACTCAAGCGAGCTCCGGCTGGCCCCGAGACCCGCCCGCTCCCTATTTCTGCCGCGAGAGGATCAGACGTGGACGGCCAAAGCCCAAGACCGCTCAATCCCATCTCCTTTCTCCAAGCATTCATCGTCCAGAGCATCCGGGTCGGGGGGCTGGGTTGCGCTCAGTGTGGGGAATCCAACAATCATGTCGCCCAGGTGGGCCTGGCCGCCAGCGACTGCCTGGAGGAAGTGGCACGGCACCATCTGGGATGTACGGGGCCGCTGGACTCGGACCGCTACGCTGACCTGATCGTCGACATCAAGAACCGCATCGGCGGGCAGTTCGAGCGTGCCCCCGCAGAGGTGGGCAGTGTGCGGGTAATCAATCACCGTTGCCCCTTCGGCGATCTGGTTGAGGAGGCACCGGAGCTGTGCCGGATGACCTCCAGCGTGTTCGGTGCCATCGCCGCCCGCAGCTTCGGCTACGCCAAGGTTGAGCTGCACAAGCGCATCGCGGCCCGGGACGGGCTCTGCGACGTGCGGGTCTGGATCGATCCTCAAATGGCCGCCCGACATCCTGGGGATGAGTACCACCGCGAGGGCGACACCGTTGCTGCGGCGTCCGCCACCGCGGCGGTTACCAGCCGGCTGGAGGAAAAGCTCTGCAAGGTTTGGAGTCTGCCGCCGGACGCGACTAAACGGCATCAGCTGAGGCGTCGCATTGTGGCCGAGTCGGAGGCCATGCAGGCGGCCCTCCGGGCGGTCGAGGTGGTGGCGCCAACCACGGCCAGCGTTCTCGTCACCGGCGAGACGGGTGCCGGCAAGGAAGTCATTGCGCGCGCCCTGCACGCCCTGAGCAACCGCGCCGAGCGCGTATTCCTGCCTGTAAACTGCGGTGCTATCCCCGAGAATCTGGTGGAGAGCGCCCTGTTTGGGCACGAGAAGGGTGCCTTCACGGACGCCCACCAAGACCGGGAGGGCGTATTCGAGCGAGCCGATGGCGGCACGCTGTTCCTGGACGAGATCGACTGTTTGCCCCTGGCCGCCCAAGCGCGCCTACTTCGGGTCCTTCAGGAAGGCGAATACGAGCGCGTCGGCGGGCGTCACCCGCGCCACACCGACGTACGCATCATCGCCGCCTCAAACCGCCCCATCGACCGCCTGGTCGTTGAGGGCAGCTTCCGTCAGGATCTGTACTACCGGATCAACGTCGTCCCCATTCACATCCCCCCCCTGCGCGAACGCCCAGACGACGTCAGCGCCCTGGTTGGTCATTTTCTGGACCGGCTTGCCGGCAAGTACGGCGGACCCCGCAAGGTGCTCGGCGAGCGCGCCTGGGCCGCGGCCCTCAACTACGCCTGGCCCGGTAACCTGCGCGAGCTCGAGAACGTACTGGAGCGGGCCTACCTATTCGCCCCCGGAAGCGTCATCGCGGAGCTTTCGGTGGAGGTCCCCAGCCCCGGATCGGCAGTCCTGGGCAACCTCCGGGACGCGAAGAAACACGCCGCCAGGGAAGTGGAGGCGCGGATGATCGACGACGCCCTGGCGAGGGCACGCGGAAACGTCAGCGAGGTAGCCCGGCAGATGGGTATCACCCCGCGGGCGCTGCACATGAAGCTGCGGACCCATGGCATCGTTGCCGCACCTTATCGGGTGCGCGCCCACGACTGACGGGTATCGATCACCTGCCGAGAACGATTTCTCGGATTGGTGGCCTGCCTGCGGAGAGACCGCTCTGCATACCCTCCGGTCTCTCACCCATTGGCCGCCATTGGACGATGACCGACCCTCGGGCACAAGCGGCGGCGGGAGCCTGCGCTGGGGCATGGCTATCCCCAGAACGAAGAGCCATTCTCCAGGTCTACCCGCACGGCAACCGGAAGAATGCGCTACGCGGCGTGTTTGAGACCCGTGCCCCGGTGTGGCCAAACTTCTTTGCCCTTAGCCGCTGCCGGGTGCTAGCGGTTCAGGAGTACGTTATCGAGATCGATGATATTGACGCCTTCCCCGAAACACCCGTACTTGACATCAAACCCTAGCCGCCATAGCGACTTGTTGAGTGCCCGGCTGATCTGGCAGCCTTCCCCGCCTCCGGCGCGCAACGAATCCCAACGGTCTTCGAAGCAGAACAAACATGACGCAGTAGCTGCGCACGCTGCTTGAGTCAGCCGCTTGGCGTAAGGTTCACCTGGAAGTCAACGGGTCCTGATGGCGTCCTGCAATTATCCGAGGCGATTAGCGCCATTGCTCAGCTGGTCCTAACCACGCCGAGGCGCAGCCATGATTCCGAGCAGGGCTCGGTTCTGGCGCAGGTCCGCAGCAGCCGATCGACCAGCGAGCGCAGCTCGAA
>JBFZCW010000061.1:0-10880 GCA_041307765.1 Chromatiaceae bacterium
CCCCCCACCAGCCAGAGCTTGTCGTCGAAGACGACACCCGGGCTGGTAGGGCAGGCCTTCGGGTCCAGGTCTCCCCCCTTGACCGGAGTCCAGCCGGCCAATGGGTTCTCGGTCTCAAAGAGAAGGACCCACCCTGCGTCGGCAGCGCGGTGCCGGAAGAGCCCGAACATTTTCTTGTCGCTGGCATTGAGCAGCAGGATGGGCTCGAGCGCGGCGCCCTTGTCGGCAAGCGTCCCTGCGTTGTCCGCGCGCGGAGGCGGGAGGATGTTCCAGCGGTCCGGCTCCAGCACCCGGATTTGGAGCGTCTTCGCGACGGACGTATCTCCCCTGAGTCCGGTCAGGGTGTAAACGGCGTCCCGCGCCGGGCCGGCAAGAACGGTCTCCTCGTCGTCCGGTTTCGCCGCGCGAAGCTCGAATCCATCCTTCTTCAGGTTCAGCTTCTCGAGGCCGAGGGTGTGCCACTCCAGCTTGACTTCGACACCGGGGAGATTGAGCGCCTCCGACGGGGGGGTTGCGAGGAAAAAGACGATCCCGGATTCGGGGTCTTCCTTTTCGACGACGAGGGGCCGGTCGCTTCGCCACAACTCCCGCGGGGGCTGGCCGTAAGGGGTTGCCAGGACGTTGACCCCGAGGGCCGCCTGGCCTGGCCGGGTTTTGGAGATCACCCCGTCGAGCGTGACTGTGAGCGACTCCCTGGCGCCCAGCCACAGATCCGCCTCTCTTTCCAGCTCGAGCCCGATGGTGTTGTCCTCTGGAACGGACCACTGGCTGCTCCAACCGTCGCCGAGCGCGACCGTCGTGTGCCGGGCGTCGTCGGCGCTTCGGAACAGGGCCTGGGCTTGCGGACCCAGCGGACAGCCGATGCGTATCGTCAGGGACTCGGCACCCTGCCGGATATCGGGACCGGCGTTCTGGATTCTGATCGAAAGAACGTTCTCACGCTCAGGGCGTTCGCCGAGCTCGATGGGACCGCCGGTGATGGTGGCGGTCAGGTTGAGGGGCTCGGTCATGGCATTCTCCGCCTCTGCATAGCCGAAACGTACATGATCTCAGGGAAACGCTGATCAATTCAGCGTGCTGATTTTGGCCAGGATGGCCAATAATCAGCGTCTCCTTAGGTCTTCGACGGTCGCTCGCTCCCGCGCGCGCCGGGCCGGTCAGGGGCCGGTTGTTAGGACAAGGACTCGCATCCGCTCACTTTCCCGGGCCGGCGGTGGCGCCCCGCGCCTGGGTCGGGCGCGGACGATCAAGGTTAGCTTGGCGGCCTGCCGCACAGACAGGGCGAACTGGGTCGGAAGGGGGTGCCGATCAGTCTTGAACAGGGTCTTGGCGTCCAGTCGCAGCTCCAGCTCATCGGCCCCGACAACTGACCAGGTGAGCAGGACCGGTGGCTCCCCGGGCTCGACCAGGTACCGCTCCGGCTCTTCTTGCCTGGATTCTGGGGACCTGGTGTCCGGGGCCTTGATCAGGGGCCGCTTGCCCTTCACGCCGAACGCCTTGACCGCGAGGGGTGCAGTTGCGAGCTTGAGCCACCCCTCGGCGATCTGCAGCGCCTCGTCAAAGAAGCGGCCCTGCTCGTTGACGGTGTCGGTGACGCGCTCTTCCCGCCACACCTCGACCGCCGGGTGATGGGTCCAGGACCACTCGCCGTAGAGGTCGGAGGGCTCCGGCATGCGGGGCTTGGCGGCGGTGCTGAGGATCGGGCCGCTGAAGAAGACGATCTCCTTGTGCTCCAGGGTCTCGGCGCTGGCGCCGTAGGGGAGGTGAAAGCGCGCCCGGGGCAATATGCCGCTGGTGACGGCCACTCCGCGTGAGGGGTCCATCAGCAGGGTGAGGTCCAGGTGACCCTCGACCCGAACCTTCGGGGCGTGTCCGTAGACCAGGTAGGGGTTCTTGCCCTTCGCCTCCAGGCCGAACGCCGGATAGAACTGCCGGTAGTCACCCTTCAGGAAGAAGCCCACCAGGCCATCCTCGCCGAGCCAGGTGTCTTCCCATCGGCGGCGGTCACCCAGCCGCACGGGGAACGCGATCTCCTCGATGCCGCCCGTTCCGCCGTCCGGCCCCGGGACCGCCGACCCGTCGAGCTCCAGGCGAAGCTCGGCGCGGACCAGGGCGAGGGGCGTGCCGATGAGCAGTGCGAGGTTGGGATTCCGCGCGGCGCCCGTTCCGCCGGCGGCGCTCAGGGCCTCGTTCATGCGCTCGAGCAGTTCGTCGCAGGCTGCCCCGGCCCCCTGGTCCAGCGCGAGCATCCCTTTTACAAAGGCCTGTAGATGAGGGTTGGCGTCCGCGCCGAGGGGCTCGGCGATCTCCTTGGGCGGCAGGCCGAAGAAGAAGTCCCTGCTGCCGGGGATGTCCACCCAATGGAAGCCGGCCCTGGGCTTGCGTCTCGCCCCCGCCCCCTGCGTCCAGGACTTGCTCTGGACCGACTGCAGGGCGCCCAGGGCGTTGCCCCGGGCGTCGTAGATCATGAGTCCGCGGTCGAGGAAGTTGGGTAGGACCCAACCGCACACGGGACCGTCGGCGCCGCTGTCGCCTGCCTTTGGCTCGGCCGGCGGCCAGTCCATGACCAGCCGGGCGGCTTGGGCGAGGCGCGGCTCGAGGCGCACGAGACGACTGTCCCTCGGCTCGCGCAGGCGATCGGGGAGCAAGGGCCGCGGTAGCTCCGCGGGCGCGCCAGGTTGCGCCTGGTGCTCCTCGAGCGCCAGGACCTGACCGAACGCGTCTACCACCCACAGCTTGGCGAAGCTCAGTGACCCCGCGCGCACCGGCAAGAGCCTTCCCTCATGATCCTTCGTGGGTGCGATCCAGTCGGTGTCCTGGACCTCCTCGTAGATCTCCGAGCGCTTCGGCCTGGCCCCCGGCTGGGGGTCGAGGGGCGGAATCTCGGCCCAGGCCCGGCGCATCAGCAGCCGATCAGTGAAGCCGCCGAGGGCTTGACAGAGTACGTCGAGCGCGAGCAAGTCGACCTGCAGCCGGCGCAATCCGGGGTTGTTGTGGCTTAGGTTGTACTGGCGCAGGCGCTCGCTGAAGGCGAAGCCCGCGCTAGGGGTCAGCAATGCGGTACCGGTGTAGTAGAGGGGCGCTTCGCCGCACGTGGCGCCCTTGCCATCCCATTCGAAGCCGCTGCCTGCATCGTCCAGCTCCCAGCCGTCGAGGGCCTGTCTCGCGTCGGCGTAGCTGGGTGTCCAGGACACACGCCACTGCAGGTAGAGCGGCAGCCAGGGGTTGCTCGCCCAGCGGTTGAGCATCGCCGGGGACGGGAATTGCCCTGCCAGCGTCCAGACAGGCTTTCCTGCGTTCAGATCTGCCGGGGGATATCCGAGGTCGAGTGGCTTGTCCGATGGCTGCTCGGCCTCCTTCCACAGCCGCTCCAGGTGCCCCGGCAGTTGGGCTCGGATGCTTGCGGCCGGGTCCGGGCCGGGGGTGCCCGGAGAGTCCGTGGGCACGAGGGTGAGCAACAGCGCCTCGGTCAACAAGGTGGCCAGGTCCGGGGGGAGGTCCGCCTTTACCCGCCCGGATAGTGGGTCGCAACAATGCCCGAGGTCCCTGGGGTCTAGGCTATTTCCATCGCCAGGGTCCAGGGCGCGGACACCCGTGATGACTTGCCCGCTGAGTCGGCACAGCAGCTGGCCGTCCAAGCGGAAGCGGCCGTCCTCGCCATGGCGTCGGGCACGGCGAAAGGCGGGGCCGGCGAGCAGCACCACCGGGTCGTTGGGTCGCCAGAAGCGTTCCTCGTCCGTGCGCTCCTGGGTGTAGCCCGGAAGGAAGTCCGCGATCTTGACCCCAAGCTCATCCCAATCCGGACCGGCGGGCCGCAGTCGTCCATCCGGGTCCTTCGTCTCCAGTTTGGCGATGTCACCGGAGCGGGTGGCGATCTGCTCCTTCAGCTCCGTGAGCCGCATCTGGAATTTCTCGGCCCCACCCGCGCGGACCTTGCGATACCAGGCGGCATAGAGCTCTCCCCTGAGCGAGTCGCGCTCCCGTTTGCGCCGGTCGATGTCGCGTTGGGTGGCGTTCAGCTTCGCCAGGCGGGCACGCAGGTCACCGGGAATTGGCGGAGAGCTGTCGTCGGGGGAGGCGGGGGCCGTGTTCGGCGCTCCGGGGGCGAGGTCCCAGCGCGACCCGCGAGAGCGCGGCCTGAATCGGCGTTCGTGGACCTTGTGGCCCACCGCGTCGGCCCCGCCCGGCCTACCGTAATCCCGCAGGAGATCGTATTGAAACGCCTCCAGGACGTGGGTGAAGTCCGCATGGCGCGCGGAACCGAGCAGTGCGGACAGCGCCTCGACCACGGTCTCGCCGACCGCGAGGTTGAAATCCTCGTTGAGCGGGACGCCGCTCTCGCAGGGCCGGTCTTCGACCCGCCAGCGGATGCCAGTGACGAGTCCGTGACAGATGATCCCGCGGGGCAGGCATGCCGTGCGCTCCGCAAGTGCTTCGGCACGTCTCCCGTTGTGCCTGTCCAGCCTGCGGATGGTCTCATCGAGCGCCTCGATCCCGGCCCGTAGGGCGCGGGCCCTTTCGTCCGCGTCCGCCGGGGGCTTTTCAGCGGCCTCGAGCCGCGCCCGCTGCTCCAGCCTGTCTTTCATCGATCTGGCGTCCGCGGACTTGCGCGTCTGGTCGCGCAGTCTCTCCACCGCGTTCAGCAGACGGTCGAGACCGGGGTACGTCCAGCGTCGCTCGCCCAGCCATTCGCCGAGGGCCTCCACGTGGATGGCGGCGTCCTCGAAGTTCCCCTTCGCCAGCAGGTTGTGCAGCGGATCGAGGTCTCGGGCCGAGTACCAGCCGGCGACGAAATAGCTGAGCTCGGCCCCCGCCGCATCCGGGTCGAGCTCGTCGTCATGGAAGCCGAGGAGCCCCCGGCATGCCGGATAGTAGGCCGCGAAGGTGGGGTCGCCGTAGCCGACGCTGGTCAGGGCAACGCGTTCGGCAACCACCGGCTCGGCCCAGTCCGCGAGGAGGGATGTCCTGCCGACATACTGGACATCGGCGGCCCCCAGGTCCGGGTCGGCGAGCCCACTGCCGGGCCAAACCCTTGCGGCATTGCTATCGTCCGGGACGATGGTGTCGCTCTCAACGACCCAAGCCTTGCATCTCAGGGCCGGACCCTGTCCCCAGAGCCGCACCACCAGCCAGCGGTTGGGGATCAGGGGGAAGTCCGGCCCCCCGCCGGGGGCCGCGGTCGGCCCTGCGGCCGCGCCGCCCCCATCCGCCTTCGCGGTTCCGGCGTCCGCCGTCTCCCCGTGGTCTGCCGATTCGCCATGGGTCAGGCCGTCGGGCAGAGCCCAGTGGAGATGGATCCCGCGCTTGTGGAGCGCGGGGTTGATGCCCGAGCAGGGCTCCTGGGTCAATTGCTCGCCGAGCACCGCGGCGCGCCTCACCTTGCCGAAGCTGGGCGTCATGTCGACCCCGGGGGCGGCGGCCTTTTCCACCACGAGGGCCTCGATGTTCATCGGGACCAGGAGAAGGGGGTACGCGGCGGCGGAGCACGCGGTGCTCATGAATGGTCCTTGCCCGTCACACAGTAGGTAAACTCGCCGGCGGCCTCGAGCATCTCGATGGCGAACTCGGCTGAGGTGAAACGGCCCTTCCGGAGCTGGCCCCTGTCCTCCAGCTGCACTTTCATGGCCTCGGCCAATGCAGCGATCTCAATGACTCCGGCGGGGCCGTCGGCGCTCTGGCTACGCATCAGCCCATCCCCCTGCAGCGCGAGCTCGATCTCCGGGTCAAGGGGCTTGCCGGCCCGTTTCGGATCGATGAAGCCCATGTCCCGCAGCCGCTTTCCGTAGCGGCCCTCACCGTCGACCTCCAGGCCGAAGTGCAGACCCTCCTGGGGCTGGCGGATCACCAGCCGCTCGATGACGCCGTTGAAGAGACCCAGCATCACGTCCTCGGTGAGCTGCTCGATGCGCAGGGGATCGACGGGGACGGCGGTCCCCCGATAGGCCTTGATCTCCAGCCCCTTCCACCCGGTGACCACCGGGGAGCGCAGCAGGAATCCGGTCAGGGGCCAGTGCAGCTTCCGATCGGTCTTATGGGGCTTGACGCCCTCGCGCTCCTTGCGCAGCCCGTCGCGCACCCCGGCGGCGGCGGTGCCGGTCGCCTGCGCCGTCGGCTGGGTCGGCACCACCACCTCGTTCATCACCCGGTCGACGAGGGTGTCGCCATAGCCGGTGTTGCCGATGCTGCACGCCCCCTGGACCAGGCACTGGATCCAGATTGGATCGAGGAAGAACAAGCGCAGGGAAGCCGGGGGCAGCATGCCTCGCTGCGGCACCAGGTAGTGGAAGGGGACACCGTAGAGCAGCAGCAGGCGCCCGAGCCAGGTGGCGACATCGGCGAGGCTATCCCCAAGATCGTCCCTGCGGATTTCCCTTGCCGCTGCATCGACGGTCTCAGGCTTCTCGGTGCTCGGCTCGGCCGTGGCGGCGCCTGGACTCGTGCTCGGTGGTCGCGGGCCGCATACGCCCTCGCCGGCCGAAACCGCATCCATCAGCGAGTCCCCAGCCCCGTTCGCCAGGTGGTCCATGAGGCAGTCCTCGATCAGCGCACCTTCCTCCATGCCGAGCCAATCGTGCCGCTCGCGCAGCTGGCGCTCGTGCAGAATCCGCTCCGCCCGCTCTCGCATCCTTCGGCGCACCCGGTCGAGGGCCAGGGCAAAGCCGTGGTTCTGCAGGGCCAGCAGACGCCCGAGCTGCCAAGCGGCGGCATAGGTGACCTCCAGCATGCCGGTATCGGGGTCGTAGCGCAGGAGCTCGTCGGCGCAGGTTACTAACTCCTGAATCTGCTCGGGCTTGTCGTAGTTGAGCGGGACCAGCGGGCCGCGGTACCAGGAGACCATCCGCTCTCCGTGGCGCATCGCATGGCCGAAGACCGCATAGCCGCGCGCATAAGCGCCGTTCACGACGTCCGCGGCGGCCTTCCCCTTGTCGTCGAAATCGCCGAAGGGAAGACCGAGCCATGCGTCCTCTCGCTTGGCGGCCGCCTTAGGCCGTTCGCTGTTCCGATCGAGATTCAGCGCCTTCATCCGGGCCTTGAAACCGTTCGACTCCCCGCAGGCGAAGGACCAGCTCCCGAGGACCGCCAGGCGGACCCGCTTGGCGGGGTCGAGATCCTTCGCCTCGTCCTGCTCCTTCGGCAAGAGTTCCTGGTGACCCTCCAGCGAGACGAGGAAGACCTGATGGCGCTGCTTGGCCTGTGGCATGCGGTTGCCGATCACCAGCGAGAACCAGCCCTTGTCGTTGATGCCGAGCACCTCCTTGTCGCCGGTGTCGACCTGACGGACGTGGGCCAGGTAGCTCAAGTCTTTCCGGCGCGGGGCGATCGCCCGGAACAGCTTCAACGGCAAGTCGAGGGCGAGGCAGGATGCCTTGGCGTAACGGTCGCGCCGGGCCTTGTCCCACTGGTCCTGTCCGAGGGCGGGGGCGAGGATTTCATCACTCGGCCTCCCGTCCTCGTGCCGGGGGAACAGAAGGCAGTCCTTGGAGGTCTCGTTCTCCAGCACCGGTAATGCCTGCGGCGCGTAGCGCTGCCCGGTCGGCTTAGCCTGGGTATCTCGCTTCACCAGCTCGTCCTCCTGGAGGAGGAGGAGCGCCATCCAGGGGGGAAAGGCCTTTCCGAGCTCCGGCGGCCGGCCGTCCAGGGTGCGCTCCCAGGGCAGGGTGCGGCGCGTGAATACCACGTGCGGCAGGGCGTTGTCGAAGGCGCCTTCCTCGTTGGCCGGTGGGTAGACGGAGTGGATGTCCGTGGGCTTGAGGCCGAAGCGGGCGGCGTCCACCGTAAAACGGAGCTTTGATTCGTATGGATCGGCGTTGTACGGAACGGGAGAATCCGCGGAGTCCTTGATAGTCTGGTGCATCTCCACCTGGTAGTCCCCCGCGACTAGCGGGGGATGGCAGGCCTCGATGAACTGGATCTCCCCCGCCCTGATGGTGAGCGGCGGCACGTAGCGGAGCGTACCGGTGTCTTTGGAAGCTTCGGTCATCGGGGCCCTCTTGCGCTCATCCGGTTGCCGGATAGCCCCGGGGTGGATACTGGCCCGCCCGGGCCATGGCCGGCATGGCCTGGAATACGTACTCCGCGTTCTGGTCCCGCAGCCCTGCCCAGGCGATTTCGTCGTCGGAAGGCAGATACTCGTAGGACTCGCGCAGGAGGGCGAGGATCTCCCGTCGCATCGTCACGACTGCTTCGCTGCCGATGGTGTTGCCGAGCGTCTTCTTGCCAAAGGCGTCGAGTGCCTTGATCGGCCGCTGGCGGGCGAGCTGGACTGGCCGCTCGAAAGCATCATAGGCCAGTACCGCAAGCTCCAGCTTCGGAGTCTCCCAGGGGCGGGGACCCTCCATGGTGCGGATCTCCAGTCCCACGAGGGCGCCCTCGATGAGCTGCTCGTGCGGCGGCGCCCCCGCGGCCAGCGCCGAGCCTCCCCAGAGCGCGACCGGCACGCTCTTCTTGACCCGCTCGATGTCGACGTACTGCCTTAGGTGTTGCTTCGCCGCCATCGAGGCATCGCCGTCTGGTGTCAAGACCACGTCGATGCGGGAATAGATGTCGGACTTCCCCATTGGGCGCAGGCCCAACTTGGGCGCCTCCCGCTCGCCGTCCTTCGGGGGGATCTCCTCGTCGTTGAGCCGGACGTCGGTTGCGGGCACTTGGCTGAAGCAGCGCAAGGCCAGGGTATGCGGGTTGACGATGCGAAACCCCTCGCTCTCCTCCTTCGCGGGCAGCTCCTCCAGCAGACCGTCGACGATGGAGATCCGGGTCACGTCGGGGTTGGGCAGGAAGGACTTGGCGAAGGATCGGTCAGGGTCGGCGGACTCCCACACCAGGGGTGGTGGTGCCTGCCTGGCCGCCCCGAAGTAGACAGTGAAACTAATGATCCAGAGGGAGATCCGCGCCTTGCCGCCCAGGGGCGGGCCGTAGAGGGCGACGGTGGCGCCGAGTTCCAGGCTCAGCCGAATGCGCAGGATGCCGAGCTTCAGGGTCAGGGCCACGCCCACCGACACTCCGATGGCGATGTCGTAGTAGACGGGCCTCCACTGGATCAGAAAATCCGCGTAGGCGATGAGCCAGGCCCGGATCCCCCCACTCTGATAGACGATGCTGAGGCTGCCGCCGGCCATTATGGCCGCCGGGCAGAGGGCGAAGTAGCAGGTGCCGGAGATCGTAACGTCGCCCACCCTGCAGTTGAACGCGACCAGGTCCGGCCGCGGATAGTGGGCGGGGGCGAGGAACCGGGGGTGATAGCCGCCCAGGGAGATGACGAAGTCCCCCTCGTGGTCCCCTGCGAACCAGGAGAAGAAGGCAAACCCCCCGCGCAGCTTGAAGTCGTGGCGCAGGATGTAAGAGCTCTCCGTGAGCCTGGCCTCCACCGACAGCAGCCCGGCCTCGGGGGCGAACACGACCTTCAAGGCCAGCTCCGCGTAGGCGATCACGGGTCCGCTGGACTTCCCGGGTGCTTGCGGCGGGACCTGGATGCGCGAGAGCCCGAGCAGCCCGATCTCCACCCGGGTGCCGAAGGCGACCGAGAGCAGGGCCACCGACTCGATCATCCCGAAGGAGCGGAAGCGCAGCCCGGCGGCGACCCACATGTCCCCGACGGAGGGGGCTATGTAGGCGCCGATCTCTGCGCTCATTGCCCTCAGCGGGCTTTCGCCCTTGCCGACGTCGGTCCGGGCGAGGGGATAGTCCGGGTCGATGGCCGCGCGTAGCAGGGGGAATCGGTGGACCGCTTCGATGGGCGGCAGCAGAAGGCGGCGGTTGATTCCGAGGCCGAAGGCTAGCCCCGTGACGAAGAAGAAGGGCGGGCCGCCGAGTTCCTTGTGGAAAGCCGCGAAGGCGAAGAACGATGGCTCGCCGCCGAGGCTCGCGTAGGAGGCGATGGCTGAGATCGTCAGCGCCGGGGTCCCCACGACCAGGGCCCCGTCGAGCTGTAGACCCTCGGCGCGGACCACCCTGATCAGGCCTCCGCCGATGCGGATCGGCCCGCCCTCGAAGGCGACGCCGGCCCCGTCCAGGTGGAAGCCCAGGTTCTGCCAGACGTTCTCAGGCTTGCGGAAGAGTTTGTCCAGCGGATAGCTGAGTCCGAACCCCTCCAGCGAGAGGGTCAGACTGCTCACCTTCAGGCCGGCATCCAGCTTTACCAGGACCCGCGCAGCCTGGTAGCCCAAGCCGACCCGTTGAACGTTCAGGGGCCCGAAGGTCTTGCCCGCCTTGATCCAGAAGGTCGAATCCTTTGGCACTGGAGGAAGATCGGTGCCCGCGCGCGCGTCCGTCGGGGCCTCGACTTTCGGCGCCGAGGACCCCTCCTGCGGCTGCGTTTGGTTGCTGGGCTCCGCCTCCAGCGACTTGGCCGCCTCCAGCAGGCTGATCCCACCGATCTCGATGTCCGCGGAGAAATTGAGTCCCTCGACGAAGTCCCGCCCGACTGCCTGCTCCAGGGTCGGGACCAGCGCCCTGGCCGCATGGAATCCCTCGCCCGGATCAAACCGGAGCCCCTTCTGGGGCTTGCTCGCGTAGTAGACGCCGAGATCCTTGATGACGATGTCGCCGATGAGGCCCGAGAGGAAGTTGCGCCCGATCGCGGTCCCGTCCGACTGCAGGCTCAGACCGATGACCAGACCGCCGTCCTTGTCCTTCGCGAAGACCTTGAGGACGGCGATGCGGCACCGGCTCTTGCCCGCATGGACGCTGGCGGCCACCTGCGCGAACGACGGCGGTGCGCGGCGGTACCGAAAGGCGAGCTGGTCGAGCGACAGGCCGAGGAGACTGGTGCCGGTGAGCTCCTTCAGGATGTCATCCGCCTCGGCGTAGTCGCCTCCCAGGGCCTTGAGCAGGTCCGCAAGAGACCGGTCGATGGAGACGCAGCCCGAGAGCTCCCCGAGCTC
>JBFZCW010000062.1:0-6335 GCA_041307765.1 Chromatiaceae bacterium
GGGCAATAGCCTCCTGCCGGGCCTCGATGGTGGCTTCCACAAACTCCACCACCTTGCCGCAGCGCACGCAGACCAGGTGGTCATGGTGGCTGCCGCGGTTGAGCTCGAAAACCGACTGGCCACCCTCGAAATGGTGCCGGGTGACCAACCCAGCTCCCTCGAACTGCGTCAAGACTCGGTAGACCGTGGCGAGGCCAACGTCTTCGCCGGCGTCGAGCAAGGCCTTGTAGACTTCCTCCGCGCTGAGGTGACGCCGATCGCTGTGCTCCAATACAGCCAGGATCTTGACTCGGGGGCCCGTGACCTTCAGGCCCGCTTCTCTAATCTGCTGATGCTCCAAGTCCTACCTCTCCGCACCTGCCGCCAGGAACAGCGAACCGTGCCCCCGACGGGGCCTCTGGGTTATGATCCGCGCTTACGCTGCCCCGGTATGATACCAAGATGCGAAACCCTCTCACTTCCCCAGTGCTCCTGACCCTGCTGACTCTGGCCGGGTGCTCGAGCACTCCCACCGAGGACGCCTACCGCGCCTCGACCCTCGAGCGGCTTCCCTTCGTCTACAAGATGCCGGTGCAGCAGGGCAACCTCGTGACCGAGGAGATGGTCGACGCCCTCCAGCCCGGGATGAACAAGCGCCAGGTCCGCTACCTTCTCGGAACCCCGCTGCTCACGGACATGTTTCACGAGGACCGCTGGGACTATACTTACACCCTCAAGCGCGGGCATGACCCGATGCAGGTGAAGCGCCTGACCATTTGGTTCCAGGATGATGCCTTGGTCCGGATCGACGGGGACATCAAGCCAGACCCCCAACGTGCCGCTAACGAGACAAAGAAAGAGATCGTGGTGTCGGTGCCAGACTGGAAGGACAATCGCGGCTTCTTGACCCGGGTTATGACAACCATCGGGTTGGAAAGCGCCCGTTAGGTTAACAAGACCCCAAGGTCGGGCTGAGGACCGACCGAGGCATGGACGTCTACCTCTCCCCTGGCCGCCCTGCCTGGGCCCTCGGGCTAGTCGCCGCCGGAGGCCTCGCCTGAGATCTCGCCGGCCCCCTTGCGCATGACCTTCCCCTCAGCCGCGCGCTTCTTGCGCTGCTCCTTGGGATCGGCGATCAGCGGGCGGTAGATCTCCACCCGATCACCCGTCTCCAGGACCTGATCCAACGAGATCAGCTTGCCGTAGACCCCCACCTTGTTGACCGCGAGGTCGATCTCCGGAAACTGGCGCGTCACGCCGCAGCGCTCGATCGCCTCCCGGGCGGTCAGGCCCGGGTCCCCGGTCACCGGGATCAACGCCTGTGCCTGCTCGCGGGCGTAGGCGACCTCGACCTCGATACGTTGTTCAGCCACCGTACACCTCTTTGGCTCTCTTGCAGAAGGCATCCACCAGGGTATTGGCGATCTGGTGAAATACTGGCCCGAAGGCCCTATCGATCAACGGTCCCGAAAACTCGAACTCCAGCTCTAGCTCGACCTTGCAAGCATCCTCACGCAGCGGTGTGAAGCGCCAGCCTCCGTGCAGTCTGCGGAACGGGCCATCGAGCAGGGCGATCTCCATCCGGCGGTCGCGCTCAAAGCGATTGCAGGTACTGAAGGTCTGGTGGATCCCAAGACGCGCAACCTCGATGCGACCGCAGATCTGGTCTGCCGTCTCCGAGATCACCTGGGCATGGTGACACCAGGGCAGAAAGGCCGGATAGGCCGCCACGTCGTAGACCAGGTCGAACATCTGGCGGGCCGAATGAGGGACCAGGGCCGATTTTCGGACCAGCGCCACGGTCAGGCCAGCCCGATCGCTTTAAACAGGCCTATCCCATTGAGCAAGACCAATGCAACCGCCGCGGGGGCAACGTAGCGGATCAGGAAGCGCCACAGCCGGTACCCTGGCCTATCGGTGCCGCCCAACTCGTCGAGCGTAGCGGCTCGCGGTAGGACCCAGCCGGCAAAGATCGCAATGAGGATCCCACCAAGGGGCAGGAGGATGTTCGCAGTGAGGTAATCGAAGAGGTCCAGGACCCCCTTGCCGGCAACCTCGTACTCTGACCAGTGGTTCAGGGAGAGCAGGCAGGCGATGCCCAGCAGCCAGGCCCCGGCCCCGCCGATGATCGCGGCGCGTACCCGGGAGAAGCCTCGATTCTCGACCAGCCAGGCAGACACGGGTTCCAGGATCGAGATGGACGATGTCCACGCGGCGACGACCAGAAGGGCGAAGAACAAGGTGCCGAACAAGGCCCCGCCAGGCATCTCGCCGAACGCGATGGGCAGGGTGACGAAGATGAGTCCGGGGCCGCTGCCGGGTTCGAGACCGTGCGCGAAGACCATGGGAAAGATGGCCAGCCCGGCGAGCAGGGCCACCGTGGTGTCGGTGGCAGCGATCATCACGGTGCTGCCGGCGATGGATGCATCATGCCGGAGGTAGGACCCGTAGACCATGATGGCCCCCATGCCCAGGCTCAGGCTGAAGAAGGCCTGACCCATGGCGCTGAGGATCGCCTCCCCGCCCTTCTCCTGGAGCCGAGCAAAATCCGGCGCGAAGAGATAGCGGACGGCAGCCCCAAGGTCTCCGGCCCAACCGGCATAAACCACCATGACCAGCAGCAGGACGAACAGGGCGGGCATCATCCACTTCACGGACTGCTCCAACCCGCTTGCGACCCCCCGGGCCACCACCATGACGGTCATGACCATGAATATGGTATGCCAGGCCAGCAGGCGCTCCCCGTCGCCCACCAAGCCGTCGAACATCGCCTTGGAAGCAGTCGCATCGATCCCTGTAAAGGCACCGCCCGCCGCCCGCACGGCGTAGGCGAGGGTCCAGCCGGCAATGACGCTGTAGAAGGACAGGATCAGAAACCCCGCGAGGATACCCATCCATCCGAGCAGGGACCAGGCAACCGGCTTGCCCTCGCGCTCCGCCAGGGTGCGCATGGTGTTGATAGGGCTCTGGCGACCCCGCCGGCCCAGTAGGATCTCAGCCATCATGATGGGGATACCGATCCCCGCCACGCACAGCAGGTAGACCAGCACGAAGGCCCCGCCTCCATACTCCCCGGCAGTGTAGGGAAAGCGCCAGATATTGCCGAGCCCGACCGCAGAGCCGGCGGCGGCCAGGATGAAGGCCAGGCGCGTCGACCACATGCCATGGATGGACACCGTCGTCGCCACGTCCTTCTAGCCCCCTGCGTGCTCGCGCACGACTTGGGCCAGCTGTTCGGCCAGGGCGGCGACCAGGCCGGCATCCTGGCCCTCCACCATCACCCTCAGCAAGGGCTCGGTTCCCGACGGGCGCAAGAGGACCCGCCCGCGCCCGTCGAGCTCCCTTTCCGCAGCGGCAACGGCGCTCTGGATCGCCGGCAGCCCCATGAGGTCCCGCCGCTCGGCCAGCCTCACGTTAAGCAGCACCTGGGGATACTTCTCGACCTCCCCGCAAAGCTCGTCCAGGGGGGAGCCAAAGCCGTCGATGGCCGCAAGGACCTGAAGGGCGGCAACGATCCCGTCGCCGGTGCTTGTCCGGTCGCGGCAGATGATGTGGCCCGAGGGCTCGCCGCCCAGAATCCCCAGTCCCTGCTTGAGGCGCTCCATGATGTAGCGGTCGCCGACCTTGGTGCGGGCGAAACCCACGCCCAGGCGCTGCAGGGCATGCTCCAGGCCCAGGTTGCTCATGACGGTGCCGACCACCTCCCCGCGCAGGGTGCCCGCCTCCCGCCGCGACTTGGCGATGATGTAGATCAGCTCGTCGCCGTCGACCAGACGCCCCTTGCCGTCGACCATAAGGACGCGATCGCCGTCGCCGTCGAAGGCGATGCCGAGGTCCGCCCCCTCCCGCATTACCGTCTCGCAGAGCGCCTGCGGCTTGGTGGAGCCCACCCCCCGATTGATGTTGAGGCCGTCGGGCTCAGTGCCGATGCGCACCACCGAGGCCCCGAGTTCCTCGAAGACGGATGGTGCGACGTTGTACGTGGCCCCGTTGGCGCAGTCCACGACCAGCTTCAGACCCCGCAGGGACATGGCGAAGGGGACGGTACTCTTGCAAAACTCGATGTAACGTCCGCTGGCGTCGTCGATGCGCTTGACCTTACCGATCTTGGCTGGGTCGCGGATGCGCAGGGGCAGCTCGATCTGGTCCTCGATGGCCAGCTCGACCTCGTCCGGGAGCTTGTCGCCGTCGGCGGAGAAGAACTTGATGCCGTTGTCCTGGTAGGGATTGTGCGAGGCCGTGATGACGATGCCGGCAACAGCCCGGAACGTCCGCGTCAGGTAGGCGACCCCCGGGGTCGGCATGGGTCCGAGCAGACGCACATCGAGCCCGGCGGCCACCAGCCCGGCCTCCAGAGCCGACTCAAACATGTAACCGGAGATGCGGGTGTCCTTGCCGATCAGGACCTTGCCCTGCCCACTGCCAAGGACATGCCCGGCCGCCCAGCCGAGCTTGAGGACAAAATCCGGGTTCACCGCCGGCTCGCCAACCCGGCCGCGAATGCCATCCGTGCCGAAATACCTACGCGTCACGCCACTCCCCGAAAAGGCATCGAACTGTTAATCCTGACCCGTCAATTTGGGTTGCTCCGGCTCCCCCGGAGAGCCTTCGGCCTTGCGCAGGGCCGCCAGCACAGCAAGGGCATCCACCGTCTCTGCCACGTCGTGAACACGCACCAATGCTGCCCCACGTTCCACCGACAGCACTGCCGCCGCCAGGCTCCCAGCTAGGCGATCAGTCACCCCCCTGCCGGTCAGTGCCCCGATCATGGACTTGCGCGACAGCCCAACCGCGACGGGCGGCCCCAGGGCGGCGATAGCCCCCAGCCCAGCGAGCAACGCGAGATTATGCGTCAGGGTCTTGCCGAATCCAAAACCGGGATCCAGCAGGATGCGGCCCTCCGGAATGCCTGCAGCCTCGCAGGCGGTCATCCGGGCCTGCAGAAAAGCGACGACCTCGCCGACCACATCGCCGTAGCTCGGCCGCTGCTGCATGGTCCCGGGCTCCCCCTGCATATGCATCAGGCAGACCGGGACCTGCAGTGCCACCGCCGCCGCCAGGGCGCCACGCATACGCAGGGCACGCACGTCGTTGATGATTCCAGCACCGGCTGCGACCGCCGCGTGCATCACCTGCGGCTTTGATGTGTCGACGGAGACCGGAACGGGAAACCGCGCGACGATGGCAGAGATTACCGGGACCACTCGGCGGATCTCCTCCTCCGCGCCAACCGGTGCTGCACCCGGGCGGGTGGACTCCCCGCCGACGTCGATGACCGCCGCCCCGGCGGCGACCATAGCCTCCGCCCGGTGCAGCGCGGCATCGAGCGCAAGGGTCTGTCCGCCGTCTGAGAAGGAGTCGGGGGTGATGTTCAAAACCCCCATAACGCCAGCGCGGGTCAGGTCCAGGGACCTGCCCGCGCAATCCAAGATGGGCATCCCGATGCGCCGGAGCCCGGTCAGTGCTCGCCCGCGGGGCCGCCGATGGGGCCCTCCGCTGCCGACCCGCCGCTGCTGACCCCGGACGCTGGCCGAGCCCCCCCGCGCCTGGGGTCGTCGGCCTCGTCCCAGTCCTTGGGCGGGCGAGGGGTGCGCCCGGCCATAATGTCGTCGATCTGACCCGAGTCGATGGTCTCGTAGCGGATCAGCGCGTCGGCCATGGCGTGGAGCTTGCCCAGGTTCTCGTCCAGAATGGTGCGTGCCCGACTGTAGTTCCGGTCGATGATGTTGCGCACCTCCTCGTCGATGATGTGCGAGGTCTCGTCTGACACGCTCTTGTGTTGGGTCACCGCATGGCCGAGGAAGACTTCCTGCTCGTCCTCGCTGTAGGTGAGCGGCCCGAGACGGTCGGACAGGCCCCACTTCGTCACCATGTTGCGGGCGATCTCAGTAGCGCGCTGGATGTCACTCTGAGCCCCGGTGGTGACGGCCTCGGCACCGAAGATAATCTCCTCGGCGATGCGTCCGCCGAACAGGGTGGAGATGTTGCTCTCCAGCCACTGGCGGCTATAGCTCATGCGATCCCCGTCGGGGAGGAACATGGTCACGCCCAGGGCCCGCCCACGCGGGATGATGGTCACCTTGTAGACCGGGTCGTGGATGGGCAGGCTGCGCCCTACGATGGCATGGCCAGCCTCGTGGTAGGCAGTCAGGCGCTTCTCCTCGTCGGTCATGACCATGGAGCGGCGCTCGGCGCCCATCATGATCTTGTCCTTGGCCTTTTCCAGGTCCTCCATATCCACCAAGCGCTTGCTGGCGCGGGCGGCAAAGAGGGCCGCTTCGTTGACCAGATTCGCCAGGTCTGCCCCAGAGAAACCAGGAGTCCCGCGGGCGATGACGGACGCCTTGACGTCGTCC
>JBFZCW010000063.1:0-3386 GCA_041307765.1 Chromatiaceae bacterium
GGCCAATGGTTCGAGGCCCATGTGAGGGCCACCATGGGCTTCACGTCTCCGTTGCCCCAGGATCCCGCCGAGACCGACGAGCGGATCGCTTTCCTGTCTGCCCTGCTCTCGGAGGGTAACGGGGCCAAGTGCCTTCATTCCTATCTCGCCAAGCTCCTAGCGCACCGTCGCCGTGCTGGGGACTTGGAGCGGGCCGTTGGCCCATGCTCGCAAGGGGACGGGTCCCCAGTCGCCCAGCGAGGCCTGGGTGCTGTGTATCCGATTGGAGGCAGAGCGATTTGGGGTCGAGGGCATCACTGACATAGTCCGCGAGCACGAGCGCTAGCGTGAGCCTAATGCCGACGCCTATTTTGTGGCCGCCAAGGCCCTTTACGGATCATCGGACGGACCGAGGACGCGGAGCTCAAGGGACTCGACATCGCCGCCCGGGCCATCGGCCTGATGGGCACCGGTCGACCCAGCCTGATCGTGCGGGGCGCCGAGCCGGGAAAAGGGGACCTGCTACGCAACCGCCTCGTGGCCTGGGCCGCGAGCCCCGGCGTCGAGATCCGTACCCGCGAATACGTGGCAGACACCGAGCGCCAGGAGCAGGACATCAAGACCGCCTCGCTCTTGCTGATGCCCTCGCGCAGCGAGGGCTTCGGGCTGGTGGGCGTCGAGGCCCTGGCCGTCGGCACCCCAATCCTGATCACAGAGAAGAGCGGTTTGGCCGAGCTGATTCGGGAACATTGTCCCCCGGATGTGGCCAGACGGTGCATTGTGCCGGTGACCGGCTACCTGGAAACCGACGCCCCTGTTTGGGAGCGGCATATCGACTTCGTTATGCGTGACCGTCGCGCCGCTTTCGGAAATGCCGCAGACATGGCAATGATGCTATCCAAGAAGCTGACCTGGGCGCGGCGGCTGACGGTTTGCTTCAAGCGCTGGCAAAGGTCGGTTGAGGGGCCGTATCGAGGGGTCAGGAAGCGGCGGTTTGGCCTGCCCGCTGGGGTGGCGACACCCTGATGGACCTCTGCACCGGCAAGAAGGTCCACGAGACCCGGGACTGGATCCTGCGCAATGCCCCCATGCCCATCGGCACGGTGCCGATGCTAGCCCTCCCGCCTCTAAGTACCGCACCCTCATCCACCTGGCTGGATCTTTCAGACCCTTTTTGGTTCCTCGATGATGCGGTGAGGTAGGTACCGCAGGCGTCGTTTGTCCACGGAGCGGTTTTCGGACGAGTTGACCTGTACTTGCCCGGTATACTTCCGGTCCCCTGTTGCCCCTGACCCTCACAGTAAGAGCCCCATGCACAGCCTGGCCACCACCCGCCGTTACTGGCTGCCCCAGCTCGTCCTGCTTGGCCTCCTGGCATTGGCCGGGACTCTGCCGTTCTGGCTGACTGACCTGGACCTGTGGGTCTCCGAGCAGTTCTTTCACCCTGGGGCGGATGACCCTTGGTACCAGGCCCAGGAACCCCTGTGGACCTTCTTCTATCAGATGGCCCCGCTGCTCTCGGCCCTGGTGATGATCGGCAGCCTGATGGTCCTGGTGATTGGTAGCTATCGCGCGCGGTTTCGCCGGTTACGCCTGTATGCGGTCTTCATCATCGCCACCTCCGTGTTGGGCCCCGGGCTCCTGGTCAACGAGGTGTTCAAGGAGCATTGGGGCAGGCCGCGGCCGCATCAGCTTGCGGTGTTTGAGGGGACCAGGGACTATCTGCCCCCGCTGGTGCTCGGGGAGTCGGGGAACGGCAAGTCCTTTCCGTGCGGGCACAGCTCGGTGGGCTATGCCCTCGTGGTCTTTACCCTCATCTGGCTGCGGAGGCGGGCCTGGCTCGCGGCGGCTTCCCTGGTGGTGGCGCTCGTCGTGGGCGGCCTGCTGGGGGCCGGGCGTATCGTGGCGGGGGACCACTTCCTCTCGGACGTGATCTGGTCCGGGGTGATGGTCTACGCCGTGGCCCTGGGGCTCTATTATTTCGTCCTGCGAATCCCGCAGCGTGAGGATGCCTGGGCGCTGGAGGCGCCGGCGCCCCCCATACCGCTCCGGCACCCCAGGTTGGCCCTGGCTGGATACCTGCTGCTTGGCGGCGGGATACTGGTGGCGGTTCTGCTGGCCACTCCCGTGAGCCAGACCGAGATCCAGAAGATCCGACCGGCTGAGTGGTCTCCGCCGCCGAGAATCCTGCGGTTGACCGCCGATGCGGCCGAAGTGACGGTGTACCCGATCGCGGGCGATGGGACCGTAACAGCGGAGGTGCGGCTGCGCGCGCGGGGGTTCGGGCTCCCAGGGAGTCGGGTGGAGCGGTCCCGGGAGGGGTCTGAGGGTGTGCTGGACTACCGTTTCCGACACGATGGGGTTTTTACCGAAAAGGACACGCGAGTCCTGGTCGGCGTGGTCCCCGGGGCCTGGGAGCGCGTGGAGGTGCGCACCGGCAAGGGGGACATCCAGGTGGAGGCCGGCCCGGAGTTGGCGGGGGTGCTGGATCTGGAGACCGCGGCCGGGCAGGTGGTCCGGCCGTGACCCTGTCGCTCTGTGCAGTCTCGTCTGATGCGGAGCGCGACCGCACCGCCACCGCCTGCAAGGGGCTGCTCGATGCCTGAAGCTTTGCCTGACAAGAAGGTCCCGCCGGTCGAGATGGCCCTTTCGGTGGTTATCCCCGTCTTCGATCAGGAGCCGGCGTTGACCAGGCTCTTCGACCGTCTCTACCCGGTGCTTGATGGGCTAGGGGAGCCCTATGAGGCGGTCTTCGTGGACGACGGCAGCCGCGACCGCTCCGCGACCCTGCTGCGTCAGCAGCACAAGCTGCGCCCCGACACCACCCGCATAGTGTATCTGCGCGGCCATGCGGGCCGGGACGCCGCCCTCATGGCTGGCCTTGCCGCCTGCGTCGGCCGGCGCATCGTCACGCTGGACCCGGATCTGCAATGTCCGCCTGAGGAGATCCCGCGTCTGCTCGAGGAGATGGACCGCGGCTACGACACTGTCGGTGCCGTCCGCCGCCCGCGCCAGGACCCAAAGTGGCGCGAGCTGGTCTCCGGACTCGTCAACGGGCTGCGGGAGCGAGTCACCGGCATGCGCATGGCCGATCCGAGTTGTACGCTCCGCGCCTACGCCCGGGAGATCGTCGACGCGGCGCTGGCCTCCAGCGGGGCCGGCGGATCCATACTGGCCCTCGCCTATGGCTATGCGGCCAATCCGACGGAGATTCGGATCGAGCACGAGGCCGGTGCGGCGGCGGAGTCCAACGTCCCTCTTCACCAACTCGTACGCCTGAACTTCGACCTCATGACCGGGCCCTCCCTGGCCCCCCTTCGGGTCTTCTCTCTGGCCGCACTCGGGGTCTCTATCGCCTCCTGTGCCTTCGCCGTTTGCCTGGTCCTGCTCTGGTTGATCGTCGGGCC
>JBFZCW010000064.1:0-26494 GCA_041307765.1 Chromatiaceae bacterium
CTGCATCAGGACGCGGGCCGGGCGGTATTGGATCTCCCGCGAGGGCTCGGCCTTGGGATCCCAGTGGACTAGGGCCTCGATGTCGTCGCGGGTCACGGTGACGCCGTCTTCGTTGCGCAGCAGGTTCTCGAGCAGAATCTTGAGCGAGAAGGGCAACCGCGCGCTGCCCGGTAGTGCTGTCACGCGGAAGATCTCGAAGGACTTGCCACCCACCTGGAGTTGGGACCTGGCCTGGAAACTGTCTTGCATGGGGAGACTCCGCCTGTACGCCTGGATCATGAAACCAAGTCGCGATTCTATACCGTCGCGATTTGCCGCAGCATCCGCGTCTGGGCAATACAAAGCTTTGAATGGGGCCGGCAGGGCCGGGCCCGTCGGACCTGACGTGTGCTCACCCCAGTACCGCGGCGGCCAGGTAAGCTCGGGCAGACTCCAGGAGCCGGCGTTGGCCCACCAGGATCTGCCAGCGGCGCCCGCCGACTTGGTGCCACAGCATGGCGGCGCGGATTCCGGCAAGCAGCACGGCGCGGATGCGGCTCTGATTGTCGGGATTCTTCAGGTGTAGGGGCTCGCCCTTGACGATGATGCGGGGCGCGAGGTGGCTGACGGTGTCGCTGTAGATGGTGGCCAGCGAGGAGAGCAGGCCAGGATCCAGCAGGGGCCGGTCGGCGCGGCCGGCCGCAATGGCCTCGATCCCGGCGCGGATGGCCTCCAGCATGTCGCGCCGCCCCGCTAGGGCGCGTTCTAGCTTGACGAGGGTAACCACGTAGCGGAGCAGCTCCTGGTCGCGGGGCGGCCCGCCGTTGGAGCCGGCGGTGAGTTGGGCGACGATCTGACGCGCCCCGCTGGCAACGGCTCCGGGCGGGCCGAAGGCAGCGGCGACGCTCGGGGTGTCGATCTGGAAAAGGCTGTGGATGCACGGTTCCATGATTCGGGTGTCGACCGTGCCCTGGCGGGCGATCTGGCGGACACAATAGGCAGCTTGATAGACCCCGGCGAAGGCGGTCAGCCGGTCCAGGTCGGTATAGCTCATTCGGTGGTCCTCAACGGCGTCCGCCGTGCTGTCTATTTATCGGGCGTTTGGGCCGCTGGGCCAGGGCCTCGCCTCGTCGATGACCCCCCCTCCCAGGCACTCGTCGCCGACGTAAATGACCAGTGCCTGGCCTGGCGCCAGGGCGCGCTGGGGCGCGTGGAAGCGCACCCGGCAGCGATCCTGATCGTACCCCAAGACCGTACAGGCCTGCAGGGGCTGGCGATGCCGCGCCCGGGCGAGGCAGTCCAGCGGTAACTTCGGCTGGGCCCCGGAGATCCAATGCACCTGGGCGATGTCCGCCCCGCCGGAGAGCAGCAAGGGATGGTCACCGCCCTGCACCACGATCAGGGCGTTGCGCGAGGGATCCTTGTGGGCGACGAACCAGGGCGCCTCGGTCTCGCCCCGCAGACCGCCGACGCCGAGCCCCTGGCGCTGGCCGATGGTGTAATAGGCGAGGCCCTGGTGCTCTCCGACGGTCCGCCCGTCCACGGTTTCGACGGGGCCTGGTTCACGCGGCAGGTAGCGGGCCAGGAAGTCGCGGAAGCGCCGCTCGCCGATGAAGCAGATCCCGGTGCTGTCGCGCTTTGCGGCCGTGACTAGCCCGAGTCTTCGGGCAAGCTCCCGGACCTGTGTCTTGCGCAGTCCCCCGAGGGGAAAGACGCTCTTGGCCAACTGATCCTGGTCCAGCAGGTAGAGGAAATAGGTCTGGTCCTTGTCTGGGTCGGCGCTCAGGCGCAGGTGCCAGCCACCGGCGTCCTGGTCGCTCCGGGCGTAATGCCCGGTGGCGATGCGGGTGGCCCCGAGCATCAGGGCATGGTCGAGGAAGGCGCGAAATTTGATCTCGCGGTTGCAGAGGATGTCGGGATTGGGCGTGCGCCCGGCCCGATATTCGGCGAGGAAATGGGAGAAGACCCGGTCCCAATACTCGGCGGCGAAATTGACCGCGTGAAGCCGCACACCCAGGCGTTCGGCGACCGCTCGGGCGTCCGCCAGGTCCTCGGCGGCGGCGCAGTAGCCAGCCTCGTCATCCTCTTCCCAGTTCTTCATGAACAGGGTTTCGACCTTCAGCCCCTGTTCCAGGAGCAAGGCCGCCGCGACGGAGGAGTCCACGCCCCCGGAGAGGCCGACTATGACGGTCCACGTTGCTGCGTCAGGGCTCAAGGTGGGCATCGCGCTCAGGAGTTCCCATCGGGGGGCGAGGGGGCGGCAGGTCGCGCCGGGATTGCCGGGCCCGGCCGCGGGTCCTTGGGGCGGCTAGTCCCCACCTTCCCAAAGCCGCTCGTCGCTGGGTCCGCTGACCTTGTGTCTGGCCCCGAGGTGCAGGCGGCGGAACTGTTGGCAGCGGTCGAGGTACTCCCGGGTACTCACGGGCATGGCGACCCGTGCCCGCACGATGTGGGTGACCAGGGCGGTGCCATCCTGCATCAGGCGGGTGCCCGCTTGGGCCTCGCGGATCTCGGCGCGAGTCGGGGCCGGCGGCAGCGTCGGTTCCACTCTGCACAGGTGCTCCGCCGCAACGACGAACGCCGGCCAAACCTCGAAAATGGCCGGATCGGTGCGCAGGATCTCGCATTTGCGTTTGGCCGCTTCGGTGAAGTTGTGGACCCTTGGGGCGATGTCGGCGATCTGGGTGCTCCCGACAAAGGTATCGATGATCGCCGCCCCGATGCGGTCGATGTCGCGCATGGCCTGAGCCATCTTGATGTAGCGGCTGGTGTAGAAGGTCTCGATCGGCTGGGTGAAAGCCTTGAAGGGTTCGCCCCAGAGTTCATCGATGCCCTCGTCGCCGCTGCGGTGGCGAACGATCTTGCCCAGGTCCAGCGCTTCCAGAAGACACTGGCCGCACTCGCGCATCAGGGGGTCGTCCGGGGCGATCTCGACGCCAACAGCCTTAAGTTCCACCACCTTGGTGAAGATGTCTCCAGCCCGATTGAACAGGGCGCCGGCAAGCATGGCGCCATTGACGCGCTTGCGCTCGGGGTCGGCCTCGCGCTCGTAGCCCTGACGAGCCTCCTTGAGGCGAAAGCCGGGGATGTTGATCCCGTGCTCGACGTGGTTGAAAAGTCGCCGGGTGAGGGCCTTGATCAGGCGGGTACGGACCGCCTCGCTGTCGGGCGGGGGGTCGTACCACTTGATCCAGTAACCGTCGTAGAAAACGGATGGGCGACCGTCGATCTCCCTGCGCGTGCCGTTGGCGATGGATTCGGGCATGGCAATCTCGTGGACTGCAGTGAGCGTCAAGCGCCCTAGTTTACGGAAATCGCGCCCGGGCGGCCTCTGCAACGTATCGGCTAGTGGTCCTTGCACGGGCGGCCGGCGGTGCCGCCGGTGTCGGACCTGTGGTCATACGACGTCGGCTACCGATGCTGTCCGGCCCTGTTCAAAGGGGCGGGTCAACCGCCGCCAAGCCCGGGACGGCGCCTGAGGTGGCGGCCATCTGCGACGTAGACGATCAGCAAGAACAGGGCCAGCAACAGGGCCCCGGTCATCGGCGCCGGCCAAGTGAGGCCGCTCGCGAATAGCCGGCTGATCCCATACAGGGCAAGCCCCAGGGTGGTATATCCCAGTACCCGCCATAGGTCGTAGGGCACGGGGTAGTACCTGCGGCCGAGCGCATAGGACAGGGCGACCATGGTGCCATAGCAGGCCAGGTGGGCCCAGGCCGCGCCGGCATAGCCATAAATGGGCACCCACCAGAACAGAAGGGCCACGGTGACGACAGACCCAGCCAGGGTCACCCAGGCCCCCATCAGGGTCCGGTCGGTGAGCTTGTACCAGATGGAGAGGTTGATATAGATCCCGAGCAACAGGTTGGCCAGCAACAGGACCGGGACCACGCCCAGTCCCTCCCGGTAGGCGGCGCCGACGAAGTATTGGAATACGTCCAGGAACAGGGTCACCAGCAGGAAGAGGAAGACGCAACAGATGACGAACCAATTGAGCACCAGGGCATAGGTACGCCCCGCATCGGCCTCCTTGGCGTAGGCGAAGAAGAAAGGCTCGCCCGCGTAGCGGAAGGCTTGAATGAAGAGTGTCATCAGCACCGAGAGCTTGTAGCAGGCGCTGTAGATGCCGAGCTGGGCCATGTTGGTCGCGTCGTCGTAGGGCAGCAGATACTTGAGGGCTGCGCGGTCGAGCATCTCGTTGACGATGCCGGCAAGCCCGATGATGACCATGGGGAGCGAGTAACGCATCAGGCGGCGCAGCAGAATCCCGTCGAAGGCGCGAAGGGCCCCGCGCAGCTCCGGTGCCAGGAGCAGCAGCTTGATGCCGCTGGCGGCAAGGTTGGCGAGGAACACATAGCCGACCCCGATGGCAGGGTCCCAGAGTACGCCCAAGGGGGAGGGCGGGTCGGACTCGGCGGCTTGGCGGCAAAGCAGGATGAAGAAGAGGTTAAGCCCCACGTTGGCAGCGATCTCCGTCAGCTTGATCAGCGCGAAGCGCAGGGCGCGGTTCTCGGCCCGAAGTCGCGCGAAGGCCACGGCTCCCACCGAGTCCAGGGCCAGGATGGCCGCGCACCACCAGACGTACTCCGGGTGGTCTGGGTGACGCAGGAGGTCCGCAATGGGCTGGCGCAACAGCACCAGGGCTAGGAAGACGGCGAGATTCCCCAGGATCAGGACGCGCAGGGTGGTCGCGTAAACCAACTCCGGGGTCCACTCGCCCGCGGACCGGAACCGGAAGTATCCCGTCTCCAGCCCGAAGGTCAGCAGCACGGCCAGGAAGCCCATGTAGGCGTAAAGCTCCGCCACGACGCCATACTCGGCCGGGGCGAAGGTGTAGGTGAAGAGCGGGACCAGCAGGTAGTTCAGAAAGCGCCCGAGGACACTGCTCATGCCGTAGATGGCCGTCTGGGAGGCGAGGCGCTTGAGGGGGTTCAACTGTGACCTGCGTCGGCGATGGGGGATGGCGGCGTCGGATTGTATACCTGCGAGGCGGTCTGGGCCGGCGGGGGGAGGTCATGGCGCGGGCGGGATGGGCGGTTCGCCGCGCAAGCCTCCTGACCTCGCGGCGATGGATGGCATCGGCCAGGGCGAACGTCATCAAGCACCGATAGCGTGCTGAGGCAGATCGGGTTAAGGTGCCGCCCCGGAATCGGCGTGGACAGCATCCGATCTGGGCTTGGCCGCGCCGGACCGAGTGCCGCATCTGCCCCCCAAGGACAGCCTCATGAAGATTGCCATCCTCTCGCGCGACGCAAAACTCTACTCGACCCGCCGGCTGGTGGAGGCCGCCCGCCAGCGGGGCCATGAGGCGCGGGTGATCGATGTCCTGCGCTGCTACATGAACGTCACCTCCCACAAGCCGACCATCCACTACAAGGGCGAAGAGCTGACTGAGTTCGACGCCGTGATCCCGCGTATCGGCGCGTCGGTGACCTTCTACGGCACGGCCGTCTTGCGCCAGTTCGAGATGATGGGGGTCTATCCGCTCAACGAGTCGGTGGCCATTGCGCGCGCGCGGGACAAGCTGCGTTCTCTGCAACTGCTCTCGCGAAAGGGCATCGGTTTGCCAATCACCGGTTTCGCCCATGCTCCGGATGACGTGCAGGATCTCATCAAAATGGTGGGCGGGGCCCCGCTGGTCATCAAGCTGCTGGAGGGGACTCAGGGCATCGGTGTGGTTCTGGCTGAGACCGGGCAGGCGGCAGAGAGCGTCGTGCAGGCATTCATGGGTCTCAAGGTCAACATCCTGGTGCAGGAGTACATCAGGGAGGCGGGCGGGGCGGACATCCGCTGCTTCGTCATCGGCGACAAGGTCGTTGCCAGCATGAAGCGCCAGGCCAGGCCCGGGGAGTTCCGCTCCAACCTGCACCGCGGCGGGACTGCATCGCTCACGCGGATTACCCCTGAGGAGCGCTCCATAGCGGTGCGCGCGGCGCGCATCACGGGGCTCAATGTGGCTGGCGTCGACCTGTTGCGCTCCAATCACGGGTCGGTGGTGATGGAGGTCAACTCCTCCCCTGGGCTGGAGGGCATCGAGGGTGCTACGCAGAAGGACATCGCGGCCATGATGATCGAATTCGTGGAGAAGAATGCCGAGGGCGGCCGCACCCGAACCCGGGGCAAGGGCTGATCGCGAAGCTGTTGCCGTTGGATTGCCCCGCCCGGCATTGGGCGGCATGATTCCAACCTTCGGCTCCGGCGCCAGACGCCCTCTCTCCCTCGACTAGTGCGCGCCGATCTGGACCTATGGGACGCTGCCCATGACCCGCTCCTACCGGTTCTTGCCCCTTGCGTTCGTCGTGCTCGCCTCGAGTCGGGCCCTGGGCGCCGACATCGTCGCGTGCATCGTTGCCGACACGGCGAACAACTCGTCCTACTACGGTATGGCCACGACAGTGACACGCCTCAAGTGCGAGTTTACCGACAAGGACTACTACCCGACGCTGCCGGAGCTCTACCGTCAGGGCTGGCGGTTGATCCAGATCCTTGGGGGAGACCACGCCTTGTCTCAGGGTACTCGGGGACCCTCACCCCTCTACCTGCTCGAACGCGAGGCTCAGCCCGCGGCCTCAACCGCTGTGACTCCAAATCCCGCGTCAACTGCGGTCTCCAAGCCTTCGCCGAGCCAGGCGGCACCCGCCCCCGCCCAAACGCCCCAGACCAAGAGGTAGCGTCGCAGGGCGGGCCGGCGCCGCTGACGACAGGCCGCTGGGTCTGCGGGGGTATCCGTCGACCGCAAGCCGTCGCGAACGCAAAAAGGCCGGGCTTTCGCCCGGCCGTCTCTAGGTGCGGACCAAGGTCAGGTGCCTAGCCTTCAGGCCGCCTTCGCCTGGCCCTCGATCAGCTTACCGCCGCCTTCTGCGCGGATCTCGATCTTGCGGGGCTTGACCGCCTCTGGGATCTCGCGCACCAGGTCGATGTGCAGCAGGCCATCCTTCATGCGGGCGTCTTCCACGCGCACATAGTCGGCGAGCTGGAACTGCCGCTCGAAGCTGCGGGTGGCGATGCCGCGGTACAGGTACTGGCGTTCCCGCGCCTCATCGTCCTCCTTCCTAGTGGCGGAGACCGTCAGGATGTTCTCCTTCACCTGGAGGTCGAGATCAGCCTCCGCGAAGCCAGCCACCGCCATGGTGATGCGGTAACGGTCCTCGCCAGTGACCTCGATGTTGTAGGGTGGGTAGCCGCCAGCCTCGGCGCGATAGGCGGACTCCAGGGTGGACGCCAGCCGATCGAATCCGATCATGGACCGGAACAGGGGCGAGAAGTCGATGGTTGTCATGGACATATCCTCCGAATGAGCAATATGAAACAAGGTGCGTTCCGAAGAACCGCATTCTCGCAGGCCCTCTGCAGGCGCCTGCATTATGTAAAGTAGTACTTCCTGCCCGGCGTTTCAAGGGGCCTGATCTTGGATTTTTCGGCCACCGCAGCCGTCGCGCCCGGCCCTGCGTCGGCGATGGCGTCCCATATCCCCTCGCGCCCTTACAGGCTTATACTGGGTTCGTTTCCGCGGCTTTCCACCGACTGGGGGTTGCCCGATGAACGTCACGACACCGACGGGGGTGAGCGATCTGGTTGCCGCCTCACTGGACCGCCTGGGACGCAACCCGGAGTACTTGCTCCAACACTTGATCGAGGTCCAGCGGCACTGCTCCTACGTTCCGGACGAAGCGGTGGAATCCCTCGCCACCGCCCTGGATGTGACCCGCACCCAGGTCCGTGCGGCCGTTCGCTTTTACGCCTTCTTGCACGAGACCCCGCGCGGGTCCTTCGACATCCTGCTGAGCGACAACGTCACCGATCGGATGCTGGGCAATGGGCGCCTGCTGGCGCTGCTATGCGACCGCCTTGGCGTTCGGCCGGGGGTCCCGCGCGCCGACGGCCGGGTGACGGTGGGTCTAACGTCCTGCACCGGGATGTGCGATCAGGCCCCCGCCCTGCTGGTCAACGGCATAGCCGTGACCCAACTGGACCCGGCCCGGATGGACCGCATCGCCGACTTGGTGGAGGAGGGGACCCCGGTAGCCCACTGGCCCGGCGACTTCTTCCGGGTCGATGACAACGTCCGCCACCCCGGGCTATTGCTGCGCAACCGCGCGACGGACGCCTCCGGTCTGCGCACCGTGCTCGCCATGGGCCCGGACGCGGCCCTCGCGGAGTTGGAGCGTTCGGGTCTGCGCGGGCGCGGCGGGGCCGGGTTCACCACCGCGCTCAAGTGGAAGACCTGCCGTGAGGCGGTGGGCGACGAGCGGTTTGTGGTCTGCAACGCCGACGAGGGCGAGCCCGGGACCTTCAAGGACCGAGTCCTGCTGACCTCCTACGCGGATCTGGTCTGCGAAGGCATGACCCTGTGCGCCCGAGTCATCGGTGCCAAACAGGGCTTCCTGTACCTGCGTGGGGAGTACCTGTATCTGCGCGAGCACCTGGAGTCCGTCCTGTCCCGCCGGCGCCTGGACGGCCTCCTGGGGCCGGACATCCTCGGCGAGCCGGGCTTCGACTTCGACATCTCCATCCATCTCGGTGCCGGGGCCTACATCTGCGGGGAGGAGTCGGCCCTGCTGGAATCCCTGGAGGGTAAGCGCGGCGTGACCCGTAAGCGCCCGCCCTTCCCGGTCACCAGCGGCTATCAGGGCCGCCCGACGGTGGTCAACAACGTGGAGACCTTCCTCGCTGCCACCCGGATCGTCCAGTGGGGCGGCGAGTGGTTCCGCGGCGAGGGGACAGCCAAGTCACCCGGCAGCAAGATCCTGAGCGTCAGCGGCGACTGCCGCTACCCGGGGGTCTACGAGTACCCCTTCGGGACCAAGGTGCACCGGGTTTTGAGTGACTGCGGGGCGGAGCACACCCAGGCGGTGCAGATCTCCGGGGCGGCCGGGGCGACCCTGGCCCCGGCGGAGTTCGACCGCTTCATCGCCTACGAGGACCTCCCAACCGCCGGCTCCTTCATGGTCTTCGATCGGAGCCGAGACATGCTCGACATGGTGCGCAACTTCGCCGCCTTCTTCGCCCACGAGTCCTGCGGCTTCTGCACCCCCTGCCGAGTTGGGTCGGCTCTGCTCCGCAACCTGGTCGAGAAGGTCGCCGCCAGCCAGGGGTCCGAGCATGACCTGAATGAGTTACGGCACATCGGAGCGGTGATGCGCAAAGGGAGTTACTGCGGCCTAGGCCAGACCGCCTCCAACCACATCCTAAACACCCTGGACAAGTTCCCGCAGGCCTGGCGGCGCCACCTGCGCAGCGCGGATTACACCCCGTCCTTCGACCTGGACGCCGCCCTGTCCGAGGCGCGCGCACTGACCGGGCGCAGCGACGCTGGGGCCCACCTGGAGGAAGAGGCATGAACGTGGTGCACAGTTTCCAGCTCGACGGCCGCGAGATCCCCTTCACACCGGGTCAGACCATCATGGACGCGGCCCTGGCGGCCCGCGCCTACATTCCACATCTTTGTCACAACCCCGAGCTTCCGCCCCACGGGAGCTGCCGGGTTTGCGTGGTCGCGGTCAAGGGGCGACACGTCTCGGCCTGTACCGCCCCAGCCGTGGACGGCATGGAGGTGGACAACGGGAGCGAGGAGGTTCAGGGCCTGCGCCGGGCCATACTCCAGATGCTCTTCGTGGAGGGCAATCACGTCTGCCCGGCGTGCGAGAAAAGCGGGGCCTGCCAGCTCCAGGCGGTGGCCTACTGGGTCGGGATGCTGACGCCGCACTTCACGCACTTCTACCCACGCCGGCAGCTCGACGCCTCCCACCCGGATCTCGTGATCGATTTCAACCGCTGCATCCTCTGCGAGTTGTGCGTGCGCGCCAGCCGCGACCTGGACGGCAAGCGCGTCTTCGCCATCAGCGGGCGGGGACAGGACAGCCACCTTGTGATCGATTCGCGTTCGGGGAAGCTTGGCGACAGCGCCTTCGCGGCCACTGACCGGGCGGCCCACGTCTGCCCGGTTGGGGCCATCCTGCCCAAGAATCGGGCCTATGCTGCCCCGATCGGGCAGCGGCTATACGATCGGGAGCCCATTAGCGTGGTGGGCGACGTGGCGGCGCACGAGCGGGGGGTCTAGGCCATGGCGGAGAAGCTCCGGGTAGCCACCGCATCGCTCGCCGGATGCTTCGGCTGTCACATGTCCATCCTCGACATCGACGAACGCATCCTGCAGCTCGTCGATGTGGTCGAGTTCGATCGCACCCCGATTACCGACATTAAGGTCATCGGCGACTGCGACCTCGGGATCATCGAGGGGGGCGTGGCCAATGCCGAGAACGTCGAGGTCCTGCGGGAGTTTCGCCGCCACTGCAGGATCCTCGTGGCCATGGGGGCCTGCGCCGTGAACGGCGGCATCCCGGCCATGCGCAACCAGTTCGCCCTCCAGGACTGTCTGGAGGAGGCCTATGTCCACGGGGTGGGGGTGCACAATCCCGGGATCCCCAACGATTCCGAGATCCCGTTGCTGCTGAACAAGGTCCACCCCATCCACGAGGTGGTGAAGGTCGATTACTTCCTGCCCGGCTGCCCCCCCTCGGCGGACACCATCTGGACCTTCCTCACGGAGCTGCTGTCCGGCACGCCGATCGCCTTCCCCTACAGCCAGATCCACTACGACTAATCGAAAGGCGCGGCCGCGCCTTTCGATGTGTCAACGAGTCGAAGCCTTGGCTCCCAGGAATGGAGCGTCCAGAAGAGGGTACCCACATGACCAGCCCACTCGAAACCGCCCGGCACTCGCAGACCCTGAAGCGCGTCTGTATCGAGCCCGTGACTCGGGTCGAGGGCCACGGCAAGGTCACCCTGCTGCTGGACGAGGACAACCGCATCCAGCAGGCGAGACTGCACATCGTCGAGTTTCGCGGCTTCGAGAAGTTCATTCAGGGTCGCCCCTACTGGGAGCTGCCGGTCTTGGTGCAACGACTCTGCGGGATCTGCCCCGTGAGTCACCACCTGGCCGCGGCCAAGGCCACGGATGAGCTCGTCGGCGTGGACACCCTGACACCGACGGCGGAGAAGGTCCGCCGCCTCATGCACTATGGGCAGACCCTCCAGTCCCACGCCCTGCACTTCTTCCACCTCTGCTCCCCGGACCTGCTCTTCGGCTTCGACGACGCGGTGCGCCACCGCAACATCGTCGGCGTGATCCAGGACCACCCGCAGATCGCCACCCAGGGGGTGCTGCTGCGCAAGTACGGGCAGGAGGTGATCCGCGTCACCGCCGGCAAGCGCATCCACGGGACCGGAGCGGTTCCCGGCGGGGTCAACAAGTCCGTGAGCCCGGAAGAGCGAGACTACCTGCTCGGGGACATCCGCCAGATCGTCGAGTGGGCCGAGGGCGCCGTCGGGCTGATGCGCCGCATCTATCGGGACAACGCCGAATACCACCGGTCTTTCGGCCGGGTGGATGCCAACACGCTAAGTATGGTGCGGCCGGACGGCGCCTTCGAAATCTATCACGGTGGCCTGCGCGCCCGCGCCCCGGACGGCGGCACCCTCTTCGATCACGTCGACTACCGGGACTACGAGCAGAAGCTGCGCGAGGAGGTCAAGCCTTGGAGCTACATGAAGTTCCCCTTCATCGCCGAGCTCGGCCCTGAGCGCGGCTGGTACCGTGTCGGCCCGCTGGCGCGGGTCAACAACTGCGCCCGCTTCGACACTCCGCTGGCGGAGGAGGAGCGGCAGAGCTTTGTCGCAGCAGGGGAGGGCAGGCCCCAACAGGCGGCGCTGGCCTACCACTGGGCCCGACTGATCGAACTCCTCTACTGCGCCGAGGCCATCGAGTCCCTGCTCCACGACCCCGACATCGGCGGGACCGACCTTCAGGTGCGGGGAGACATGCGTCCAAAGGGGATTGGCGTGCTGGAGGCCCCGAGGGGGACCCTGTTCCACCACTACGAGATCGACGAGGACGGGTTGGTGACCAGGGCCAACCTGATCGTCTCTACCACCAACAATAACCAGGCGATGAACGAGTCGATCCGTCAGGTGGCGAGCGAATACCTGAGTGGTCAGGAGTTGACCGAGCCCCTGCTCAACCAGATTGAGGTCGCCATCCGCGCTTACGACCCTTGTCTCTCCTGCGCCACCCACGCCGTTGGCAAGATGCCGCTGGAGCTGGTGCTGATCGACGCCGCCGGCTCGGTGGTCGATCGGCTGGAACAGGGGCCAACCGGCGAGGTTCGACGCTGATCTCGGGCTGCGGACGGCCCAGGCCCGTCCTGGTGTTCGCCTGCGGCAATCCGTCGCGCGGGGATGATGCCCTGGGCCCGGCCCTGCTGGAGCGCCTGGCGTGGTCTCAGGCTGAGGGGCAGCTGGCCGACTGCGATCTGCTCACCGATTTTCAGCTCCAGGTGGAGCATGCCTTGGACTTGGTCGGGCGGGAGCTTGTGGTCTTCGTGGACGCCAGTCTTTCAGGGCCAGAGCCGTTCGCCTTCACCTTGATCAGGCCGGAGCCAGTCTTGACCTATAGCACCCACGCGATGACGCCGGGTGCCGTGTTGCGCACCTTTGCCCAGCTCGCTCCCCAGATCGCCCCAGGCCCGTGCCCTACGGCTTGGCTGCTTGCCATCCGCGGCTACCGCTTTGAGTTGGGCGAGGCGCTGTCCGCCGCCGCCCAGGCCAATCTGGATGCCTCGGGTGCCTTCCTCGATGCCTACCTGAGGGACAGATAGACCGCGGCCGCCCCGTTATCTCGTCAGTCACCTTGCCTGGGTGCAGGCCGACAGGCAGGCAAACAGGTCCAGCAACTCGTCTGAGAAGTGGTCCCGGTCTGCACCGAAGATCGGAATGTGGATCACCTCGTTGCCTCGGTGCGACGCGTGTCCGTATTGGTCCGGCTGGATGGGCGGTAGCCCGCCGCGCCGCTCCAAGACGATCGTTCCCTCATCGACCAAGACCTCCACTAATCGACAATGTCCGCCGAGGTACTCGCAATCGCGCCCGATCAGGCCGAATAGCCGATCGAGGAACCCGTCGTCTGTCATCATCGTGCCTCTCATTCTGCATCAATAGTTGTTTCGAAATGGGGTCGAGCTCCCTCGGCTGGACGGACTAGATCAGGGGCGCACCCGTCTACCGTATCCGGTACCTGAGGAATCCGCTACCATGACTGAACCTGGACGTTCCAGGCCAATCGATAACGGGTGGAGGACTCATGAAGTACACAGGTTCGACCTTGGCGGCGGCGGTGCTCGTCAGCTTGGGCATGGGCGTAGCGACGCTCGGGCAGGCTGCCGGCTTCGGCGGGGGAAATCCGCCCGCCGGTTATGGCGATCGGGGTTACGGTGCCGGACCCGCGGGTGCTTCCGGCGGGCCCGCCTATGGCGCGCCGCCGACCAGTTCTGCCGGGCAGGGCACCCCGGCCGGCGCCTACGGACCAGGGGCAGCTGCCCCTGCGAGCGGCGCTAGCGCACCCAGCTATGGTGCCCCTACGGGAGGTGGATACGGAACTGGATCCGGTGCCCCTGTAAGCGGCGGCTACGGACCCGGCTATGGTGGACCCACTGGAGGCGGTTACGGCCCTGGCTACGGCGGTAGCTATGGGCCGGGCTACGGCGGCCAAGGGGGCGGTTACGGTCCCGGTTACGGCGGCGGTTATGACCCCGGTTACGGCGGCGGCTATGGGCCAGGTTACGGCGGCCAAGGGGGCGGTTACGAACCCGGCTACGGTGGGCCAGGTGGCGGTTACGGCCCGGGCTATGGCGGTCCAGGTGGCGGGTACGGCCCCGGCTATGGCGGTCCAGGTGGCGGCTACGGCCCCGGCTACGGCGGGCACGGCGACGACTATGGTCCGGACTACGGGGATGACCGCGACCGTTCTTCCGGGGGCAGTGGTTTCAACCCCATGAAGAGCATGAACCCGATGAAGAGCATGAATCCGATGAAGATGTTTGGCGGTGGCAACAGGGACTGAGTCAATGGCCGCACAGGGACATGCCCGGGATTCTGGCTGGTACCGAAGCCGATGGTGCCTTCATGCCCTCCGGAATCTCGCGGGCCGGGCAGCGCTGTCACAGAGCCCTGCCTCGGTGCCGTCACGATCGGACAGTGGATCTCCCCTCGGTCCGGATGGAGCAGTAGCAGTTATCGGAGGCGAGCAATGGGCTTGCAGTTAAACGTCCTCTTTCCCGGGGGCAAACGCGTCGATGTCGAGGTCGGCGGCTTTACCATTCCTACGGACCAACTGATGACTGACGGGGGTGACGGCTCGGCCCCGCCGCCATTCTTCCTGTTCCTGGGGTCCATTGCGACCTGCGCGGGGATTTATGCCCTGAGCTTTTGCCAGCGTCGCGACCTATCCACCCAGGGGCTCGGCCTGAGTATGGATTGGGATTGGGACCCAAAGCGGCCGGGTCCCGCCAGTGCCATCTTGCGCCTGCGGCTGCCGGAGGGCTTCCCGGAGCGTTACCGCGACGGCATCGTCAAGGCGATGGAACTGTGCGCCGTCAAGAAGAATATCGAGATCCCACCCGAGTTCCGGATTGAGGTCGAGGGGTAAAAAAAATGCCCCGCGTAGCGGGGCCAATCACCACTGAGGAGGTCAGAGAACGGAAGCGACAGAGGAATGATTCCGCCTCGACCTTTGTCCTGCAGCTTTGATGCCAGGTCCTGTCAGGCGGTCAGAGACTCAGAAAATCAATGGCCTACCTTGTTCGTGTCGACAATCCTAGGCCAAGTGGGGTGTCAGTGGTCTGCACACTCGGAGGACGCCGAGACCTATCATGCACCGCGCCGGTGCGACTCGTCCGCGTGAGTTTATTGGCTGCGGGTCTGACCATCGGGTGGCCGGCTGGGCCCGTATGGGCGGACAGGGCGGCGGACTGGGCGTATCTCTCGCGTGACCAGGCTGCGGGTTGGCTGGAGCTTCGGCGGGAGCAGGGGTTGTATCGGGGGCGGTTTGGGCGGGATGGCGCAGGGATCCCGCCGGAGGATACGGCAAACCTTCGGTTGATAGAGCGCCAGGAGGAGCTGGACCGCCGCGCGCTGGATCGGCGCGAGGGCCGTTGGCTGGATAACGCCAGGCGCCGTCAGAATCTACAAGGCAGCAACGGGCCGGCCCCAGCGCCCGCCCTGCGCTTGCGTATCGAGCGGGCCGAGGCCGGCGAACGTCTGCACCGGGAGCTGCGGCGACATACTCTGGGCCCCCGGCCGAGTTCGGCCCCGATCTCGGTCCCGCCCCCCTTCCGTTTGCGGTGATCCCGGCATGAGCCGTCAGCGGTCAGCGTCGGAGCCAGACGCTGGGGGCGCGCTGCGGATGCCGAACATTCACTCTGTCCTTACCCGACTAGAGCACGCAGATCCCGTGCAAATGCCTCCCGCCCGCGGACAGTTGAGCGCTGGCGGATCTCGACTCGTTGACCCCATGCGGGCTGCCGCACGGTGGGGACAGACACAAAAAGGCCCGCATCAGGCGGGCCTTTGGGGATGTGCAGGATGGCGCGGGGGATCAGGTCGCGCCGATCTTATGCATCAAGCCGAAGCTCTTGACGAAGGGTCCGGCCATACGCGGGTCCTTGATCATGGCGGCGTAGTCGCCGTGCTTGAACTTGAGTTTTCCGAACATGTAGGCGCTGGCCATGCCGGCCATGCCGATGCCGTTCTCGACCCACTTCATCCAGTCCTTGCGGTCGGCGCGCATGTCCCAGTCCGCCGCCTCCCCGTTCCAGTCGCCGGCGCGCACACAGGTGCCGTTTTCGACGACGAAAACTCCGCGGGGGTTCTCCTCGTCCTTGAATCCGCAGCAGATGACGGAGTTGAAGCCGATCTCGGCCAGCTTGTTGCTGACCTCGGGGTCGGCGTTCCATGCATCCATCAGTTCCTTCATCCAGGCTTCCGAAAAGAGTGCAGCCATGGTTGGGATATCCTCCAGGTTACGTTGGTGATTGGCAGGGAGGATGCATTCGCCTCCGCCGCCTGATGGGCGTTTTTGGGTGACGCCGGGGCCGACGTTCCGGCGGGGCGTCGCTGGCGATTCTACCCGAATTCGAGCGTGATTCCCGCCGCCGTCAGGGCCTGCGCCTCTTGCTCCAGCTCCAGACGGGTTAGGGGGTGGCTGTCCAGCCAATTGTCCGGGAAGGACAGCCGCAGGTCGCCGCCCTCGACGATCAGGCGGGGCCTCGGCTTGGTGTTGGGCGAGCGACCTCTGTGGATTAGGACAGCCAGGCGCAACACGACGCAGAGACGACGGGCGGCGTCCTGGACTGGCCTGGGCAGGGCCAGGAACTCCTGCACCGGGAACTTGCGTCTGTGCCCCAAGACCAGGGCGGCCAGGATCTGCTGTTGCTGGCGGGTGAAGCCGGACAGGTCCGCGCTGCGCAGTAGATAACTGCCGTGCTTCTGGTATTGGCTGTGGGAGATGACCACCCCCACCTCGTGCAGGCGAGCCGCCCAGCCGAGGAACAAGGGGTACTCCAGGTCGTGCAGTCCCCAGGGGGCCGCCACCTGGCGGAACAGGGCCAGGGCCGTTGCCTGGACGCGGCGTGCGTGGGCGCGATCCACGGCGAACCTGCGCATCAGGGCGGAGACGGTGCGCTCGCGCACGTCCTCGTGATGGATGCGCCCCACCATCTCGTAGACCAACCCCTCGCGCAGCGCTTCGTCGGAGACCTGCATGTGGCGGATGCCCAGGGTTGTGAAGACCGAGCGCAACACCGCAACCCCGCCGGCAAAGACCGGCCGGCGCTCCTCGGCCATCCCCTTGAAGGCGATGGCCGAGGTCCGACCTGCGGCGATCAGGGCTTCGCGCAAACGGAGCAAGGACTCCGCGGAGATCCCGTCCCCGCTCCAGCCCTCGGCTGCGACGACGGTGGCAATCGACTTGATCGTCCCGGAACTGCCCACGGCGTTCACCCAGCGGGCGCGGCGGAACAGCTCGCGCACGGGGCGCACCTCCAGGGCCCCCGACAGCTCTGCCCTATCCATCAGCTTGGCGGTAATCTTGTCCTCCGTGAACCAGCGTTGGGACATGCTCACGCAGCCCATGTGCAGACTCTCACGAACGTCGGCGGCGAATCCCTCCCCGACGATCAGCTCGGTGCTGCCCCCGCCGATGTCCACCACCAGACGCCGCTCGACGCCAGCCGCAAGCCCATGGGCCACCCCGAGGTAGACCAGGCGCGCCTCCTCCCGTCCGGAGATGACCTCGATGGGGTGGCCGAGGGCCAGCTCGGCACCCTCCAGGAAACGCGCCTCTGGACGCAATTGACGCAGCGTATTGGTTCCCACGGCCCGTACGCTCCCCGAGGGCATGCCGCGCAGGCGCTGGCCGAAGCGCTCCAGGCAGGCCAGGGCACGCTCGGCCACGTCTGGGCGCAGGTACTTGTTGTCGGTGAGCCCCTCGCCCAAGCGGACCATCTCCTTGAGGCGGTCGATAACCTGAATATGGCCGTCATCGATCCGGGCCACGATCATATGGAAGCTATTGGAACCGAGATCAATGGCCGCGACTGTCTCGGGTAGAGGCGCTGCGGCAACGGGGGCGGGCTGCGCTGAGGGCATCATGGGCTCTTGGATCGAAGGCTGGGCGATGGTAACAGAAACCCCAACCGATTCTCGCCGGTCCGCACATCCGCACGCGGCGCGGTACCGGTGTGCCGCTGTCAGGGGGTTGCCGGTCTTGCAAAAGCGCGAACGCCGGTCTGCGCCGGCGGTCGCGGTCCCGTAGAATTCCCTGGAGCAAAGGAGCATCAGAGGGGTATTCGGAGATGATGTGTACGGTCGAAGTGGCCGTCGGGAGCATCACCCTGGCGCTGGCCATCGGGGTCACCGTCCTGTTGGCCCATGAGCTCTCCGAACTGCTCCGCGTAGCCGAGGGCCTGCTGGTGCCTTAGTTGTCCCTCAGTCTGGTGAGGAACTCCACGAGTCTACGTTCCAGCCAGTAGTCCGGCCGCCAGGGCAGGGACCCGCCGACGAATCCCACGTGTCCGCCGTGCCGGGATACTTCGAGGCATACGCCGGGGCCAAGCTCATCCGGGCGGGGAACGCTATGGGGAAACATGAACGGGTCGTCCAGGGCGTGCAGGATTAGTGTCGGCGTCCTGATGTGGCGCAGGAAGGGCCGGCAGCTGCAGCGGGCATAGTAGTCATCGGCACCGGCAAAGCCGTTCAAGGGGGCTGTCACTTGATCGTCGAAGTCGAAGAAGTCCCGCATGGCGTCCAGATTCAGGTCCGCCAGCCCCGGCATCGCTGCCCGCTTGTGGCGGTAGGCGGCCCTGAGCCGCGCCATCAGGTGGCGGCGGTAGATCCGCGATAGCCCGAGGTTGAGCCGGAGCATGGCGTCGCGCAGGACGAATGGCACGGAGACGGCGACGGCGCCGCGCACCATGGGGTCTGCCGACTCCCCCAGGTGCTTGAGCAGCAGGTTGCCCCCCAGGGAGAACCCGACCGCCGCCAGAGGCGGACCGCCAGGCCCCAGCGCCAGGTGGGCCAGGACCGCAGCGAGATCCTCCGAGGCCCCGGAATGGTAGGCCCGTGGTAGGCGATTCGGCTCGCCGCTGCATCCGCGCAGGTACATGAAGACTGGCCGGAGGCCGGCCGCTGCGATGGCGGCCAGGCTCGAACCCGCGTAGTGGGAATTGAGATCTCCCTCCAAGCCGTGGACCACGACCACCGTGGGTCCGTTGCCCCTGCCCAGGGCCAGATCGATGAAGTCCCCGTCATCGAGCTCCACCCGCTCCCTGCGCAACCCCAACTTCGGGCGCGGGCGCGCAAGGCTCGGCCAGAGCGTCTGGAGGTGTGCCCCCGGGAGCCACCAGGCGGGGCGAAAGGCGCTCTGGTGAACCTCTCCCATGGGCAGTTCCGCTGCCGGTGGCCCCGCAGGAGCGGGCCGACGCCGGACCGGCAGATCGAAGAGGATCAGCCCGCGGCCTGTGGTGCAGCACCCTCTGCGGGTGCCGGGGCGACTCGCGCCGCTTCGCGCTCGCGCACGCGCTTGTCGATGACGTTCTTCAGGGCGATGAGCATGCCCAGCAGGATGAAGGCTCCCGGGGGGAGTATGGCAACCAGGGCGCCCTGGAAGTTCGGACCAAGGCTGAGGCTTAGCGCACCGCCGATCTCGCCGAGCATGAGGTCGGCCTGGGCGAACAGGGTCCCCTGGCCGACGAACTCGCGGATGCCGCCGAGGGTCATCAGGACCAGGGTCATTCCCGCCCCCATCGACAGTCCGTCGACGACGGCGCGGGGCACAGGGTTCTTGGAGGCGAATGCCTCGGCGCGCCCAATGATGATGCAGTTGACCACGATGAGCGGGATAAAGATGCCCAACACTTTGTACAGCTCGGAGAACCAGGCGTGCATCGCCAGTTCCACCGAGGTCACGAAGGACGCGATGATGATGACGAAGACCGGAAGCCGGATCTCCGGACGGACCAAGTGGCGGATCATGGACACGACCAGATTGGACATGGTCAGCACCGTGGTGGTCGCGAGCCCCATGCCCAGGCCGTTGGTGGCGGAGGTGGTCGTGGCCAGGAGCGGGCACAGGCCGAGGAGGGCAACCAAGGACTGGTTGTTGTTCCAGAGCCCGTCACGCACCAGGTCGAAATAGGACTTCTGATCCGCCATCAGGAGGCCCCCCCGGCGGGGACCGCAGCAACGGGCGGCGGCGCGTAGAGGGCCTCTCCCTGCTCTTGGACGAAGAGCATGGTGTTCTTGACGGCCTTGACGATGGAGCGCGGGGTGATGGTGGCCCCGGTGAACTGATCGAAGACTCCGCCGTCGCGTTTCACACCCCACTTGTCCAGCGGAGGGTCAGTGAGGGACTTGCCGGCGAAATCGAATACCCAAAAGCGGGGCTCCCCTTTGTCGTCCCATTTGTAGGGTCGCCGCTCCTCGATCTTGTCGCCCAATCCCGGTGTCTCGTGGTGGGAGAGGACCCGCACCCCACCCAGGGTCCCATCCTTCATCACCGCGACCAGGAGCCTGATCGGGCCAGCGTATCCGTCCGGGACCACCGGGCTGAGGATGACGGCGACGCCCTCGCCGCCCTTGCGCACGCGGTACACGTCGGTCGCGTCGGCGCCCAACAGATCCGGGGCGTGAACCTCGATGCGATCCAGCAGTGGGTCGTTTTCGATGCTGCCGGCAGGCACGATGGCCTGGAGCTTGGCGATCATGGCCGCCCGCTCGCCGGCGGCGATGCGCTCGGCGGTCAGGTCGTGCGTAATGGCCACGACGGAGACACCGCCGATGGCGAAGGCGCCGAGGACCAAGCCGGCGATCAGGATGGGGATCGTTTTCATCAACTGCCTCTCTGATGCCCGAAGACCCGTGGCTGGGTGTAGTAGTCGATGGTGGGGGCGGCGATGTTCATCAAAAGCACGGCGAAGGCGACCGCATCCGGGTAGCCCCCCCAAGTGCGGATAACGAAGACCAAGGCACCGATGGCCGCACCGAAGATGAGTTGACCCTTCTTGGTGGTACAGGCGGTGACGGGGTCTGTCGCGATAAAGAAGGCGCCCAGGATGGCCCCGCCGCTAAAGAGATGGAATGCCGGGAAGGGGTGAGTCTGGGGGTCAAGGGCCCAGAACATGCCTGCCATGACCAGCAACCCGGCGATGAAGGCGACCGGGATGTGCCAGGTGATGATCCGCTTCCAAATCAGGTAGATCCCGCCCAGGAGAAACCAGTTGCCGACCCATTCCCAACCCCGCCCACCGAAGTCGCCCCATAGCGGGCTCTGGCGGATCTCGTCGATCATTCGGTTGACCCCGAGTTGGGTGCGCATTTCCCCGAGAGGGGTGGCGGCGGTGACAGCGTCCCAAGTGCCGCCGGGTGCCAGCCCCAGGAAGATGGCTCGCAGGGAATCCCCGAAGGTCAGCGTCTGGTCCGCGAGCATCTGTGGCGGTAGCCACGTCGTCATGGCCACCGGATAGGAGATGAGCAGGAGCACATAGGCCGCCATGGCGGGGTTGAAAGGGTTATAGCCGAGTCCACCGTAGAGTTGCTTGACGACCACGATGGCGAAGAGGATGCCAATCAGGGTGAGCCACCAGGGGAGGATGGGCGGTACGGCAATGGCGAAGAGCACGGCCGTCACCACGGCGGTGAGGTCCGAGATCGCTGGCAGGGCCGGTCGGCCCCGAAGGCGCATCACCAGGGCCTCGGCGGCGATGGCGAAGGTCACGGCCAGGCCCATGTTGATGAGCAGGCCCCAGCCGAAGAGCCAGGTCATGGCGAGGATGCCCGGGATCAGAGCCAGGATGACCTGGAGCATGACCCGATCGACGCGGTTGATCCGCGCGCTGTGGGGTGAGGAGACGACGACGCCGGTCATGTCAGGCCTGTTCCTCGCTGGCGGTCGCGGCCTTGGGGCCGGTTGCCTTGGTCTGTGTTGGCTGGGAGGGCTGTTCGGTAGCCTGCGCCTCTGGGCCGGCCTTGGCCTCGGACTCGCCAAGGCCAACGGCCCGGCGACGTGCTTGGGCGGCGGCAACCTGCTGCTGTTGAGCGGCACCCAGGTCCTCGGTGTTCTTCGGGACCACCCCCTGCTCGGCTAGGGCCGCCTTCTTGGCTGCGGCGCGTTGCCGTGCGGCCTCGATGGCGGCCTTTTTGGGGTCCTCCGTGGAGGGGACAGCTTCACCCTTTGCGGCAGGCTTGTCCTTCGCCGCCTCCTTCTTGGTGCGCAGCTTCGCCTGGCGCTCGCGCTCCTGGCGCTCCTGGCGCTCCAGTTTGGCGGTATGGCGCGCCTTGGCATGGTCGGCCTTCTTCTTTTCCTGCTCCCGGGCCCAGCTCTCTGTCTTCGCGTAGCGGTAGTACTGCACCAGGGGGATGTGGGAGGGGCAGACGTGGGCGCAGCATCCGCACTCGATGCAGTCGAAGAGGTTGTAGTCCTGGACCCTGTCGAGGTCCTTGGACCGGGCGTACCAATAGAGCTGCTGGGGCAGCAGGCTCGCCGGACAGGCATCGGCGCAGCGCCCGCAGCGGATGCAGGGCAGGGCGGGACCGGGATCCGGGGACTCCGCATGGGTCAGGGCCAACAGGCAGTTGGCGGCCTTGGTGATGGGGATGGCCTGGCTATCGATCTCGAAGCCCATCATGGGCCCGCCGCAGACCAGCTTCCGCAGGTCGTCCCGGAGGCCGCCGCACTGGGCGATCAGGTCAGCGGCCGGGGTGCCAACCCGTACGTTGAGGTTGGACGGCTTCGCCACGGCGCGGCCGGTGACTGTGACGTAGCGCTCGATCAGCGGCCTTCCAAGCAGGACCGCATCGGCGACCGCCGCGGCCGTCCCGACGTTCTGGCAGACGATGCCGATCTGAGCCGGGATCCCGTGGCTTGGGACTTCACGCCCGGTCAGGACCTTGATGAGCTGCTTTTCCCCGCCGCTGGGGTACAGGGTAGGGATCGCCACGATCTCCACTCGGTCCTTGATGTCGCTTTCGGCTCGGGCCAGGCGCATGGACTCGATCGCCCCTGGCTTGTTGTCCTCGATCCCGATGAGGCACTGTCGTGCCCCGAGCAAGTGCAGGAGGATGCGCACCCCCTGCAGGACATCGCCGGAGCGCTCCCGCATCAGAAGGTCGTCGCAGGTGATGTACGGCTCGCATTCCGCGCCGTTGATGACCAGGGTGTGGATCGGATGGTCTTTACCGGGGTTTAGCTTGACGCTGGTCGGAAAGGAGGCCCCGCCCATCCCGACCACACCGCAAGCCCGGACGCGGTCGCGAAGGACCGCGGGATCCAGGGATTCGTAGTCCGTCAGAGGCTCGGGCAGCTCGGCCCAGGTCTCCCGGCCGTCGGTCTCGATCACCACACAGGGAGCGGAAAGTCCCGAGGGATGAGGTACTGGCCGGTCCTCGATGGCGATGACGGTGCCGGAGCTGGATGCATGCACTGGGGCGCAGACATAACCCCTGGGTTCGGCAATCACCTGCCCTTTGAGGACCCGGTCGCCGACCTTGACGATGGGGTTGGCCGGGGCGCCAATGTGCTGTTGCAAGGGCAGGATCAGGAACTTGGGGCACGGGGTGGGCTCCACTGTCCCAGCGTTCGACAAGGCCTTCTCGTCGGGCACATGGATACCGCCGTGGAATTGCCACAGCCGCCGCGTTTTGAATCTGGGCTGAGTAGCTTGCACCTAGTCTGGACCTTTTGATTTAGGACCGCCGCCTCGGCGCGACCGTGGGTGAGACGCCCTTGCCGCCACCTGCCTAGGCGGCCTGCTGCGCTTGCGCCGGGACCTCGGGCGATTGATTGGCCGGGAACGGCCACTTCCAGGTTCGCACTGTGGTCTCGATGGGCCTCATGTGGATGCACTCCACTGGGCAGGGCTTGAGGCACAGCTCGCAGCCTGTGCACTCGCTCGCAATGATCCCGTGCAGTTGCTTGGCTGCGCCCATGATGGCGTCGACTGGACAAGACTGGAGGCACAGGGTGCAACCGATGCACTCCTTCTCGTCGATGACGGCCACGGACTTGGGCTTCTCGGCGATGCCGCCAGCCTCCGATGGGTCTCTCCCAAGCAGGTCGGCCAAGGCCAGCATCACCGCCTCGCCGCCGGGGACGCATTTATTGATGGCCTCGTCGTCCTTGGCCACCGCCTCGGCATATGGGCGGCAGCCGGGATAGCCGCACTGGGCGCACTGGGTCTGGGGCAGGACGGCTTCGACCTGGTCGGCGATGGGGTCTCCCTCGATGTGGAAGCGCAGCGAGGTGTAGCCCAGCAGAGCCCCGATGACCGCGGCGAGGGCGGCGATGGCGGCGACGGCCGTGATCATGTGCGGTTTCCTCTAGTGGGCAACGAGCCCGGCGAAGCCCATGAAGGCCAGCGACATGAGCCCCGCGGTCACCAGCGCGATGGCACTGCCCTGGAACGGTTCGGGGACATCGGCCACGGTGACCCGCTCGCGCACGGCGGCAAACAGAACCAGAACCAAGGAGAACCCAATCGCGGCGCCGAAGCCGTAGACCACGGAGTCCATAAAGCCGCGGTGCTCCTGGAGGTTCAGGAGGGCGACCCCAAGCACGGCGCAGTTGGTGGTGATGAGCGGCAGGAAGATCCCCAGGAGCTGGTAGAGAACAGGGCTGGTCTTGTGCATCACCGTCTCGGTGAACTGGACCACGGATGCGATGACAAGGATGAACGCGATGGTGCGCAGGTAGTCGATGCCCAAGGGTACCAGCATGAATTCGTTGACCAGCCAGGCGCACGCAGACGACAGCGTCATGACAAAGGTGGTGGCGAGCCCCATGCCGAAGGCGGTCTCAAGCTTCTTGGAGACCCCCATGAACGGACAGAGCCCGAGGAACTTCACCAGCACGAAGTTGTTGACCAGCACGGTGCCGATCAGGATGAGGGCGTACTCTGTCATGGATACGGGTGTCCGGGAGTGGGTGCGCGGGGGCGCCAAGCAAAGGCCGACAAGTCTAAGTGTCTGGTCCGTCCGGTTACAACTGCAGCCAATGCGGAAATGCCAGGCAGCGGCTTGGCGCAGCATTGTACCAAGCCGCGCGCCGAGGTGGGCCTGACGATCGTCAGTTGCAGGCGGGATCTGACCCATGCAGGCATCGTCAGGTCATGGCGATGAGCCAGACTCCCATCGGCGTGACCCCCAGCTTGCGGGCGATGGCGGTCCTGCGAGCCGATCACGCCGACCGCCCGCTGCTCATGGTGGCGTCAGGGCCCCAGCGGCGCGCAGGACCTCGATCCCGGCCCCGGGCAGGTGGGCGCGTTCACTCAGGTGGCGGCGCCAGGCACGAGCCCCGCGGCGCCCCTGGAAGAGCCCGAGCATGTGGCGGGTCATGACGTTGAGGGGGATCCCGGCGCTCAAGTTCTGCTCTACATAAGGGATGTAGTCCTCCAGTACCCCGTGGCCGCTCGGGGCCGGGTCCAAGTCGCCGAAGATGACCCGGTCGGCCTCTGCGAGGACCCAGGGGTTCTGATAGGCCTCCCGGCCGATCATGACCCCGTCCAGGCGCTCCAGGAGTGCACGGGCCTGGGCGAGGGTGGTAACGCCGCCGTTGATGGCGATAGGCAGGGCTGGAAAGTCGGCCTTGAGGCGCTCGACGACGTCGTAGCGCAGGGGCGGCACCTCGCGGTTCTCCCTGGGGCTAAGGCCCTGTAGCCAGGCCTTGCGTGCGTGGACGATGAGGGCGTCGCAGCCCGCCGCCGTCACCGCGGCGACAAAGCCGACGAGGTCTTCGTAGCTGTCGCGTTGGTCGATCCCAATGCGGGTCTTGACGGTCACCGGCAGGGCCACCGCGGCCTTCATGGCGGCGACGCACTCCGCGACCAGGACGGGCTCGGCCATGAGGCAGGCCCCAAAGCGTCCGTTCTGGACCCGGTCCGACGGGCAGCCGACGTTGAGGTTGATCTCGTCGTAGCCGCGGTCTTCCGCCATGCGGGCGCAGGCGGCCAGGTCTGCGGGCGAACTGCCGCCCAGTTGCAGGGCGAGCGGGTGCTCCGCGGGGTCGAAGCCGAGGTGACGCTCTCGGTCGCCGTGGATCAGGGCCCCGGTGGTGACCATCTCCGTATAGAGCAGGGTGCGGCGGGTGATGAGCCGCAGGAAGTACCGACAGTGACGGTCGGTCCAGTCCAGCATGGGGGCGACGGAGAGGCGGCGGTCCAGGGGGGCGGACATGGCGCGGTGGTCGTGGTCAGGGCGTAGCGCTTGGGTGGTCCAGACACCCAGGCAGGGAAGCGTAACGGGGGAACGGATGCCTTGGCGCTCAGCCGTCGGGTCGGGCAGAGCCCCGACGGGCTGAGCAGAGCGCCGCTGCGCCGCCATGTTCAGCGAATTGCCGCAGATCAGTCGCTGCCCTCTGCCTCGGCCTCTGGCGCCTTAGGCTTGGTTTCGATCTGGGTTAACCTAAGCGGTTCAGCCGCAAGACTGGGCTGTGACCGGGCGGGCTCGACGGGCTCCGGCGCTTCGGCTGCCCGGCTGACTGCCCCTGCGGGCGCCTGAACCTGTGGCTTCGATGGTCGAGGGGCTGCAGGCTTGGGCAAGGGCTCCGCTGCGGCTTTGACAGTGTCAGCCGCCGGCTGGACTACTTCGACGGTAGGTCCCACCGCCTCGGCCGGGCGGGGCATGGCCCCTGTTCCAGCCGCAGCCGTCGGCGCCGGTAAAGGCTCAGGCGCCGGTTTGGTGGCCGGGGCAGGCGAACCCTCGGGCGCGCCGGAGGGCCCAGGGGTCTCGACTCGGGCCTCAGCAGGCTCGACCGAGGTAGGGGGTGTCTCCCGGTTGCCCTGGTGGGGTCCCTGGTCTGCCCTGTCCGCGGCGGCAGCTTCCCGGTCCGCTTGGTCCGTCGTCTCGTCGATCCGTGTCGCGGCGCTGCCTTTGCCGGCGTCCTGGGTGCCTGGCGTCTGCGGGCGCCTCTGCCGTCCCGGCGGAGCCGGGGTGTCGCCGGTCAAGGGCTTGGGTTTGCCCGCATCGTCGGATTCGGCCGGGCCTCCCTCGGGTCCAGTCTCGGAGTTGGCCGCGCTCCGGGCGGCGTTGCGACGGCGGTTACGGCCGCCACCGCGGCGCCGGCGGCGCGGGCGTGGGGCTTCGCCTGCGACTGGCGTCCCGGTGTCCTGCCCGGTGTTATCGTCTTTGCCCG
>JBFZCW010000065.1:0-6013 GCA_041307765.1 Chromatiaceae bacterium
CCGACCCCGCCGCTGGCGCCGGTGACCAGGATCGGGCCCAGCCCGGGTTGCTGGCCGTTGACCAGCATCCGGTGGAGGGCCAGGGCCGCGGTGAACCCGGCTGTGCCGAGGATCATGGCGCTGCGCGGATCAAGGCCCGCTGGAATGGGTACCACCCAGTCGGCGGGGCAGCACAGGTACTCGGCGAAACCGCCGTCGTGGTCGAAGCTCAGCCCAAAGCCGGTCACCAGGACCGAGTCGCCCTCGCGGAAGCCGGGGCTCGCGGAGCGTTCGACGTGGCCCGCGGCATCGATCCCGCCCACCAGGGGGAAGGTCTTGAGGATCTTGCCCTTGCCGGTGCCCGCCAGGGCGTCCTTATAGTTGACGCCGGACCAGGAGACGCGGATCAGGACCTCGCCGTCGGCGGGGGCCCGCAGCGGAAGGTGCTCGGCCCCGGCGTGGTGGCCGGCGGCGTCTTGGTGGATGCGGAAGCCTTGGTAGTCGGTCATAGCGAATGGCTGCCTGGCGGTGGTGGGGATGGGTCCGGTGGGGCAGGAGGCTAGCACCCCATTCCACCAAATATTGTTGGATGACCCCAATGGGGTCGCACATAGCAGCCCAGGGCAACGCCCTGAGCTGCTATGTAACGCCCCTTCCGGGCTGAAGTTACGCGCAGGGTTAACCGGAAGGCTGGACTAGCCCCAGGAAAGACCTCCGGCTACAGGGCTTGCTGCTGCCGCAGCCTGGCCTGTAGCCGCTTGGCCTGCTTGAAGGCCTCCTTGAGCATGAGCCGATGCAGCTCGTTCAGGTCGGTCGGATCGATCCGATTGGCCCCATCGGGGTCCTTGGTCTGGATCTGCTGGTGAATGCGGAAACGCTGGATCAGATGGAAGGCCTCGACCTCGGCGGCGGTGTCGGGGCTTGGGCGGCCCTGAGCAGCGCCCGCGACCCGCAGTCTGGCTGCGGTGTTGGTGGCCCAGACCCCATGCTGGAGGGCCCAGACCCGGGCCGGGTCCGTGAACAGGCGTGCCCCCTGGAGCTTCAGGTCGATGGTGTGGGGGAAGTCACGGTTGCGGTCGTAGCTGAACTGGCCAGCCCAGCCGATGGGCGCGGTCACCCCCACCGCCAACTCCGCCAGGGCGCGCAGGAAACGGCCTTGGCCCGGGGCCCTGGCCATCAGCCAGGCGCGCAGCCGATCGGCCGGATCGAAGCTGCCGTACAGGGGCCGGAAGTCGAAGAAGATGGTGCCGTGCATCACCGCCTCCGGGTCCGGCTCGTCCATCCACTTGGCGAAGCGTGCCTGCCACTCCGCCGCGCTCAGGCACCACTGGGGGTTGCCGGCCATGATCTTGCCCCGGCAGCGCTCGAAGCCGCAGTGGTGCAGGGCTTCGTTGACCGCCTGGGCGAAGGGCAGGAAGGCGCCGCGCATGGTCTCGGTAGCCCTTGCGTCCGGCGGGACGAAGATGAGCCCGTTGTCCTGATCTGTGGTGAAGGTCTGCTCCAGGCGCCCCTCGGAGCCGAAGACCAGCCAGCACCAGGGGACCCCGGGCAGGTCGAACTCGTCCTCCATGATCTCGATGACCCGCATGGCGATCAGGTCGTTGAGCCCGGACATCCACTGGCACAGGGCCTCCACCGCCATACCCGAATGAAACAGCTCGGCCCCGCGGCGACGCACCCGGTCGGCAGCCACCAGCATGGCATCCAGGTCGCGGGCGGCGGCGATGGCTTCGACCAGGGTCTCCGCCCCGCCGGCCTTCAGGCCCAGGAGGTCGGCCTGGCCCACAAGCCCGAACAGCCGGCCGTCGGGCTCCGTGAGCAGGACGTGCCGGGTGCCCTTCTTGGCCATCAGCACCTTGGCGCGGTGGGCCGGAGCGTCCGCGGCGATGGTCAGCGGTGCCCCGATCATGTGGATGGCGACGGGGTCGTCGAGTCCGCCCCCCTCGAAGCTGATGACGTGCAGCATCTCGCGCAGGGTGATGAGCCCGAGCGGCAGCCCGCTGGCCTCGTCGGCGATCACCGCCGCGTCCCCCTCGCCCTGGCTGATGCGGTAGAGGGTCTCGCGCAGCGTGGTCTCGGGAGGCACCACCAGGGCCTGCTGGTGTGCCAGGGTGCGCAGCGGGGCCTGATCGGGGCCGCCGCCCTGGTCCACGGCCGTGGGCTGGCCGCCGGGGGTGCCGGTGTCGGTGTCGCTCATGGTTGGTCTCGCAGGGATGGAGTGGCTCTCGGCTGAGGCACCTGGGTTTGCCGCGGCGGCCCGTCAGGCGGGGCCGGCCAACAGTTGCTTGGCCTTGGCGACCAGCTCTTGGGTCGAGAAGGGTTTGGGCATATAGGCGTCCGCGCCCAGGCCCAGGCCCTTCTTCTGCTCGGCCTCCCGGCCCTTGGCGGTGAGCATCAGGATGCGCACAGCGGCCAGCTCCGAATCCGCCCGCACCGCAGACAGGACCGAGAACCCATCGAGCCGGGGCATCATGACGTCCAGAATCACCAGGTCCGGGCGTTGGGTGCGGATGGCCGTGAGCCCCTCCTCACCGTCCCGCGCCACGCTCACCGCGAAGCCCTCGCGCTTGAGCAGGAATTCCAGCGAGATGACGATGTTGGGCTCGTCGTCGACGATCAGGACGCGCGTAGTCATGGGTGGGGTTCACCGGGGGGCTGGGGTGGTTCCGGGGCCAGTGCGGGCAGCTCGACGCAGAGGGTAGCACCTTTTCCGACGCCCCCTTCCGCCCAGATCCGACCGCCGAAATTCTCCACGATCTGGCGGCTGATAGGCAGTCCTAGCCCGGTCCCGACAGGCTTCTCCCCGCCGCCGGAGGCCTGGCGGAACTTCTCGAAGACCAGGGCCAGCTCGTCGTCGGGGATGCCGCGGCCGTTGTCGGCCACGCAGACCCGCACGTGCCCGCCCTGCCGGGCCAGACGGACCTCGACCCGGCCGTCCTCGCTCGGGGTGAACTTGGCGGCATTCGAGAGCAGGTTGACCAGGACCTGGACCAGACGGTCGCGGTCCGCCAGGACCAGGGCGGGGCCCGCATCCCGTTGGTCGTCCAGGTCCACCGCCAGCTCGGCCCCGCGCCCCGCGATCAACTGCCCGGTTGCGGCTACCGACTGCGCGATGACCTCCTTGAGGTCGACCTCCTCGATCAGCCAGTCCGCATGTCCGGACTCGATCTTGGCCAGGTCCAGTACCTGGTTGACGAGGCGGGAGAGGCGCTCGGTCTCGCTCACCAGGATGCCGAGAAAGCGCTTGCGCTCGCCGAGCTCGATGTCCGGATTCTCGTGGAGGATCTCCGAGAAGGCTCGGATCGAGGCGAGCGGGGTGCGCAGCTCGTGGGTCACGGAGGACATGAAGTCGTCCTTCAGCCGATCCAGCTCCTGGAGCCTCAGGTTGGCGGCGCGCAGCTCGGCCGTGGCCGCTTCCAGCTCCCGTGACTTCTGTTCCAGCTCCCGGCTGTAGGCACGTATTTGGGATGCCTCGTCGAGGATGTTCAACACCTCGTCGATCCCGAGGGCCTCCTCCTCGGTGACCGAGGCGACCATCACCCGAGCCGAGGCGCCGCCGATTGCCCCGGAGAGCAGGGTCTCGGCGAAGTGGACCGTCTCGGCATCCGCCGGGAGCGCCTCGGGGGCCGCCACGCCCCGGGTGCGTGCAAAGCCCTCGAAGGCGCGGCGGGTGCGGTCCGCCCCGAGGAAGCGCTCCGCCAGGGTCATGAGCTCCGCGATCTCGGCGCTGCCGCGCCAGATCGGCAGCCCCGCCGGGCGCCCGTGCTTGAAGGCGTCCACATAGGCGCTCGCCTGGGCGGCCTCCACCGCGTTGGGCGAGCGCTTTGACGAGACCGCGAGGAAGGCCAGCACATTGGCCGTTAGACTCCAGAACAGAGTGTGGGTGATCTCGTTCCAGCCGGTCAGCCCGAACAGGGCCTGGGGCTTGAGCAGGGCGATGCCGAAGGGGCCAGGGTCCAGGAACCCCGCGGGGAGCCAGCCGGACTTGGCGAAGGAGGGCAGCAGCAGCGTATAGAGCCACACCAGGAAGCCCGCGGACAGGCCGGCCAGGGCCCCCTCTCGGGTCCCGCCCCGCCAGTACAGGGCGGCGATCACCTGCGGCGCGAACTGCGCGACAGCGGCGAAGCTGATGAGCCCGATGGCCACCAGGGCATAGGCCTCCCCGGCCAGCCTGTAATAGAGGTAGCCGAGCAGCAGGACGGCGACGATGGTCAGCCGTCGGATGACCAGTAGCAGCCGGCCGAGGTCTGCGTCCATGGCGTGGCTCTTCCAGCGGCGCAGCACGACCGGCAGGACCAGGTCATTGCTGACCATGGTTGAGAGGGCGATGGTCTCAACGATGACCATCCCCGTGGCCGCCGAGAGTCCGCCGATGAACACGGCCAGCGCTAGCCAGGGTTGTTCGTAGGCCATGGGCAGGGTCAGGACGAAGGTATCCGGGTCCACCGAGCCGTCGGGGAAAGCGAGCAGCCCCGCCACCGCGATGGGGATGACGAACAGGTTGATCAGGAGCAGATACAGCGGAAACAGCCAGATGGCTCGGCGGATCTGGCGCTCGTCGCTGTTCTCCACTACCGATACCTGGAACTGGCGCGGTAGGAGCATCACCGCCATGGCCGCCAGCAGGGAGGTGGCGAACCAGTTGGCCGGTGAGCTGATGGCCGGGTCCGTTAGGGATGCAACACGGGGGTCGGTAGTGGCCGCCGGCAGAGCCGGGCCGCCGACGGTCCCGTCCAGATCCAGTAGGCCCAGCGTGACCCAAAGCCCCACTGCCATGAAGGCGGCGAGCTTGACGATGGACTCGAAGGCGATGGCCGCCACCATCCCCTCGTGGCGCTCACTGGCGTCCAGGTGGCGGGTGCCGAAGACCATGGTGAAGGCGGCGAGCAGCAGGGCGACGACAAAGGCCGTGTCCTGCCAGAAGGGCAGGTCCAGGGCCTGTGGCATGCGTACCTCGGGGTAGTGGAGCAGGATAGTGAAGCTCCAGGCGATGGCCTTGAGCTGGAGGGCGATGTAGGGGACCACGCCCACCACGGCGATCACCGTCACCAGCCCGCCAAGCAGTTGGCTCATCCCGTAGCGCGAGGCGATGAAGTCGGCGATGGACGTGATGCGCTGTGACTTGCTGATACGGACGATCTTGACGAGCAGGGAGCCCCACAACAGGGCAATCAGCGTCGGGCCCAGGTAGATGGTCAGAAAGCCAAGCCCGGTCGCGGTGGCGCGTCCCACGCTCCCGTAGAACGTCCAGGCAGTGCAGTAGACGGCCAAGGAGAGGGCATAGATCGTGGGATGCCCGATTACCGAGCGCCCCTGGTCGGCGCGCCGGTCCGCCCAATAGGCGAGGGCGAACAGCAGCCCAAGGTAGGCGCAGGCGACCCCGACGATCAGAGGGCCGGTAATCAAGGCAGGGAGGCCTTGTGTCTGAGGGCGTTCAATCCCGCTCTCGAGAGATGATCCAAGCGGCTATTGCGATCACCAAGCCCCAGACGCCGAAGAGGTACAGGTACAGGGCGGGGATGCCGAACTGGTCTGGGACCGTCCCGAAGCGGACGACGGCGGGGGAAAAGAGGGCTAATAGGGCTGCCAGAAAGAGGACCAGCAGGCGTTGGCGCAACAGGGTCGCTCGGGGCATGGGGGCTCCGACTTTTCGGGTGAGGGCGGCCGGAGTATAGCCCGTCGGGCTGCAGCAGCCGTTAGTCGCTGTTGAGCCCGGTGCCGGTCGATGGGCCGGCCTGTGTACCTCGCGGGAAGCGCGACCACTGTGACCAGGGTGACTAGGGTGACCAGGGTGACCAGGGTGCCATTAGCACGGGTAATAGAACGACGGTCCTAACCCTATGCCGATCTCGGGGAACAGAGCAGACCTAATGTTGGGGTTCGACGCAGCGGCAAAGCAAAGGCCCCGGGGAGCCGGGGCCTTTGCGTGCCTCGGGACTAATTGTTCTGGATCACGATGCGGGGGAACTTGGCGGCGTAGTCCTTAGCCTTCAACGAGAGCTTGGCGGCGGTCTTTCGGGCAATCTAGATCGGA
>JBFZCW010000066.1:0-20035 GCA_041307765.1 Chromatiaceae bacterium
CGCGGACTTCGTGAGCATGGGCTATGCGCTGCGCCACATCGGCGAACACGCGGCGGCCTTCCGCGAATTCCTCGGTGTGCTCAAACCCGGCGGTATCACCTTTGTGATCGAGATCACACGCGCCGAGACCCGCCTGCGCACCGGCCTCCTCAAGGCATGGCTACGTGCATATCGAGATGGACCCAAGGATGTGCCTCATGGCTTTGAGGATCGGCTGGCGCGGGAGCTCCTAGACCGCCCGAAGCACCCACTCCGACTCCAACAGCACCGAATGGGCGATGAGGATGGCCTCTTGCCCGGCCAACAGGTCGGCCGCCTTTGATGATGCCGAAATGAGCGCGAAATTTGGCATCGCATCCACGCCGACGGCACGGTGTCCGGTTACCGCCCCAGCGCAGGACGCCGGCAGGCCAGGGCTTCAGCAAATGCGCGGCAACTGCTCCCCCGCTAGCCAATCGACGATGCGCCAGCCTCCCAGGAGGGTCTGCATCTGGACGAACTGATGCGGGTCGGCGACCACTTCGCCGATCAGGGCCGCCTGTGCGCCCAAGGGGTGGGCCCGCATGGCGGCCAGCAGGGTCTCGGTGTCCGCCGGCGGGCAGATGGCGATGAGCTTGCCCTCGTTGGCGACATAGAGCGGATCGAGGCCGAGCAGCTCGCAGGCGGCCTGGACCTCCGGGCGGACGGGGATCTCGGCCTCGCGGATGCGCATCCCGACCCCGGACTGGCGCGCCAGTTCGTTGAGAGTGGTAGCCAACCCGCCGCGGGTCGGGTCGCGCAGGCAGTGGATACCCGGGACGGCGGTCACCATGGCCGCCACCAGGCCGTGAAGGGCCGCGGTGTCGGAGAGAATGTCAGTCCCGAAGCTCAGGTTCTCGCGCTGGGACATGACCGCCACCCCGTGGTCGCCGATGGTCCCGCTGACCAGGATGGCGTCGCCGGGACGCGCCCGGTCCCCAGAGATCTCCACCCCGGGCGGGACCACGCCGACCCCGGTGGTGTTGATAAAGACCCCGTCTGCCTTGCCCCGCTCCACCACCTTGGTGTCGCCCGCGACCACCGGGACGCCGGCCTCGCTCGCGGCCTTGGCCATGCTGGCGACGATGCGGTCCAGGTCCTTCAGCGGTAGGCCCTCCTCCAGGATGAAACCGGCGGCTAGGTAAAGGGGCCGGGCCCCGGCCATGGCCACGTCGTTGATGGTCCCGTGGACCGACAGACAGCCGATGTCCCCGCCAGGGAAGAAGAGCGGCGATACGACATGGCCGTCGGTGCTCATCACCAGGCGCCCGGGAGGCGGGTCGAAGGCGGCCTGGTCGTTGCCCTGGCGCAGGAGGTCGTTGTCGAGGTGGCGCTGAAACAGCTCCTCGATGAGCTGGGCCATGGCGCGGCCCCCGCTGCCATGGGACAGGTCCACGGTCCCGTGGCGCAGATCGAGCCGGACCGGGAAGCGGCGTTCGGGGCCTGCCATCAGGTGGCCCCCGCAACGGCACGGGCGATCGAGCCCGGATCTCGTCCCGACGCGGCTCCTGCCTCCGGCCGGGCCTCCCACGTCCCTGTGGGCCGAAAACGCCCATAGGACCAGTAGGCGGCGCAGGCCCCCTCTGAGGACACCATGCAGGAGCCCATAGGGTTCTCAGGCGTACAGACAGTTCCGAACAGCTTGCAGTCCGAGGGGGCCTTGACCCCGCGCAGCACGCTAGGACACTCGCACCCCCTGACCTCGCGGCCCTCGCCAGGGGCCAGGGGGAAGCGCAGTTCCGCGTCCAGGTCTGCATAGTCCGATGCTATCTTCAGGGCGCTGCGGGACAGTTGCCCTAGACCGCGCCACTCGAAGGTCTCGCGCAGATCGAAGACCTCCGCCATCAGGGCCTGGGCCTTGCGGTTACCCTCCTGGGTCACCGCCCTCGTGTACTGGTTCTCCACCTCGCAGCGCCCGGCGTTGAGCTGGCGGACCAGCATCAGCGCGGACTGCATCACGTCCAGGGGCTCGAAGCCGGCGATGACCAAGGGTTTGTGGAACTCGGAGGGGACGAACCCGTAGGGCCTGGAGCCGATGACGGTACTCACGTGGGAGGGGCCCAGGATGCCGTCGATACGCACTCCGTCAGCCGCGCCTTGGTCGGACAGGATGGCGTGCAGGGCGGGCGGGGTCAGGACGTGGTTGCAAAAGACCGAGAAGTTGGTCAGGCCCTCCGCGCGGGCCTGGCGCAGGGCCACCGCCGTGGGCGGGGTGGTGGTCTCGAAACCAATGGCGAAGAAGACCACCTGCCGCCCCGGGTCGGCCCGGGCGATGGCGAGCGCATCCTGAGTCGAGTAGACCATGCGCACGTCCGCCCCGGCGGCCTTGGCCTTGATCAGGCTGCGCCGTTCGCTGCCGGGGACGCGCATCAGGTCGGCATAGGTGCAGAGCGTCACCCCGTAGTCCAGGGCCAAGGCAATGGCCTGGTCGATGCGGCCGATGGGCAGGACGCAGACCGGGCAGCCGGGGCCGTGGACGAAGTGCAGGTTGGGGGGCATCAGGTCCTGCACCCCGTAGCGGAAGATGGCGTGGGTATGGCCGCCGCAAAACTCCATCAGGCGGTAGCTGCGCTTCGGGTCCACCTCGCCGGCGATGGACGCCGCCAGGTTGCGGGCCAGGCCCTGGTCGCGGAACTCCTCGACGTATTTCATGGCGCGCCCTCCCCTTGCGCGGTGCCGTTCGCAGCGGCCCGATCGGCAGACGGGTCAGCGAACTGGGCGACCTCGGCCATGAGGGCCAGGGTCCGATCGGCCTCCTCCGGGCTGATCCGGCTCAGGGCATAGCCGACGTGGACCAGGACATAGTCCCCGGGCACCACGCCGTCCACCAGGGCCAGGGAGATGCCCTTGGTGACAGCACCCTGGCGCGTTGTGGGAGCGCCGCCCCGGCGCGACGGATCCGACGCGGGCACGGCCGCGGCGAGGACGCCGCTCCCACCGAGGGCCACGGTCGCCGTGTCAGTGGCGGAGTCGACGGCGACGACCCGGGCTGGTATGGCGAGGCACATGATTTCGGTTCCTCAAACGCTGAGGCCCCACTTGGGGCAAGGGCTGCACCTTAGACCACGGACAGCAGGTAGTCCACGCAGGGGTCCACGAGCGTCACGAAGAGCCCGGCCTGGCGGCGGAGATTGCGCTCATCGGTACTTGGGGACAGGGTGGCAAGCCCGCGGGCGACGACCCCCTGCGGGTGGAAATTCCACTCCGTCGGCGCCAGGATCCGGTAGTCGCGGACCAGGCCGCTCTCCTGACTCGGGCGGTCCAGCTCCACCCGGTGGACCAGGAGGCCTCGGGCCGCCTGGACCTGGGCGATCCCAATCCCGATCTCAATGCTTGTCGGACCCCGTGCTGCCGCGAGCCCACTGTCAGGGGAACCCTGGAGACGGGTCAACAGGGTCGCCACTTCCACGAGCACCGCCGCTTGGCGCGCCAGAAGCCCGTTGCCGTGAGCCAGGACCAGCCCGCCCACAGGGTCGAGGTGGCGGATGCGCGTGAAGGGGCTGGTCTCCCGCGGGACCCCTCGCCAATCCGGCCGGGCCACGAAGGCACTAGCCTCGGGGCCCGAGAGGCGGTCGGCGAGGTACACGGGCTCCAGATCCGGGAGGTCCTCCACGGCGCAGGACCCGAGGTCCGCCTCCCCGGCGCGCCACACCAACAGCACCAAACGGGCCGCGCTGGTCCCGGCGGCCTCCGCCCAGGACAGGAAGGACTCTGGGGTGGCCGCCCCGGCCAGCCAGTCGTCCACCGGGGCGCCGAAGACCTCGGCGGTAGCGACCTGAGCCAGCCGCTTCACGACGGCGCCCAAATCTGCACAGGGTTCGGCACCCAGTTCGCCGCCCAGCTCGCCTCCCCCGGTCACAGCGACCCCGGGAACGAAGGGCCCGCTGGGATCGCTCACCTCATGGCGCAACCGGGCCCAAGCCCGCAGGACCTCCCGCATGGCCGAAGCCGCCGGGGCCTCCCCCAGCAGGCGGGGCCACTCCAAGAGCAGACGCCAGAGGTGCTCCTTCACCGTCTCCGCATCCACCAGGGCTTGGCGCCGGGACGAGGTCAAGGGGTCCGGGGCGAGCCCGAGGGCCTGCTCCAGGGCCTGGGCGCAGGCGCTCGCCTGGGCGGTCGCGCAGACACCGAAAAGCCCAGGCAGGCCCTGCGCCGTCTCCCTCACCCCGCGGCCGATAAAGACGCCGGGGGCCGCCAGGGGGCGGGTCGAGGCGATGGTGACGCTCAACACCCCAGGGTCGCGGAGCAGCGCGATGTTGAGCCGGCCGGCCAGATCGGACATGCTGTCTCTGCCCCGGCGGGGCTGGTTGTGGTGAATCGCGACAGTCTAGCCCGACAGCGGGCGCCAATAGCCACAGAACCCGCAGCGCTGTCGCCGAGCGCCCGAGAGGCGCCGGACCTGATTTCCCTCACCTACCTAAGCCCTAGGACCGCCGAAACCCCATGCTGACCAAGGACCAGCTCGACCGCCTCCGCGCCGACATCGACTTCAGCGCCGAGTTGGGGGGCCACACGCTGCACCTCTACAGCACCTGGGGGTTGTTCTCGCCCCGGGAAATCGACGAGGGGACCCGACTCCTGCTCGACCACATCGAGGTCGCCCAGGGCGATGACTGCCTGGACCTGGGCTGCGGTTACGGCCCTATCGGCCTAGCCCTGGCTGCCATGGCCCCGGCCGGCCGGACCCTCATGGTGGACAAGGACTTCATCGCCGTGGACTACGCCAACCGCAATGCCGCCCGCAACGGCCTGACCAACGCCAGGGCTCAGCTCAGCAATGGCTTCACCGAGATCGACCTTGGGCTGCGCTTCGATCTGATCGCGAGCAACATCCCGGCCAAGGTGGGCCGTGAGCTCCTCACCATTCTCCTCCACGATGCCCATGCGCGGCTCCGCCCCGGCGGGCGGCTCTACCTGGTCACCATCAACGGACTGCGCCAGTACATGAAGCGCAACCTGGGCGAGGTCTTCGGCAACTACGACAAGCTCAAGCAGGGCCCCCACTACACGGTGGCCCTGGCCGTACGGGAAGCCGGTTAGACTTGCGGCCCATGAGCACTCAGTTTTCCGACTTTCTCCTCCCCGACGAGCTGCACCGCGGCCTGGTCAAGGAGGGCTATGAGACCCCCACCCCGGTCCAGCAGCAGGTGATCCCGCTGGCTATGGACGGCGCTGACCTGCTGGTCTCCGCCGCCACCGGGTCCGGCAAGACCGCCGCCTTTCTGCTGCCCATGATGCAGCGCTTCGTGGACAACAGGTCCCGCACCAGCGCCACCCGCGCCCTGATCCTGGTCCCCACCCGCGAGTTGGCCCGCCAGATCTACATCCAGTTCATGCGCCTGGGGAGCTTCACGCGCCTCACCGCCGGGGTCATCACCGGGGGCGAGGCCAAGTCCCACCAGATCGCGACCCTGCGCAAGAACCCGGAGATCCTGGTGGCCACGCCGGGCCGGCTCCTGGAGCACCTGGAGGGGGACGAGGTGGACCTGGGGGACCTGGAGATCCTGGTCCTGGACGAGGCGGACCGGATGCTCGACATGGGCTTCGCCGACGACGTGTTGACCATCATCGGCCGGTGCAACCCGCAGCGGCAATCCATGCTCTTCTCGGCGACCTTGCACCACAAGGGGCTGGCCGGGATCACGGGGCCGCTGCTGCGCGACCCCCTGACCCTGGTCGTCAACCCGATCCGCGAGCAGCACCCGGACATCGAGCACCAGATCCTGTTGAGCGACGAGCCCGAGCACAAGGAGCGGCAGCTTCTGTGGCTGCTGGAGCACGAGCCCTTCGAAAAGGCCCTGGTCTTTACCAATATGCGAGAGCGCACCGTCTCCCTGGGGGCCTTCCTGATCGGCAAGGGCCAACGGGTGGTGGTACTGCACGGCGAGATGGAGCAGCGCGAGCGCAACCGGGTCATGGGCCTGTTCCACCGCGGCGAGGTGCCCGTGCTGATCGCCACCGACCTTGCCGCCCGCGGCCTGGACGTCCCAGGTATCGGGCTGGTGATCAACTTCGACCCCCCGCGCAGCGGCGACGAGTACCTGCACCGCACCGGCCGCACCGGGCGGGCCGGCGAGCGCGGGGTGGCCATCACCCTGGTCAACTCCCAGGAGTGGAACCGGGTCGAGGGCATCGCGCGCTACTTGCGGCTGGAGTTCCTGCCGCGCAGCATCAAGGGGCTGGAATCACGCTTCCAGGGGCCTACCAGGCACAAGGGCCCGGCCAAGGCGGCTCAAGCAGCCCGCGCCAAGGCGGAAGCGGCGGCAAAGAAGGCGGCGGCCAGGCCGAAGGACCGGCTGCGCGACCGCAAGGACATCGGCAAGCGGCGCAAGCCCTCGGCCTTGGCGGCAACGGAGGCCGGTCTGGGTCCGCCCAGGAAGGCCGCGGCAAAGCCCCCCGCCAAGGGTGGCTGAGGCGGCACCCGCAAGCCGCCGCTGCGCAGTCGGACTCCCTTCCATACAATGCGCAGCACGGAGTATACGAACCCCTAACCCTTCAGGAGCCCCCATGGAGACCCTTCACGGCACCACCATCCTTTCGGTCCGTCGCGGCGGGTCTGTGGTCGTCGGCGGCGACGGCCAGGTGTCGCTGGGCAACACGGTGATGAAGGGTAACGCCCGCAAGGTCCGCAGGCTCTACAAGGAGCGAATCCTGGCCGGCTTTGCCGGGGCCACGGCCGACGCCTTTACCCTGTTCGAGCGCTTCGAGGCCAAGCTGGAGAAGCATCAGGGGCACCTGGCCCGTTCCGCCGTGGAGCTGGCCAAGGACTGGCGCACCGACCGGATGCTACGCCGCCTCGAGGCCCTGCTGTGCGTGGCCGACGCGACCACATCGCTCATCATCTCCGGGACCGGGGACGTGATCGAGCCGGAGCACGACATCATGGCCGTCGGCTCCGGCGGGGCCTATGCCCAGGCCGCCGCCCGCGCCCTGCTGGAGAACACGGAGCGCTCGGCCCGTGAGATCGTGGAGCAGGCCCTGCACATCGCCGCCGACATCTGCATCTACACCAACCACAACCTGGTGATCGAGGAGCTTGGCGGCCAAGCCAGTCCCCGCCCCGTCTTGTAGAAGCCGGAAAGCACCCACACCTTGCAAGGTCTCGCCAGTCGGGGCTGGCCCCGCCCTCCCCGGGCCGAAACCCAAGCCCTTAGAGCTGACCCCGAAAGCTGACCTCCGAGCCCACCAGATGCCCGAACTCACCCCGCAAGCCATCGTCAGCGAGCTCGACAAGCACATCATCGGCCAGGACGAGGCCAAGCGCGCCGTGGCCATCGCGCTGCGTAACCGCTGGCGGCGCAGCCAGACTCCCGAGCCCCTGCGCTCGGAGATCACCCCCAAGAACATCCTCATGATCGGCCCCACCGGGGTGGGTAAGACCGAGATCGCCAGGCGCCTGGCCCGGCTGGCCAACGCCCCGTTCATCAAGGTAGAGGCGACCAAGTTCACCGAGGTCGGCTATGTCGGCCGCGACGTCGAGTCCATCATCCGCGACCTGGCGGACATCGCCATCAAGATGGCCCGTGAGCGGGAGATGGACAAGCTGCGCGACCAGGCCGAGGCGGCCGCCGAGGAGCGCCTGCTCGACGCCCTGCTGCCCCCGCCCGCCAGCTTCGACGAAGACAGCCGGGCGGTCGCGGCCCCCTCACCCACCCGCGAGAAGTTCCGCGACAAACTGAAGAGAGGCGAGCTCGACGAACGCGAGATCGAGATCCAGGTCAGCATGGCCCCGCTGGGGGTGGAGATCATGGCTCCACCCGGGATGGAGGACATGACCAGCCAGCTCCAGGGGCTCTTTCAGAACCTGGGGCAGGGGCGTACCAAGAGGCGCAAGCTCCGGGTCCGTGACGCCTGGAAGGTGCTGCGCGACGAGGAGGCGGCCAAGCGGGTCAACGAGGAGGACCTGAAGCTCCGCGCCATCGAGAACCTGGAGCAGCACGGCATCGTCTTCCTGGACGAGATCGACAAGGTGACCCGCCGCTCGGACCAGGGGGTGGGCGGGGCCGACGTCTCCCGCGAGGGGGTGCAGCGCGACCTGTTGCCCCTCGTGGAAGGGAGCACCGTCTCGACCAAGCACGGCACGGTGCGCACCGACCACATCCTGTTCATCGCCTCCGGGGCCTTCCACCTGGCCAAACCCTCCGACCTGATCCCCGAGCTTCAAGGGCGCCTGCCCATCCGGGTGGAGCTGCGGGCGCTCAGCATCGACGACTTCGTGCGAATCCTGACCGAGCCGGACGCTTCGCTAACCGAGCAGTACGCCGCCCTGCTGGCCACCGAGGGGGTCAATCTGGACTTTACCGAGGACGGAATCCGGCGTATGGCCGAGCTCGCCTGGCAAGTCAACGAGCGCACCGAGAACATCGGGGCTAGGCGCCTGCATACCGTTCTGGAACGTCTGCTGGAGGGGATCTCCTACACCGCCACGGAGCACGCCGGCGAGACCCTGACCATTAATGCCGCCTTCGTGGACCACAACCTGGGAGAGCTGGCGGCGGACGACGACCTGTCCCGTTACATCCTGTAGGGTTGGGTTAGGCGCGCCTCAGGCATGCGGCGACGCGTCGCATGGCTGGTGCGCGCCGTAACCCAACGGCGCGCGACAACCGGTCGGATTAAGCGCAGCAGCCCTCTCCCACCCAACACCCAATCCCGTCGCATCAATGGCGCTCAGGCGCCGACAAGCACCCAGGAGACGACCATGCCCACTTGTACCGAGCTCAACCTTCACCGCCAATCGCGGGTGCTGGAGATCAGTTTCGACGACGGCTCCCACTACAACCTCCCCTGCGAGTTCCTGCGGGTCTACTCCCCCTCCGCCGAGGTCCAGGGTCACGGGCCTGGCCAGGGGACCCTCCAGGTCGGTAAGGAAGACGTCAACATCGACCAGATCGAGCCCGTGGGCCACTACGCCATCTGCCTGCACTTCGACGACGAGCACAACACCGGGATCTACTCCTGGGACTACCTGCACAACCTGGGCGAGCACCAGGATGCCCTCTGGCAGCAGTACCTCGCCGACCTGGAGCAGGCCGGGCACAAGCGCAAGAAACCGTCCTGATCTGCGCGCCGGGGGCAGCACGGGCCGGGGCGAGACCCCGGCGCGCCCGACTCGTGTAGAATCCGGCCACCCATCCGGAGCACCCTCCCATGTCCGACGACAACACCACCCACTTCGGCTTCCGCAAGGTCCCGGTCACCCAGAAGGCCAGCCACGTCAAGGCGGTGTTCGACTCCGTCGCCTCCCGCTACGACATCATGAACGACCTCATGTCGCTCGGCATCCACCGCCTCTGGAAGCGCCAGGCGGTGGCGCTATCCGGCGTGCGGCGAGGCCATCGCGTCCTTGACCTCGCCGCTGGGACCGGCGACCTGGCCCAGCGTTTCTCGGGCATCGTCGGGCCCGAGGGCGAGGTGGTCCTGTCCGTCATCAATGCCGCCATGCTCGGCCAGGGGCGCGCCCGCCTCACCGACCTGGGTCTGGTGGGCAACCTGCACTACACCCTGGCCAACGCCGAGGCCCTGCCCCTGGCCGGCGACCACTTCGACTGCGTCACCATCGGCTTCGGGCTGCGCAACGTCACCCACAAGCAGCGTGCCCTGGATGAGATGTACCGGGTCCTGCGCCCCGGCGGGCGGGCCCTGATCCTGGAGTTCTCCCACCCAACCAGCGCCCCGCTGCAAAAGGTCTACGACCTGTACTCCTTCAACGTCCTGCCGGTCCTCGGCAAGCTGGTGGCAGACGACGCCGACAGCTACCGCTACCTGGCGGAGTCCATCCGCATGCACCCGGATCAGGAGACCCTGCGCTCCATGATGGAGGTGTCCGGATTCGAGCGCTGCGACTGGTTCAATCTCACTGGCGGGATCGTCGCCATCCACCGCGGGTTCAAGCTGTGAGCGGCGCCGCGATCCCGAGCATGGCCATCCCGGACCCGGCCCTGGCCGCCCTGGAGACCGCGCTGAACCGCTACATCGCCCTGGACCCGGAGGGTGCCGCGCGCCTCGCGCCGCTGCAGGGGCGACTGATCTGTATCGAGCTCAAGGGGTTCGGGACGCGCTTCTATCTTATCCCGGGGACCGACGGTCTCCAGCTCTTCGGCGCCTACGAGGGCGAACCGGACTGCCTGCTGCGCGGCTCGCCGCTGGCCCTGGCGCGTCTGGGCCTGGCGGAGCGCAAGGCGGACAACCTCTTCGCCGGCGAGGTGGAGGTCGAGGGAGACACCCGTTTGGCCCAGGACCTCGGGGCCTTCATCGCTGGGCTGGAGGTGGACTGGGAGGAGCAGCTCTCGCGCCTGGTCGGCGACCCCGTGGCCCATCAGGTCGGCCAGGGCCTGCGCTCGGTGGGGAGCTGGGGTCGCAAATCCGCGGACACCCTGACCCAGGACCTCAAGGAGTACCTCCAGGAGGAGGCCAGGCTGCTGCCCACGGACTACGAGGTCCAGGCCTTCCTCGACCACGTCGATACCCTGCGCGACGACGCCGAGCGCCTGGCCGCCCGGGTCGAGCGCCTGGCACGCAGGCGCCCCCCCTCGGACTCGGGCGCGGACCACGGCGCATGATCCGTCCCTCCGATGCGCTGCGCCTCTTCCACATCAACTGGGTCCTGCTGCGCCACGGGCTGGATGAGGTGGTGCTGGCCACCCACCTGTTCCGCCCCCTGCGCTTCCTGACCTATCTGTCCCCCTGGTTCTGGTTCCGCCAGGACCCGCAACCGTACCCGGTGCGCATCCGCCGGGCCCTGGAGGACCTGGGACCGATCTTCGTCAAGTTCGGGCAGATCCTCTCCACCCGCCGCGACCTGCTGCCGGACGACCTGGCGGTTGAGTTGGCTAAGCTCCAGGACCGAGTCCCGCCCTTCCCAGGAGCCGAGGCCAGGGCCCTGATCGAGAAGGCCCTCGGGCGCCCGGTGGCAACGGTGCTGGACGGATTCGACGAGACCCCCCTAGCCTCGGCCTCGATCGCCCAGGTCCACACCGCCCGGCTCAAGGATGGGCGCGAGGTCGTGGTCAAGGTGCTGCGCCCGGGGATCGACAAAGTCATCCGCCGCGACATCGGACTCCTCTACATCATCGCCCGCCTGGCCCAGCACTACTGGAAGGAGGGCAAGCGCCTGCGCCCGCTGGAGGTAGTGGCCGAGTACGAAAAGACCATCTTCGACGAGCTCGACCTTCAGCGGGAGGCGGCCAACGCCTCTCAGCTGCGGCGCAACTGGCAGGACAGCCCCGCGCTGTACATCCCGGAGGTGTACTGGGAGCTGACCCGCCCGAACGTCATGGTCATGGAGCGCATCTACGGCACGCCGGTGAGCAATGTCCCTGCCCTCAAGGCCCAGGGGGTGAGCATGCGCCTGCTGGGGGAGCGCGGGGTGGAGATCTTCTTCACGCAGGTCTTCCGCGACAACTTCTTCCACGCCGACATGCACCCCGGCAATATCTTCGTGGAGCCGAGCGGGCGCTACATCTCGGTGGACTTCGGCATCGTCGGCACCTTGACCACAGAGGACCAGCGTTACCTCGCCGAAAACCTGCTGGCCTTTTTCCACCGCGACTACCGGCGGGTGGCGGAGCTGCACGTCGAATCCGGCTGGGTGCCTCCTGGGACGCGCGTGGACGAGTTCGAGTCGGCCATCCGCACCGTCAGCGAGCCCATCTTCGAGAAGCCGCTGGCGGAGATCTCCTTCGGGCACTTCCTGCTGCGCCTGTTCCAGACCGCCCGGCGCTTCAACATGGAGATCCAGCCCCAGCTCGTGCTGCTGCAGAAGACCCTGCTCAACATCGAGGGGCTCGGCCGGCAGCTCTACCCGGAGCTGGATCTCTGGACCACGGCCAAGCCTTTCATGGAGCGATGGATGAAGGATCAGGTAGGCCCCAGAGCCCTCCTCGCGCGGATGCGCAAGGCCCTGCCGCTGATCTCTGAGGAGCTGCCGGAGTTGCCTCTGCGGCTGCTCAAGGTCGTCGCCCAACTGGAGCGCCAGGGCGCGCATGGGGACTGGCGGGGCGAGGAGATGCGCAGGCTCAGGCGCGAGCTTGCCCGTCAACACGCGCGGGGGGTCAACGCGACGGTCGGCGGCGTCCTGATCCTCAGCGGCACCCTGTTGCTGCTGCTCGGCCCAGGGGCTGTGGTCTCCAATGGGGTTGCGCTGTCGATCGCCACGCTGTGCCTGGTCGGCGGCGGGGTCTTGCTGGTTCGGGTCGGACCCTGGTTCGAGTGATCGACGCGTCGGGCCCGTCGACCCGATGGAGGCCCCAGACGTCGCCTCCCAGCCCTGTAGTGCGCCCTGGGCCGAGCGCCGCTGGCGACGGGGCGCGCCGGCCACCGGACCTGAAACCCGGGGCTAGGCCAGCCGGCGCGTCGTAGCCGGCCTTCCGGCGGGGGTCGTCGCCACCATCTCCGCCATGCTCCCGCGCAGGTCTCGCTTGGGCACAAACCCAAGTTCCCGACGGATCGCCTCGCCCTCGTAGCAGGCCGAGCCCACCAGCTTTTCCAGCATGTCGGAATCGAACGGGAAACGCCGCCCGCGCACCCGGCCCAGGGCATCGCCCAGCCTTGCCCCGGCCCGCAGAACTGAGACCGGCAGAGTCCAGCCTGGCGGTTTGCGTCCCAGCGCCTCCAGTATCCACTCGTAGATCTGGCGGGTACTGTAGGGCATCCCGTCCGTGACGACATAGGCCTTGCCGTTGGCCCGCGGATCGAGGGCACAGAGCAGCGCGGCCTCGACCAGATCATCACGATGCACCATGGACCGGCCATTGGCGAGATCGGGCAAAGGCGGGAACCACCCCGCCCGGACCGCCCGGATCATCAGCCCCAGATGACCCTTGGGGTTCGGCCCATAGACCAGTGCCGGCCGCAAGACCACCGGATGCGGGACCGCACCGCTGCCCAGGACCGCCCGCTCCGCCGCCAGTTTGGAGCGGCCATAGGGAGAGTCCGGCACGAGTTCGGCATCTCCTGTGAGGGCCGAATCTCCGCTCCTGCCAATGGCCTTGACGCTGCTAAAGTAGACGAATCTGCGCACCGACCGCGGTCGAGCCGCGGCGAGCAGATCCAAGGTGCTCTGCACGTTGGAGAGCCGATATTCCTCGTCCGCCCCGGGGCCCTCGGCCAGAGCGTGGGCTTTGCCAGCCAGGTGGAAGACACAATCCACACCCGCCAGGGTCTCAGTGGGCAGGGGCTCCCGCCCGAGGTCGACCAGGACGGTCTCGTCCCACGGCCCTTCGGCAGGCCTGCGCATCAGGGCACGCACGCGCCAACCCTCTTGCTGGAGGCGCCTGCACAGGGCAGGCCCGATGAATCCGGAGGCTCCGGTAACCAGGGCTAGGGCCATTCGCACTCTACCTGCCGCCCGGATCCGCGTAAGCCGCCCGTGCCTGTCGCACGCCGGAGCACCCGGAGCCGGGGAATGGCGCTAATGACGCCCCTGATGACATAATCGCAGACGCCTCGAAATCTCCTGCGTCAGTCAGCCATATTCGGTGGATTTCCAGTTCATGCGGGCAGACCCATGCGTGGCCGCGCCGCCAATTGGGTTGAGGGAAGAGTGCCATGCTGTCCGATGCCATGCAAACCAGTCAGGCCGAGCAACGCTGTGACGTCCTGTTGATCGGAGGGGGCCCGGCTGGCTCCACGGCGGCCACGCTGCTGGCGGCGAAGGGCTACCGGGTGACCTTGCTGGAAAAGGCGCGCCACCCCCGATTCCATATCGGTGAATCCCTGCTGCCGGCCAACCTGCCACTGTTCGAGAAGCTGGGCATCCGTGCCGAGGTGGAGGCCATCGGTATGCCGAAATGGGGAGCAGAATTCGTCTCCCCCTGGCACGAGCACAGCCAGACTTTCGAGTTCGCCGACGCCTGGGACAAGTCCATGCCGCACGCCTACCAGGTGCGTCGTTCCGAGTTCGACGAGATCCTGATCCGCAATGCCGGCCGTAAAGGCGCCAACGTCATTGAAGGCTGCCGCGTGCGCGACGTCGAATTCCTGCCCAACGGCGAAGGAGCCATCGTCCGCGCTGACCATGACGACGGCCGTAGCGAGACCTGGCAATGCCGTTTTCTCATCGACGCCTCCGGCCGCGACACCTTCCTTGGCAACCGACTCAAGGCCAAGCACCGGAACCCCAGGCACAACAGTTCCTCGCTCTACGCGCACTTCAGCGGTGCCAGGCGGCACGAGGGCAAGAAGGAGGGCCACATCACCATCTTCTGGTTCGAGCATGGGTGGTTCTGGTTCATTCCGCTGGCCGACGGCATCACCAGCGTCGGCGCCGTCATCTGGCCCTACCATTTGAAGACCCGCAAGAAACCGGTGAAGGGGTTCTTCCTGGACCTTATCGCCCTGTGCCCGGCCCTGGCAGAGCGGCTCCAGGCTGCCGAACTGGTGTCGGACGTGGAAGCCACGGGGAATTTTTCCTATACCTGCGACCGCACCCACGGCACCAACTGGCTGCTCCTTGGCGATGCCTACGCCTTCATCGATCCGGTTTTCTCGTCCGGCGTCATGCTGGCGATGAACAGTGCCTTCTCCGGCGCGGATGCGGTGGATACCTGTCTCCGGCAACCTGAGAGGGCGGCGCAAGCCCTGAAGGAATTCGATCGGGTCATGAAACATGGACCGAAGGAATTCTCCTGGTTCATCTACCGCGTCACCAACCCCACCATGCGCGACCTATTCATGGCACCACGCAATGCCTTCCGGGTCAAGGAGGCACTGCTGTCGGTATTGGCCGGCGACATCTTCGGCAATACGCCCATCTGGGGTTCGCTACGGTTGTTCAAAGCGATCTATTACGCCGCGTCTCTGGCCAACCTGAAGCGCACGATCGTGGCGTGGAAGCAGCGCAAGCTGAACATCCGCTACGTGGAAGACTCTGAAGAGATGGGCTGCCGATGAAGCCAACGGAAGATCTCCTGCGGCTTGAATACCTGCCGGCATCACGAGCTTATCAGCAGGCAGACAGCGGACAGGACAGCCTGCTCGGCGGTATCTGTTTTTCCCACCCCGCCATCGCTCAGGATACCGCGGGGCTGCCGATCCTGGCCGTTGATATGACATTGCCGGAGGGGACAGAGGCAGTTTGCGAGGTGTGGCATAGCCAGGAACCCCTGAAGTCCGGCCGGCATGGACTCATCCGCTACCGTCAGGGCGAGGCCTGTCTGTTCGGCTGCCTGACCCTGGACGAGGCCGTTGGCGATGCGCCCCTGCATCAGCGCCCGCCACTTCAAGTCGCAACGGAGGCCGGCTACCGGTCGATCTTCGAACTGCTCGAATCCCTCGGTTATGGTGCCGTGCTGCGTTTCTGGAACTATTTCCCAGCGATCAACCAGGTTAGCCAGAACATGGAGCGTTACCGCCAGTTCAACGTCGGCCGCCAGGACGCGTTCCTGTCCCGTGGCCGCTCCGTCAGCGGCAGCGTACCGGCCTCCTGTGCCCTGGGCTCCGCCGCCGGCGGCCTCCACATCGCCTTTCTGGCGGCCCGGGCGGAAATGATTGGCATCGAGAACCCGCGGCAGGTCAGCGCCTACCATTACCCCAGCCAGTATGGTCCGCGCAGCCCGACCTTCTCACGCGCTTGTCTCGTCAATCTCGGGGGACGCGACATGCTGTTCATCTCCGGCACGGCCAGCATCGTCGGTCATCAGACCCTGCATGAGGGAGACGTCGCTGCGCAGACCCGGGAATCGCTCCACAATATCCAGGCCGTCATCGCCGAGGCCAACCGCCTAGCCCCGAACGCCAACTTCCGCCTCGACAACCTTGCCTATAAGATCTATGTCCGACGCCCGGAGGACCTGGGCAAGGTGCGCAACGAAATCACCCAACTCATCGGAGCCCCATTATCGGCCGTGTTTTTGCATGCCGATGTCTGCCGCGCCGACCTGCTGGTCGAGATCGAGGCCTCCGGCGGCCATGCCATCTCCCCCCCATCGCAGGCCGGGGCCCGGACATGACACGCCACACCGGCCAGGTCACCCTCGCCGCCCTGGTATTCGCCTGTCTTTCGGCAGCGGCGGCCGCTAGCGAGAAGCCCCTCTGGGAGCTCGGCATTGGCGTCACTGGCCTCTACTTCCCGGACTATCCTGGCTCGGACCAATCCAGCCCCTATGTCCTGCCCTTTCCCTACTTCGTCTATCGCGGCGAGATCATCAAGGCGGACCGACACGGCCTTCGCGGCGTCTTTTTCGATACCGACCGCATCGAGCTCAACCTCAGCCTAGGGGCGTCGCTGCCGGTCAGAAGTGACGACAATCGGGCCAGGCAAGGCATGCCTGACCTGCAACCGACGGTGGAGCTTGGCCCCTCGATCGACATCCACCTGTGGCGTACCGCTAACCGGCGCTATCAGCTCGATTTGCGACTGCCCGTGCGCATGGCCGTGACCGCGAGCGGCGGTGTGGACGACATCGGCTGGGTCTTCTCGCCCCGCCTCAACCTGGACATCGTCGATGTCGCGGGTCTTCCCGGCTGGAACCTGGGGTTGCTCACCGGGCCCATGTATGGCTCCGAACGCAACCATGACTACTTCTATTCGGTCGCTCCGCAATATGCGACCGCCGACCGTCCGGCTTACGATGCCGAAGGGGGCTACGCCGGCAGCCAGTTTTTGATGGCAGTGTCGAAGCGCTATCCGAAGTATTGGCTCGGTGCCTTTGCCCGCTGGGACACCCTCAAGGGCGCCGCCTTCGCGGATAGTCCGCTGGTCGAACAGGAGTATTCGTTTTCCGCCGGCATTGGTATTGCCTGGATCCTGGGGGAATCGTCCACCCGCGTCGAGGCGTTCGAGTGAGCCCTACCTTCGGGTCATTGCCAGGGGCCCTCAGCCGTCGGATGCGTCGGCTCTACGAACACTCCGTCCTGTGGTTCGGCCTGACCCTGCTCGGGACCCTGTCCCTGACCTGGTCGCTGCTGGCGGCGGCCCTCTATTACCTCCTGCCGAAGCGTTGGAGCCACCGGGTTGGACGTTGGGCCACCACAGCGGTCTTTCGCGTCTACCTTGGTGCCCTCGCGCTGATCGGCGCTTGCCGTTTCGATATTCGGGACCTCGATGCCTTGCGCGCCGAAGGGCCGCTGGTGATCGCCCCCAACCATCCCTGCCTGCTCGACGCACTGATGGTCATCTCGCGGCTGTCCAACGTCACCTGCGTCATGAAGGCCGACATCGTCGATAACATCTTCCTCGGCGGAGGCGCACGGCTGGCGGGCTACATCCGCAACGACGCGCAACTGAGCATGATCCGGCAGGCCGTGGCCGCGCTGAAAGGCGGCAGTCACCTGTTGCTGTTTCCCGAAGGCACCCGTACCACCCGCTGGCCGATCAACCCCTGTACCGGCGCGGCTGCCCTCATCGCCCGCCAGGCAAGGGTGCCGATCCAGACCCTGCTCATCGAGACCGACTCGCAGTACCTCACCAAGGGGTGGCCACTGCTTCGATGCCCGACAATGCCGATCACCTATCGCATCCGACTCGGTCGCCGCTTCGATCCGCCGGAACAGGCCCGGATCTTGACCGAGGAACTGGAGCGCTACTTCATTGCCGAGTTGTGCAATACCCCCTGTTTACTGCCGCTCCATGCGCCGATGGCGGCAGAATCCGGTACGCCTCAGCACACCTGATGCCGCCAAGCATGACCGTCAGCGCCACCCATCTGGTCCTGATCCCAAGCTATGACCCCGGGACCCTGGTCTATGAGACGGTTCGCGCCGCCCGCCAGCAGTGGACTCCCGTATGGGTGGTGGTTGACGGCAGCACAGATGGGACGGCCGACGGGCTCCAGGAGATGGCGGCGACAGATCCTGGGCTCAGGGTGCTGGTGCTGTCCGAAAACGGCGGCAAGGGCGCGGCGATCCTGCACGGCCTCAATCTGGCCGTCGGTGAAGGCTACACCCACGCACTGACCATGGACTCGGACGGCCAACACCCGGCCGACCTCATCCCAACCTTCATGACGGCGTCCAGTGGCGCCCCGGAAAGCATGGTCCTTGGCGTGCCGGTGTTCGACACCAGCGCCCCAAAGCTTCGGGTCCATGGCCGCAAGCTATCCAACGGGTTGGCCAACCTGGAGACCCTGTGGATAGGCATCGGCGATTCCCTCTATGGCTTCCGCGTCTATCCCATCGAGCCCCTTCGCCAAGTCATGCATGGCCAGCGCTGGATGCGCCGCTTCGACTTCGATCCAGAGGCGGTGGTGCGCCTGTGCTGGCGGGGTGTCCGCCCCATCAACCTGCCGGCGCCGGTGCAGTATCTCGCCGCCGACAAAGGCGGTGTCTCCCACTTCGATTATCTGCGCGATAACACTTTGCTGACTTGGATGCACCTTCGGTTGATGCTGGGCTTCCTGCTGCGATTGCCCTTCCTCCTTCTGCGACGTTTGAGCCCTCGATGAACAAACGCGAAGCTCCATCCGACGCGCCCGTCCATGCGCCACACCCGCCGCTGACGGAGTACTACGCCAGCGAGGAAGAGCGGCGCGGCTTCGTCCGCCAGATGTTCGACAGCACCGCGGCGGACTATGACCGGATCGAGCGGCTGCTCGCCCTGGGAAGCGGGCCTTGGTACCGAGGGCAGGCGTTGGAGCGGGCGGGTCTTGAACCGGGCATGCGCATTGTCGACGTCGGCACAGGCACCGGCCTCGTGGCCCGCGAGGCAGTCAAGCGAGTGGGCGACCCCAGCCTGGTGGTTGGTGTCGACCCGAGCACCGGCATGATGGCCAACGCCCGCCTGCCGGCCGGCGTTCAACTCGTGGAGGGCAGGGCGGAAGCGATCCCGTTTCCCAACGGCAGTTTCGATTTCCTGAGCATGGGCTATGCGCTGCGCCATATCGGCGATCTCTCGGTCGCCTTCGGCGAATTCCATCGCATCCTCAAACCGGGCGGCCGATTGTGCCTGCTAGAGATCACAAAGCCGGAACGGACGTGGAGCCAGTTCCTGCTCAAGGTCTACATGCGCAGGGCGGTGCCCGTGCTGGCCCGCCTGGTCGGCGGCAGCGCCGACACGGCCAGGTTGTGGCGCTATTACTGGGACACCGTCGATGCCTGTGTGGCTCCGGGCAAGGTCATCCATACGCTGGAGGCCGCCGGCTTTACCGGAGTCAAACGGCACGTCGAAACACGCGCATTGGCCATCCTCGCCGAATACCAAGCGATGAAGCCCGGCTGAACTTCAGTGCCTGGCGTAAATTCCGATCCCCAGACTCGGTAACCAGCGACGTAGCCCAGGGGTAGTGATGACGGTGCTGAAAATGGCCATCAGCACCAGCATGGTGAAAACCTGCTGGGAAATGACGCCCAAGTCGTATCCGACATTAACGACGATGAGCTCCATCAAGGCGCGGGTGTTCATCATGATGCCCAGCACCTTGCCCTCCTGATGCGATAGCCCAGCCCAGCGCGCCGCGAGGTAGCTCCCCCCGAACTTTCCAAGGGTGGCGAGGGCGATGAGCGCTAGGCACCAGCCCCAGGCGGCAACGGAATTCAGCCCGCCAATGTTGGTGCGCAGCCCGGTGTAGGTGAAGAAGATGGGCAGGAAGAAGACCATGACGAAGTGGCCGATGCGTTCCTTCCACGCCTCGATGAGCGCGTGCTCATCATGCAGGATCACCCCCATCATGAAACCGCCGAAGATGGCGAAGATGCCGAGCTGATAGGTCGTGATCGCCGAGATGAAAATGCCGGCGAGCAGGATGCCGAGGAGGTTGTGGGTGAGCTTGCCGCGTCCGGCCTTCTCGCCCGTCGGCACCGGGCCAGCTTGGCTCAGGCGGATGAGGCGCTTGAGGAGCGGCCGCATGAGGTACCACCAGGTTACGAAGAAGCCGGCGACCAGCAGCACTTTGAGGCCAAAGTCTGCGGGGTCGAACTGGGCCAGGGCGAGCGCAGTGACCAGGGCGAGCAGAAGCCAGCCGACCACGTCGTTGATTGCAGCGGCGCTAATGGCGATGACGCCGATGGGCTGCCGAGTGATCTTGAACTCGATCATTATGCGACCAAGGATGGGCAACGCGGTGATGGAGAAGGCCGTGGC